>DATAPW010000146.1:0-16212 GCA_036265005.1 Acetobacteraceae bacterium | reverse complement strand
GTTAGGTCCGACAACAAACCACCCTTTCAACTGGGGATCTGGCATCTGGATTATTCTAGCCCCGAAAGTTGAAAGGATCGGCCGGACTTCAAGAGTCCGCCGCGAATTACAAAACCGCTGCACTACCACTGTGCTAACCCGGCCCAATCCACGACTTCAGCCCATTCCGGCTGTCGTCATGTGTCGCTGCACGCTTGTAGCAGTAACCCCGGCCGCTGTCAGGCCGGTCCCCGCCCGCAGACGCTTACATCGGCAGCCACATCCGGCTGCACCGGCCGCAGCGCCAGGCTCGCTTCACAGTCCGCGGAGATCTGCCGCCGGCCTGCCCGCAAGGCTTGCCATGACCGTTGGTTGCGTCCCTCCTGATCGGCGCAAGCCGCGAACACGAGCGATGGTTCAGCAATAGGATGAACGTTAGCGCCTCGCCCGGCGACCTGAAGGCGACCACCGCGCCGGCCGAGCAACCGAGCGCGGTCGCCGCCGCACTGGCTGCACTGGGCGTCGTCTATGGCGACCTGGGCACCAGCCCGTTGTACACCTACCAGACCATCGTGGACGCGGTCGGCGGCCATCCGTCATCGGCCGACGCGCTTGGCCTACTCTCGCTGGTCGCATGGGCGCTCATTGTCACCATCTCGATCAAGTACTGTGCGTTCGTCATGCGCGCCGACAACCATGGCGAGGGCGGCATTCTGGCGCTCATGGCGCTGGTCACCAGCCGAGTCGTGAGAGGGCGGCGCACCACCGGCCTGCTGGTTGCCATGGGCCTGTTCGGTGCGGCCCTGATCTATGGCGACGGCATCATCACGCCGGCCATCTCGGTGCTGAGTGCGCTGGAGGGCGTCAACGTCGTCACCGACGCAATGAAGCCCTACGTGCTGCCGGCTTCGCTTGCGGTGCTGCTTGCGTTGTTCGTCGCACAACCACGCGGCACCACCACGATCGGCCGTGTGTTCGGACCGGTCATGCTGCTGTGGTTCATCACCATCGCGGTACTCGGCCTGGTGAACGTCCTGGCGAGACCCGTTGTCGTCACCGCGCTCAATCCGCTGCATGCGATCGGATTTCTGGCGCATCATGGCTGGCACAGCTTCGTCGTACTCGGCGGCGTTTTCCTGGCCATCACCGGCGGTGAGGCGCTTTACGCCGACATGGGGCATTTTGGGCGCCCCCCGATCCGTGCGTCCTGGTACTGGGTCGTGCTGCCCGCCCTGCTGCTGTGCTATGCAGGCCAGACCGCGTTGCTGATCGAAACCCCATCGCTCCAGGGCAACCCGTTCTTCATACTGGCGCCGGGCTGGGCAGTCGTGCCACTCGTCGTGCTCGCAACCCTGGCGACGATTATTGCCAGCCAGGCGATCATTACCGGTGCATTCTCGCTGACCCGCCAGGCCATGCAGCTCGGCTGGTTTCCTGGCGTGGATATCCGCCAGACCTCGGATGAAGCCTACGGCCAAATTTATGTTCCGTTCGTAAACTGGACGATGATGCTCGGCACACTCGCGGTGGCGCTAGGGTTCGGCAGTTCCGATCGCCTCGCGGGCGCATACGGCACCGCGGTCTCGACGACCATGCTGCTCACCACCGCACTGCTGTATAACGCGATGCGTGACATCTGGCGCTGGCCGGTGCCGGCGGCACTCTTCGCAAGCGGTGTGTTCCTGTTGGTGGACCTGGCGTTCTTCGCAGCGAACCTGCTCAAGGTGCGCGATGGCGGCTGGTTCCCGCTCCTGTTCGGCGTTCTCGTCTTCATCGTCATGATCACGTGGCACAAAGGGGTGGAGGCGGTTCGCTGCAGGCTGGCGCAGGACCAGGCGAGCACGAGCGCGTTCCTCAGCCAGCTCAACCAATCCGGAGCGGTCGCGCGCGTCCCGGGAACTGCGGTCTTCCTCAGCCGAGGCGGAATGTCGGTGCCGCTCCTGCTGCTGCGACACCTCGCCCAGTTCAAGGCTTTGCAGGAGACGGTGATTACGCTGACCGTCGATTTTGCCGAGGAGCCGCGGATTCCGGTGGCGGATCGAGCCGCAGCCGAACAGGTTGCGGTCGGATTTTGGCACGTCACCCTGCGATTCGGATTTGTCGAGGTGCCGAATGTGGCGTCCGCGCTGGCTCGCGCCACGGAGCAAGGCTGCCCGGCGGACCTCGACGATACCGTCTACTTCGCCACGCGCGATGAAGTGGTGGCGGCCACGACGCGACCACGGCTGTCACCGTGGCGGCGCACGCTGTTTGCATTCATGTACCGCAATGCCGTCCGCACACCGGATCGCTTTGCGCTTCCCGCGGACAAGTTCGTCGAAGTCAGTCGACAGGTCGAGGTGTAACGACCTTGACGACTGCAACGCGCCAGCGGCGTCACCTACACATGACCGAACTTTAATCGACATGACAGCGGTTTAATCGCTCCAGCAGGGGAACGTTCACCCGGGATGTCGCATTTTTGCGAGGTCGCCGGCGCCTGTCCGGCATGCCGTCTCCGCTACTCAGACCAGTTTCCCCTTAGGAGGAACCATGAGCTATCCGAATGAAACGCCCCGCACGCCGAAGGTATGGCGTCGCACAGCGCTGGCAGCCGTTCTGCTTGCCGGCACCGCCCTCGGTGGGTTCGCTGTTGGGCATTCCAGCATGGCCGCGCCCGAGACTGCCAACGGCACTTCGTCCGGGGCACCTGTCAATCCGCCCGGCAGCGGCATGACCGGCCACACTCTGCCGGACTTCACCGATCTGGTGACACAGGTGAAACCCGCTGTGGTCTCGATCACCACGAAGTTGGAGGCCGGGCCTGCATCGGACGAGGACAGCGACGAGCCGCAGCAGCAGGTCCCGATGCCGTTCCGGGGGTTCCCGTTCGGCGGCATGGGACCGCAGGCGAGCCCGCAGCGCCATGCCGTTGAGGCGCGCGGATCCGGATTCATTATCAACGCCGACGGCACCATCGTGACCAACAACCACGTGGTGAAAGGCGCCAAGACCGTGTCCGTCACGCTGGACGATGGCACGCAGCTCCCGGCGAAGGTGATCGGTCGCGACGCACGCACCGACATCGCCGTGTTGAAGGTCGATGCGCACAAGCCGCTTCCGTTCATCCAACTCGGCAACTCGGCGAACGTGAAGCCGGGTGAATGGGTGGTTGCAATGGGCAACCCGTTCGGCCTCGGCGGCACCGTGACCGCCGGCATCGTTTCGGCCAGGGGCCGCGACATCGGCGCCGGTCCGTATGACCAGTTCATCCAGATCGACGCACCGATCAACCAGGGCAATTCCGGTGGTCCGCTGTTCACCCAGGACGGCAAGGTCATCGGCATGAATTCGGCGATCCTGTCACCGTCCGGCGGCTCGATCGGCATCGGCTTTGCCATCCCGTCCGACATGATCAAGTCCATCGTGGCGCAACTCGAGACCACCGGCCACGTCACCCGCGGCTATATCGGGGTAGAGGCGCAGCAGGTCAGTGCCACCATGGCAAAGGCGCTGAAGCTATCTGAAAACTCCGGTGCGTTGATCGCCGGGGTACAGTCCGACACGCCGGCCGAACATGCCGGATTGCAGCCGGGCGATGTCATCACGTCGGTGAACGGCCAGAGCGTGAAGAACCCGCGCGACCTTGCGGTGGATATCGCCGCGGTGAAGCCCGGTGACGAGGCGCAACTGCAGGTGCTGCACGATGGCGACATCAAGCCGATCAGTGTGAAGGTCGGCAACATGCCAAACGAGCAGACGGCGAGCGCCGAGCATGGGCAGGATCACCAAGCCCGCATCGGCCTGGCCCTGGCACCCCTGTCGCCTGAGCTCAGCAATCAGCTCGACGTGCCAGATGGCACGAAAGGTGCGGTGGTGCGCACTGTCGAACCCGGCTCGCCGGCCGATCAGGCCGGCTTGCAGGCCGGCGACGTTATCGTCAACGTCGGCGGCAAGAAGGTGGCGTCGCCATCCGAAGCGGCCAGCGCGCTGCGTGGCGCCGCCAAGGATCACGCCGTCGCACTGCGCATCATCCGCAACGGCACGCCGGCGTTCGTGGCGGTGAACCTGGACCAGTCGTCGGAGGGCTGACGCTTCGCATTCGCTGAAACCCCTCTCCCGTGCAGACGGGAGAGGGGTGCCTCCCCACCTGGACCGCGACCGTCAGCGGATCCTATTCGGACTGCCCGTCATAGCGCCGCCGCACCTCTCGGGTTGTAGAAGCGCTTCGCATCGTCGGCATCGGCACACATCATCCACGTCCGCGTTCTTCGCGCCAGAGCGCGAGCTTTTCCTGCACCGGTCGATCCGAGAAGCTGAACAGGACCGCCTCGCTGCTCGCATGATGCCGGTGCGAATGCCAACTCGGCACCACGAAGATTTCGCGGGGCTTCCAGCGAATGGTGGTATCGCCGACCACCGTCTCGCCCTCGCCTTCTACCACGACGAACACCGTGCCATCGGTCGCGCGATACGGCGCGGTGTGGAACCCTCCTGGCAGCAGCTGCATGAAAGCCCCGATCGTCGGCATTGCCGATTCTCCGGAGGCCGGGTTGACGTAGCGCAGCTTGTGCCCGTGGCAGGCATCCGGATCGCCGTTATGCGCCAGCGTCGCCAGTGCCTCGCGCGAACGCGCATAGGGGTAGTTGAACACCGGTGAGCTTTTCACCGTGGGATGCCAGTCCACCGGCAACATGTTGGCGCCGAACCGTGCCAGGCTGTCACCCGGCGGTCGCGCCTCCGTTTGGCTGTCGGCATTCGCCGGCTCGGCGAAACTGGCGTCGAACAGCCGGACAATCGGAATGTCGAGCCCGTCGAGCCAGACCATCGGCTGATCCGTGTCGTTGCCGTGGTCGTGCCAGGTCCAGCTTGGCGTGATGACGAAGTCGCCGGGCTCCATCAGCGTGCGCTCGCCTTCCACCGCCGTGTAGGCGCCGTGGCCCTCGATGATGAAACGCAGCGCCGACTGGGAGTGCCGATGCGCCGGCGCCACTTCGCCAGGCATGATCAGCTGCAGCCCCGCGAACAGTGAATGCGTGATCGAGGTCTGGCCGCGCAGGCCCGGATTCTCCAGGATCAGCACGCGTCGTTCTGCCTCCTTCGCGGTGATCAGGCCGCCAGCCTGCATCAGGAAGGGCCGCACGACGTTGTCATAGTCCCACTGGGCCGGCAGCGCCGGTGTCACCGGGGCGCGCGTCACCATCGAGTGCAAGCGCTCCCAAAGTGGCGCAAGTGAATGTTCGCCGATCCTGTCGTAGAACGCCTGGCGTTCGGCCGACGGGGCGATTGCCGTGTCGTTCATGGGACCTTCCCTCCGATCGTTCCGCGCCTGTCCCCTCTAGGCAGCGGTCGGGGCGGAGTCAATCACGGTCCTCGCCACGGACTCCTGCGCAGCGCCGGATCGTTGCGGCACGATCACCGACAGAACGCGCGGCCTGCTCGCGCGGCGTCCGACACGATCGGCAACCACCGGCTCAACCCGACTGGCAACATCGAAACGCTGACGCAAATAGGCGGCAATCATTTGTTGAAGACGCTGACGTGCCCAGTGCGCACTGAGCGTGTGATCGGCGCCCGTCAACGTGCGGAAGATTACCTTCGGGTTCCGGCGGAGCAGCCAGCCACGCATCCCGAAATATTCGGAGATCTCGTCCAGTCCGGGATCGTTCCCGCTGAGCAGATAGAGCATTTCCACCGAACGGCGCGCCAGTTCATCCAGCTGGCGGCGCACCATGCCGACACAGGTTTCGCCACGCACCGCAGCGATGGCGGGATCGGCAACGGCGGCGACATGGCGAACCGCGCGGCTCGCGAGCGCGCCGGCAATGCCGCCGATATTGACCTGCCCGCGACACAGCCTGCGCCATACAGCGGGATTGGCGGCATTACGCAGATAGAACCCGGTGGTACGGAAGGTGGTGCGCTGCACAACAGACAGCGACTCACCGCCATGCCAGACGAATTTTTGCAGGTTCAGCAGAATCAGGCCGTCAATCCGATGGTCATCCAGTGCTGCCTGGAAAGCATGATAGGCGCCAGAGCACATGCCGAGTACGATGACTGGCCCACGGAAGCGCGCGGCCAAAAAATCCACGCCAGCACTGACGTCGCGATCTCCCTGCTTGGAGTAAGGGACGCCGTGCTCGCCGGTCGCGGGAAGTGAATCGCCAATGCCATGGCCATCCATCCGCAACGAGGCAATTCCCTGTTCCGCAAGCCAGCGGGCCAAGGCGACCGTGCCACGCGCATTGCCAAAGCGCGGATTGGCACCCGTGCTGGGGATCAATACCACAGGGGCCTCGACTTCATGCCCGGTGGGCATGGTGAGAACCCCGGCCAGCGTGTCAGCAGGCCCCAGAGATACCGGAGTTTCGCGAATCGCATCGAGTTCGAGCGATCCGGCGCCGAGATCACGATCCGACTGCACGAGCTCACCTGCATCGCCAAGCCAGGCAGCGACACGTTCGAATGACGCATGAGGCACTTCTGATTCATGCGAGTCGCGCAGCAACCTGTCGCTGTCAGCAGCGATTTCATGCACAACGTCAATCCCCTGGTCGCGCAACCGGCTGACCAAACGATCGTTGCCGACTGAATCGGGCTGCTCCAGCATCAGTATCCGCCGCACCGGCAGATAGAGTTTGCCAATGTCCAATTTGTCCAACGCGTCGCGTGTCGGATGATCCAGTCGCAATCCATATGCCTCGAACCAGCGACCGTCGTCGATGTCACCTGTGGATTGCCAGATCTCCGCGACCGTGCGGGCTGTCAGGATCTGCTCACGCAGGAAACGCCGCCCACTGGTGACTGGCGCGATCAGCACCAGTTCATCCACGCCTTCCAGTTCGCTTGCAGCACGCGCCGCGAGCGCTGCGCCGATCCGGATCCCGCACAATACAACGGACGTGACGCCACATGTCGAACGGATCCAATGCACCGCGGCAACAATGCTATCGATCCAGGCGCGGAACCGGTCCGGCTCATCGTCTTCGCCGGCTGAGTCGCCCGTGCCGTAATAACTGATGCGCAGAGCCGGAAAGCCGGCACGCGCCAGGCTCTCTCCCAGGAACACCTGCGCCCGATACGCATTCAGGGCCTCGTCTCCGAGTGAGCCGCAGATGACGACCCCGCGCCGGCCGCCTGCATCGTGCAGGACCCCGTAGCAACCATCGATATAGACGGGCCTCATAGCCGCCCCACATAGCGAACGGGCCGGTCCATGTTCAGGGCATTGACCTCTCCCTGCGGCACCGCGCGAGAATCAGCTTCCGGTACCAGAACAATACGCCGGTCGTGACCGGGCACCAGATGCAGCCAGTTCTCGCGCGGGGAAAACGCTGCATCGTCGATGTGCAGGAACTTCACGAAATGTCGCGAGCGCAGACGCAGCGACCAGCACCCGTCATCGTGCTCCACAGCAACCTCCAGGCCTGTGTCACGAGGCTGCAGCGCGGCTATGTCGGGAAAATGGCAGGTTTCGGCAATCAATTTGTTCGTCGCTGCATCGTGGAGCGTGGCAACGGTCACGTCGTGTGCACGGGGTCCGAAGCGATAGGCATAGCTGATATCAAAAAAACTGGAGAACAGTGCTGCAGTGGTCAGACTGAGCGACCCGCGGGGCTCCACCACAATCGCGCGCTCTGCTTCACGGACCGGTATGGCGCCTTCCTTGAAGCACGCAATCCGCAACATTGCATGCAACGGCGCATCCGTCTCATTGACCACGTGTGCCGCGAGTCCATTGAGCCCTTCATCGGTTAAGATCAACTGGCGGTTGCGAAACGTCCGTTGCAAAGCGTACCAGGCCGGCTTGCGCCGACCCAGCGAGTCAATGACGCCCCAGCCGGAACCCGGCGACACATCCTGCCATTGCCACACCAATCCACCGCGGCAAGACGATCCTGGCCGCCGCCATTCGTCGAATACATGCTCCATGGCGACGCAGCCTACAGCACGGGAGAGATCGAGGTATCGCTCGAAATCCTGGTACCGCAGGTGCAGCGGATCAACCTTGAACAGCAGGGCAAGGTAGTGATCCCGCACATCTGCAAAATCCCAGGTTGCACCAGGATCGCGTGGCACTGCGTGTTCCCAGCGTTCTTCGCCGGTTGCAGCCGCACGCAATTCATCCATCGTTCGGGCGCACGGGACATTGGCGAAGGCAAGACATTCCGCGGCGAATCGCACATCCGTGCGGCGCGCATCCTCAAATGGGCGAAGATAGGCGCCCACTCCGTAATAATGCGCTACACCAGTGTTGGGCTGGAATGACAAATCGCCGCCGCTCGGGGAATTGACTACATATGGGAGGTCGGGCCGGATCCGCTGCGTCACCTCGGGGATAATGGTGGCATAGAGACGGTCGTCAATCCGATCACGCGCCACCCCGAACATGGCGGCCTGTTGCAGCACCTCGCTACCGCCGCACAACACCGCCAGCGACGGGTTGGTCCGGGTACGATCAAGAAACTGTTCGATCTCGGCAGCCACCGATGCGCGAAACTGCTCCGTCGCCGGATAATCAAAATTGGCAAACATAAAATCCTGCCAGACAAGCAGGCCGAGTTCGTCGCACACGTCGTAGAAGTCATTGGCCTCGTACACCATGGTACCGCCGACGCGGACCATATTCCCGCCAGCGTCACACATCGCCTCGAGCCACGGCCGATAGCTCTGAGCGTCGCCGGGCAGCGTCACCAGATCTGGCGTTGTCCAGCACGCACCGCGGCAGAATACCGGCTCACCATTTATCCGCAGACCGAAACCGCGTCCGTCATCACCGCGATCAAGGGCTACTTCGCGAAAGCCAACACGCCCGATATCGCAAAGCACGTCGCCGAGACGCAATGTAACCTGGTGCAGCCGCGGGATGCCGTGCGTGTGAGGCCACCATAACGCGACATCGGGAAGCACCACAGTGCCGGCGAATTCGTGCGGCCCGATGCGTTCGAGGTGGCCGAAGCTGCCGCCAACCTCAGCCACCGCGTCCATGTCGCCCGGAACGTCGCCGTCGAACGCGCAGCGCAGCATGAGGTGGCCATTGCCGTGCTTGACCGCAGACCGCGCCGTGACGTCGCGCAGCATGTATCCGGGGCCGTGCAAGCTGCGCAGCACCGGTCGCCAGGGACCGACCGGATGCACAGTAGGACACCATCCCGGCATGCGGCCCAGCAACGTGGCGCGCGCGAACCGCAACGTCGGCGGTGTGGCAATCCGGGTGCGCCAACGCGCCCGCCCTCGTTGGCCCTGCAGCCAGGCCGCCAAACTGCGGAAACAAATATGCAGATCGTTCGTGGCCTGGGTCCGGACGACGACATCATGCGCCAGATGCATGTTCTCGGAACGGAAAAGGCAGGCGCCGTTCAGCCAGACGTCGGCGATGGTGGCGAGGCCACCGAAGTGCAGCGTCTCCTCCCCGCCCCCGTTGAATCGTGTGCGATACCAGACGTCGGATTGGTCGAGTTCCAGCGGTGGTTTGCCGTTCCAGATGCCGGCGTCGCGCAGTGCCGCCGCATAAGTGCCTGGCACGCTGGCAGGCAGCCACGCCATCGCATCGGCCAACTCCGCCGGGCTGGCGAAGGCGCCCGGTTCGGTGGAGATGCATTGCCATCCGTCCAGAACCCGGTCTGTCCGGGAGGCCGAGCAGGAACGCAACCTGGCCATCCCCGATGCCTCGATGCTCCGCTTCAGGCCAACGCCCGGTTCAGTCCAGCAATAACGGCGTCGTAATTCTGCTCCAGTGCATCGAACATCCCGGTACACGGATCGAAGCGGCCACGCGCGGCTATCCTTGCCACCTTGAACTGCATCGACTTCGCGGTTGCCGATATGGTGCGGGCCGCTGCCCGGACTCCAACGAGATCGGACACGCCGCGCGCCTGCAACCAATCGACATGGGCCGCCAGCAACTGATAATTCGCGCCAAGCTGGCGGAAGATACCGAATGCGTACTCATGAAACAACTGCGGATGCGCGAGCAGCCAGTCCATATGGCGGGCAAAATCATTGCGGTACACATGGATTGGGTTCGCATCTGGGCGGCGGCGCAAGTGACGACGCAGCAAGCCGATAACGGCATCGCGCAGTGCCGCCCCGGCAAGCGGCGGCCAGCGACGCTTCACAAATTCCACATACGGCGGCAGCACATCATCGACCTGAGCATGGTGCGGCAGCCTGCGGAATATGCCGGCATAATCCTCGCCGCCCAGATCATAATGGCCGACATTATGGAAGTAACCAAGTCGACCTTGCGCAACATCAATCGTGTCGATGCCTATTGTCGTCTTGGTGTGTTGCGTTCGGTAACTGGTCGCACGTGTATCCGGAAGGTAGTAGCCATCCGCCTCGACCAGCGCCAGGCGGCCGTTGCGTGTCTGCTGTTGAACCTGCTCTTCCAACGAAGCGTAAATCGTCAGCTCGCCGACAACGACACCGTAAAGCAGCTCCAGATCGTCATGCTGGTACTTGAAGAAGGTGAACTGATCACCCTCATAATCCTGCGCCACGGTGACGCCCAGTCCAGCGGTCGGGTCAAGCTTCCATGCCGCCAGAATGAGTGTCCAGACATCGATGTAGCAATTGGTGATAGGCCAATCGCACTCCGCCGGCACCGCGATGTCGAACACGGCGCTCATGCGTCGAGACGGAGAGCGCTCCGCACCTTCGCCGGCCATGCCGCACTATCGAGGCCATGGTGCCGGAACAGTGCAAGCGCAATCCGTTCCAGTCCGAACCCGACGCAGCCACTGTGCGCCACGGCGCCGTCCGCCAGATGAATTTCCCACGCCTCGCCGAAATGGTTGAGGTGGTAGTTGAAGCTCATGCAGGCGGTTGGCTTCGCTTCGCTGTTGACCGCCACCAACAATTCATACTTCAGCCTCGACTCACGCTGGCTTTCCGCCATCAACCGACCGGCCCGGCCGAAGAAAGGGTCGTTGGCGATATCGATCGTGTAGGGCAGCGCAAGCTCATTGATGAAGTCCTGCGCGCGTTCGAACCAGATCTGCCGGAAGGCCAGGACCTGCTCATTGCGTCCCATGCGCACGAATTCGCGCACACGAAAGGTCTGCATGCGGGTAGGCTCGAGGGACGGTTCGTGGCGGAAGCACCACGAGTGCATATCGTAGACACCCCCGTCTTCCGGCAATCTCCCTCGGGCAGCGATAATCGGATACAGCGGATAACATGCGGCAGGTGTCAGCAGCAGATCGGTGGCCTGCTGCTGTCCGGTCCATTCCTCGCCGGCTTCCGCGCAGTGAAGCAGCTTGCGGTGAGCCCCTTCGTTGCCGCAGAAGCAATGGATTGTGCCGAGCAATTGGGGAAAGCTCTTCAGGTAGCCACTTTTCACCAGTGCGGCCTGCGGCATGGCCGGTGGAAAGCGCAAAACCTCCGGCGTGTCGGGCGCACCGTAGCGGCCGACCATCGCGTCCAGGGCGTCCACCACGCATTCGAACCGGACACTGCGCGCATAGACGCCATCAACGCCCGATGGGATCAGCAGGTCATTGGCGATGAGCTGGTCAAGGAGTGTCACCGGCGTGTCCATGGTTCAAAATACTCCCAGGGCCGGCTTCTGCATCAGCAGCAGGTTGCCCGTGCTTTCCAGCATGCGGTCATTGTTGATCATGATCGGCGCTGACAGCAGGTCCCGCACGTGACGGCCCAGGCTGAATTCGGTACCATTCCTGTACGCGCTGATGCCGCACACCATGAAGGCATGCTGGGCCACTTCGAGACACATTTCCGAGACACTCGTCTTCAGGTTGTTCATATCCGCGGTGAACCCGAGAGGCAGCGGGCGCGGCCCGTCGGCGAACGCCGCTTCATAGTCCTTCAGCGCCATGGATAGTCGGGACTGCATCAGCTGCAGCATGCCGACGCCGCGCGCGAGCCGGTGTCCACCAGGCGACAGCGCTCCGCGACCGTTGCGCGCCTGTTGCCGGAGATAGCTGCGCGCCCGCGCGACCGCATCCGCGGCAATGCCGAGCCATACGCTGCTCCACAACAGATGTGATACCGGCAGCATGGTCTGGCTGGCAATGTCCGCAAACGACGCCGGCAGGATCTGGTCAGGACTTGCCCCCAGACGCAGCCGGAACCCGTCGCTGCACGTGCCACGCATACCGAGCGCATCCCATCCGGACGTGCGCTCCAAGGCATAATCGTCGCGCATTCCAACGATCATCACCTGATCCGATGGTGCGGCATCCCCATTGCGTCTGGCGGTGATGAGCAGGGCATCCGAATGCGCGCCATATGATATCGTTGTCGCATCCTTCTCGAGCGCCACGCGTTCCCCATTCGGCTCGACGGCGCAGATGCTTGCGTGGATGTTGCCGCCGGTGCCGGCTTCCGACGTGACGGACCCAAACAGCAGTTGCTCGTTGCACAGCCGCTGCAGAAGTGTGCGATGCCAGTCGCTACGCTGCCCATGGCCGACGATGCATGCCACCTGGATCTGATGCATCGCAAAGATCATCGCGCTGGAACCACACGAACGCGCGAGCGAATGACAGACCCCGGCTACCTGGGCCAGGGAACTGCCTTGCCCGCCCAACGCCGGCGGCACCAGCAGACCCAGCAGCCCTGCGCACCGCAAGGCTGTCAGGGTCTGCGCAGGAATACTATTGGCGCGATCAACTGCATCGGCATGCTCGGCTGCGACCCTGGAAACCACGAGTGCAGCAGCATCCAGGCTGTCACTCACAGTCATGTGCTTGATGCGCCCTCCGCGAGATCGGCGACGACGCGTTTTATGGTGGCGATACTGGAAAAGGAGCGGCGGGAGAGCATCTCATCCGGCAGTTCAATGTCGAAGCGCTCCTCGATGCTCATGAGGACATTGACGATGGCCAGAGAATCAAGCCCGGCAGCAAACAGGTCCGCCTCGTCGTCCAGGCTGTCCACGGGAACCGCGAGCCGCCCGCTATGGGCCAAGATTTCCCTGATCTCGTCTTGCATTTCTTGCCTTCCCACGCGCTTGCCTGAACGTCTGCCGTTCTTCACGCCAGGTGAGATGATCGGCATTCAAGCATGAGCAAGCGGCGTGCCAGGAACGTGAAAGACGGGTTGCTGGGCCGCCATTCACGTGCGACTCGACCGGCGGTCGCAGGCGCCGGATGTATACCGCCTCGCTAGTGTAATTGGCTGTTAAGGATGAACGTTAAGGGCCGTTGCGTTATTCTTTCCCGTGGCTTCGTCGCGCCTCCGAATGCGTGTGAAGGATCGCGCGATCGTGTCCCTGACGGGCAGTTCGGTTCCGGTTCGAAACGCACAACATATGCACCCGAAACGCCTCTCGCCCCAAGGCAGCCGGCAATGATCGCCGATATCATTCCACTTCATGCGCCTATTTTCGACCGGATCAACCGACGCACCTACCGCAGACGTGGCGTGCTACGTCAATTCGAAACTGCGTCTGGATGGATAGAACCAGGCGAGCGCGTCGCCATCGGCCTTGTCGCCGAGCTGGTCCGGGGCGCAGCCATCCTCGATATTGGCGTCGGCGGCGGTCGCACCGCGCCCCTGATGGCCGATATCAGCGCGAACTATCGCGGGATCGACTATACGCCAGACATGGTGGCGGTGGCGCGGCGGCGGTTCCCGGCCTTGTCCTTCCACGAGATGGACGCGCGCCGGATGAGCTTCGCCAATGAAAGCTTCCAGCTGGTGGCGTTCAGCTACAACGGCATCGATTCAGTCGATCTGGCCGGACGGTTGGACGTTTTGAAGCAGGTCCACCGGGTACTGGTTCCCGGCGGCTACTTCGTGTTCTCCGCGCTCAATCGGCAGGGCCTTGCGCATGGCGAACGCTGGCCGGACTTCGGTGTCTTCCGCGATGCCGGCCTGTCACCGATCCGGCTACCGCGCGCCGTCGCCCGTTTCGTGCAAGGCGGCGTCAACTGGCTCCGTTACCGCCTCGTCGCACGAGCTGACCAGGATTTGGCTATCGGCAACGTATCCGCGCACAACTTCGGGTTGATCACGTTGTTCACCTCCGTTGGCGCACAGCTTCGCCAGTTGCACGAATGCGGCTTCGCCGTGGAGGCTATCGTCGAACCGGACGGCAGACTGATCGCGCCGGACGGCAGCGAAATTACCAGCGCACCCTGGTGTCACTACGTCGCCCGCAAGCCTGAGCGACCGGCGGCGGAGGTCAGCGAGCGGTAATCTCTTGCCATAGCTTGCGGGTTTCGCCGCGCGGATCATTCTCGACACGCCATTCTGTATCGAGAATCATAGTCGCGCGGCTGGTTGGCTCATAAACGGGCCATTGCGGAATTGCGCTGTGCTCGGGCTTCCCGGTATGCGCGAACGCCGCCCAGGTTGCTGACATTGTCGCAGCCAACCGATGTGCGCCGGCACTGCGGTCTGTGGCATTGGTCAAATCGATGGTATCGAAGGTGAAGGGCACGTCGAGCGCATGTGGTGACTTCAGCAGGCCGTCATGCAGTGGGGTCTCCCATTCGAAAGCGTACATGTACACCGGGGCCCGGCGTTGCGTCGACTTCCTTTCGGCCACCATCAGCGAGCGGATGCGGAAATTTGAGTCGGTCAGAGTGGCGATCAGCCGCTCGGCCGGACGCGTACCCGGATACAGGCGGCGATAAGTCTCGACGACGCGATCGGTCTGCTCACCCGCCGCCGAGGCGACGCGATCGCTCAGCTCCTGTTCGGTCAGGGTCCGGTGCCAGATTTTGTCGTCGCGGGCGAGAAAGCTCGCCATTTCGTCCTTCATGTCGCCGATAAGCAGCGGAATGTCGGCGGACAGGTCGGGGGCGACAGGGTCGAACGGATGGTGCGGCAACACCTGCCCGTCCACCACCGGGCCGAAGGGGTATCTGTCGAACAGCGGCTGCGAGGCAGGTCCGATGGCGTGTTGCGCCGGGTTCACAGCGGCCAGAAGCTGCGCCATCGGCAGCGACTGCAGATTGCCGAGGTCGGTCCTCGCCACACCGAGCGTCGTCAGCACGGCATCGGTCAGCTTCGCTGCGCGGTCGGGCTCGCGCAGCCGAACCGCCGCGCCGCTTTGCACGATGGCCCGATGGAACAAGCCCCGCGCGGACGGCATCGCCATCAACGTGCAGACCTTGCCGCCGCCACCGGATTCGCCGAATATCGTTACGTTTTTGGGATCGCCGCCGAACCGGTCGATATTGTCCCGGACCCATTCCAGCGCAGCGACCATGTCCAAGGCACCGACATTGCCGGACTGCGCGTACTCCCCTCCCCCGAGAGTGGACAGATCCAGGAAGCCAAAAATGTTCAGACGCTGGTTGACCGTCACGACGACAACGTCGCCGCGCTTCGCCAGGCGCGAACCCTGCAAGCGGGCGACATTTGCGGTGCCGTAAGCGAACGCGCCGCCATGGAACCAGACCATGACGGGTCGCCCGGAGGATTGCTGCAAGCCGGGGGACCAGATGTTCAGCGTGAGACAGTCCTCGGTCTCCGGCGAGGTGTCGGGCGGCCCGGAGAAGTCAGCAAGTTCAGGTCGCGTGGCAGGCCGAAGACCCTGCTGCGGTGCGTGGCCGGCGTAATCGAGGGCATCGCACACACCAGCCCAAGGCGACGGCTTGCGCGGTGGCATGAAGCGATTGACCCCCGAGGTCGGCGCACCGTACGGGATACATTTGAACGCCGCGACGCCCTCGATGATTGCCCCGCGAACCCGGCCCGCTGCCGTCTCCACCACAGGTGCCGTCTGCGTGCCACCGGTTGCATGATCGTTCATCGTTGTCCTCCGCCTCGGGTGCCGCAGCATCAGCCGTTCAGCCGGTGCTGTCGATGGCCGACCCGGCTCGGCGCCGGGAACCACACCGGTTTCGTTGCTACTTATTAACTCTCTGCCCCGACAGTTCGCCTCTGTCGTGAGCCGACGGTGGTGGTATGGGTGCAGAGTTCGTGGTGGGCAGCCGCGTCAGCGTGCGCGGGCTGACCTGGGACGTGACCGAGATCGTGCCCCTCGGCGCGCAAACATTGCTTCGCCTGCGCTGCTAAACCGGCGACCTGGATGGGCTCGAATGGGATATTCTGTACCCAGCAAAGTCGGTTGAGCCGCTACACACGGATTTTCGACCCGACGCACCGGGTTCCTTGTTGGTCTGGCGACTGCGTCATCTCGCCTGCCTGCTCCAACAGGTGCTGAGCCCGGCAGACCGTGTTGCAGAGCGAGGACGCGTTCAGATCGAACCATACCAGCTAGTCCCGCTCATGCGCGCCCTTGAGCTGCCACGACCGCGATTGCTGCTCGCC
>DATAPW010000145.1:0-17304 GCA_036265005.1 Acetobacteraceae bacterium | reverse complement strand
GTGTCGGCCCTCTCTCGTGCTTCCCGAAGCACCGGCAACCGGGCCCGACCTGCCATCAGGAGGCGGATCGGTGAGTGATTGTCCGCTGGCGATTAGCTGCCGTTGCCCTGATTCTGGTTCGGCGCGAACAGCCACGTGCCGTGGTTCGAATTGGTCACGTAGGTGTGGATGGCCTGGCCGTTCTGCGCGGTCGCGACCACCGGGGCATTCTGCATCGGAGCCTGGGCAATCACGCCAGGAAGCTCGGTGAACTGGGTATTGGCAGCCGGTCCGTCACCGCCATCGGCGTAGGCCGAACCGACACCAAGACTGAACGCTGCTGCGGCGGCAAGAAGCATGGTCTTCATGGTCTTTCTCCTGAGGTTGCTGAACAGGACCGACAATATCGCCGCGCACCTCAGCGCCCCTTCGCCTATGCCTAAAATCGATTTCAATGTTGCTGCCGGCACGCAGCACGGCCTAATGCTTCGCGGGCGCGCTGGAGGTGAGAAACGCGGCAACCAGAATGACCAGCGCGCCGAGCGTGGCCTCGGCAGCCACGGAAGCACAGAGCCACCGGTGCGTCAGCGGTCGCGCCGGATCGCGCAGCCGCTCAATCAGCACGAAGCGATTGACGCCGGCCAGCAGCAGGAGCAGCAAAACACCCCGACTTCGCCAGCGCGATCCGGCCATACGCGGTGCCGAGCAACTTGTGATATTGCCTGCGGCCGCGGCGATCACCTTCGCTGCACGCTGCCGAAATCGGTTTCAGCCTCGCTGGCGGCGCGCACCAATCAGTGCGATCCTGCAACCTGGATCCGCGTCGGAGATGTGAACCGCCATCTCGTGCAGTCCGGCGACGCCTGCAACCAATGCCAGGCCAAGGCCGCTGCCTCGGGTATGGCGGCTGTCTTCTGTCCGATAGAAGCGGCGCAGTACATCCTCGCGATGATGGAGCGGGATCCCCGGACCGGTATCCGTGACCTCAATGCCCTGGCTGTCGTCGTCGGCAAAACTGCGCACACCCACCTGGCCGCCAGGCGGCGTGAACTTCAGCGCATTGTCCACCAGATTGCCAACGGCCTCGAACAGAAGGTTGGGATCGCCATGCATCACCACGGCGCTATCACATGCCTGCAGCAGCGTGACGCCCATTTGCTCTGCCATCGGCTCGTAGAATTCTACGACGTCGGAGGTTATCTGCGAGAGGTCCAGGTTGGTGAAACCGGCGCGGCGTGCGCCACTTTCCGCCTCGGCGATCCGCAGCATGGCGGCGAAAGTCTTCAGGAGACTGTGGATTTCCTGGATCGCCTCGTCCACCGCGGCGGCGTAATCCTCCGCCGATCCGCCACGCCGGCGCGTACGCTCCAGCCCGGCGAGCAAGCGCGTCAGCGGCGTTCGAAGGTCATGGGCAACGTTGTCACAGACTCCCTTCACCTCCAGCATCAGGCGCTCGATCTCCGCCAGCATGAAGTTGACCTCCTGCGCCAACCGGTCGAGGTCGCCGGAACCGCCGAGCGTGGGCAGCCGGCCTGTCAGGTCGCCGCGGACGATGCGCTGAATGGCATTGGTGACCCCGTCAATGCGGCGGACCGCATCTGCCCCCGCAACGACTGCCCCGGTCAAGCCCAGCAGGACGGTTGCAAGGCCGCCCCATAGACAAGACTGCAGCAGCAGATTGTTGAAAGCACGGACGCCCGTCATATCCTGGGCAACAAGCAGGTATTGGCCGTCGGGGAGACGGTGGATCAGGCCGCGAAAATGGACGGTGCGATGATCTTGCGGCCGGGTGAATGTGAAGGGCTGATCCTGCGGCAGGCTTAGCACTTCCAAAGCCGGTGGTCCCAGCAGACTGCCGGCGATAGGTTGGCCGGCAGGTCCGAACAAGGTGAACGGCCGCTCAATCTGGGGGTCCATCGCTACATGCGCGGTTAGCAACTCGCGCAGTTCCGATGCCTCCAGACGGTCGAATCTGGCTTGCTCCATTGCCAGGCTTTCGTTCACCCGGTCCGAGAGGTAGTCCTTTGTCTGCCAATACACGAACCCACACAGCAGCAGCGTAGCCGCGCCGAACAGCAGAAGAAACAACATCGCCAGCCGAAAGCTGGTGGTACGATGCAGGTCAGTCAGGCGCACGGAGAATATATCCGGCTCCACGCACGGTCTGGATCATCGTGGTGGCCCCGTCGGGGTCGATCTTCCGACGCAGCTTGCCGATATGGACGTCAATGACGTTGGTAGGTTCGACGTGATGGTAGTTCCAAACCTCCTCGAACAGCATGGTACGGGTGACAACCTGCCCGGCGTGTCGCATCAGGCATTCCAGCAGCCGAAATTCGCGCGGCAGCAACTCGACCGGTTTGCCGGCATGACTGACGGTATGGGTCAGCAGGTCCATCTCCAGCCGGCCGACGCGCAGCATGGTCTCACGTTGTGGAGGCCCGGCATGGCGCCGCAGCAGCACGTCCAACCGCGCAGTCAGCTCCAGGAAGTCGAACGGCTTGGTCAGGTAGTCATCGCCGCCGGCACGGAGGCCACGCACGCGCTCATCCACCCCCGCAAGCGCGCTGAGGATCAATACGGGCGATTCCACACCTGCCGCACGCAACGTCGCCAGCACCCCGAGACCGTCGAGCCCGCCGGGCAACATGCGGTCGAGCACGATGGCATCGTACGTTTCGGCCGCCGCCTTCAGCAGCCCATCGCGGCCATTGCCGGCGCACTCAACCGCAAAGCCGTGATCAGCCAGCGCGGCCCTGATTTCCTCGGCCGTCTGCGAATCGTCCTCCACCACCAGAACGCGAGTCATATGGGGCGCACCTCGGAACAGGCTGCGTTGGGGGATCCCCACGAACGCAGCCGTCGCTTTTCTGCTATGATGGGTTTTGACAGCCGACTGCAAAACCCTGCTTCGCCCGAACATGAACTTTTGTTTACCTTGGATAAGAGGGTGGCATGCGCCTGCTGATCATCGAGGATGACAGTCGCGCCGCGCGCTACCTGGTGCGCGGGCCGACTGAAAGCGGCCACGTCGTCGATCGCGCAGCCGACGGCGAGACCGGGCTCGCGTTGGCCCTGGAAGGGATCTACGACGCGTTGATCGTGGACCGGCGCTTGCCGGTGCTGGATGGGCTGACGCTGGTCCGCCGGCTTCGTGCAGCGGGCGCCGCCACATTGGTCCTGATGCTGAGCGCCGTCGGCAGCCCGGCCGACAGGGTCGAAGGCCTGCAGGCCGGCTGCGATGATTACCTGGCCAAGCCCTATGCTTTTGCCGAGGTACTCGCACGGCTGGAATCTTTGGCGCGTCGGGCGGACCGGGCGCAGCGGCTGGCGGTGCTGCACGTCAGCGACCTTGAGCTGGATCTTCAGGCGCGGCAGGCCAGCCGCGCTGGTCAGCCGGTGCGCCTGCAGCACCGCGAGTTCCTGCTGCTGGAGCAATTGATGCGCCACGCGGGCCAGGTGGTGACGCGATCCATGTTGCTGGAAGCGGCGTGGAATTACGATTTCGACCCGCGCGGCAACATCATCGATATGCACATGCACCGGCTGAGACAGAAAATCGACCACCGGTTCGCGCACCCGCTGATCCATACGGTGCTGGGCGCCGGCTACATGATCCGTGAACCAAACGATGAGGATCGTGCGACGGGACCGTAGCATTCGGGCCACGCCGCATCCGGATTGGAACGAAGTGCGATCGGCCGGCCGATATTTGCCTGTACCGGCGATGTCGGCCGTTTCTCGACCGCGTCGCCGCCTTCTATGGCGGAGGATGCCACCGCTGCGGCGCGCAATTTGGCACTGCAGGTGATGGAAAGGGCCCTGAAGCCAAGATCCGAGCGTTCAGCGACCTGGTGGCTACGGATGCCATCGCGCCCGACGGTGCAGTTTGGTCGTCGGAAGGAGGCACATTGCTGTTCACATGCGACCCGGCAATCGCAGTGCGCAGGAGGCGCTGCGTGCCATCCTGCAGCGACGCCCTATGCGATCCTATTGGCGTAAAGCTTTATGAACTGTGAGGTGTGTCACAGGTGTTTGGCAGGCCTTCACGGTAATCGTTGACCTGCGCGCGTCACATGCAGGCTTTCGGCCGACCTAAGGTTCTACACATCAATATGGAGAGTCGGGGCTGTGGATGCCTATACGCAAGTGCGACGTTTGCTGCGTATTGACACTGCTCTGGGGCAGGATCACGTTCTGTTGGTATCGTTGCGGGGACAAGACAATATTTCCGGCTGCTTCACCTTCGATCTCGAACTCGCTTCGACCGATGCCTCGATCCGGCCGGATGATCTGCTCGGGACGAATGCCACCCTCTGGCTGGAGGATGGCGCCGGGCTGAAAGCGCCGATCAACGGCATTGTCTCGCGCTTCGCTCTGGCGCAGCGGCTCGGGCGGGGATTGACGCTCTATCGAATCCGGCTCGTGCCGACCTTCTGGCTGCTTACCCGCACCAGCGACTGCCGGATCTTCCAGGATATGGCGGTAGCGCAAATCGTCGACAAGCTGCTCGGCGAGCATGGGATCATCAAGAAGTCCTGGCGGCTCACTGGCGACCATCCTGCGCGGGATTACTGCGTTCAGTATCGTGAGACCGCGCACGACTTCATCTGCCGTCTGCTCGAAGAAGAGGGGATCTTCTTCTACTTCCTGCATGAAGAGGGGAGCCACACCATCGTTTTCAGCGACAACAACCGTGGCTTCACAAACAATGTGAACACGCGGATCGTAGAGTCGGCAGATGCCGGCGCACTGGGCGGCATCTGGACGTGGGAGAATATCTACAATGTCCGCTCGGGCCAGTGGACGCTCAACGACTACAATTTCGAAACGCCGTCGACCAGCCTGAAGGTAGAAAAGCCGACGATCAATCAGGTGTTGAGCAAGCGCAAGCTGGAGATGTTCGATTATCCTGGCCGCTACGCGCAGACGGCCCCCGGTCAGTCTCTTGCCAAACTTCGCATCGAATACGAGGAGTCGTCCTACCAGGCCATCATCGGCGAGGGAGCCTGCGTCGGATTTGGCGCGGGCACGTATTTCAAGGTGGCTAATGCGCAAGGCGACGACGTCAATGCGGACTATGTCCTGACGGCCGTCGAGCATGTGGCGCAGGATTGGAGCCTGGTGACGCAGGACGCCAAACCCGCCACCTACACGAACCGCTTCACCTGTGTGCCGCGCAAAGTGCCGTATCGGCCGCCGATGAAGACGCGGCCGCCACGCATCCATGGCACGCAGACCGCCGTCGTCACTGGTCCGGCAGGCGAGGAAATCTTCACCGACAAGTACGGCCGCATCAAGGTGCAGTTCTTCTGGGATCGCCAGGGCAAGAAGGACGAGAACAGCTCGTGCTTCGTGAGAGTGGCGCAGAGCTGGGCCGGTCGCACCTTTGGCACCTGGTTCCTGCCGCGTATCGGCCAGGAGGTGGTGGTCACGTTTCTGGAGGGTGATCCCGACCGGCCGCTGGTCGTCGGATCAGTCTACAATGCCGAGCAGATGGTGCCGTTCCAGTTGCCTGGCAACAAGACGCAAAGCGGGCTGCGCACACGCTCCTCGATGGGGGGCACTCCAGCGAATTGCAACGAGTTCCGGTTCGAGGACCACAAGGGGTCGGAGCTGGTATTCCTGCATGCCGAAAAGGACGCCTCGACGGAGACAGAACACGACGAAACGCACTGGGTAGGGCACGACGAAACCACCACCGTGGATCATGACCGAACCGAGCACGTGAAGCACGATGAGACCATCACCATCGATAATAACCGCACCGAAACCGTGCACGGGAATGAGACGATCACCGTCGATAAGAACCGCACGGAGACGGTGCATCAGAATGAAGTGCTGACGATCGACGAGAACCGCGTGCATACCATCGGTCTCACCGATACACTCCTGGTGGGCGCTGCCCGCACCCACACCGTGGGCCTGGCCGAGGCGATTACCGTAGGCGCATCGCGGAGCGTGACGGTTGGCAGGACGCAGTCGATCACGGTCGGCTCGGATCAGACCGTTACGGTCGGCGCGAACGAAGCGATCTCGGTTGCCAAGAACCGCTCCACCAGTATCGGTCAGAATGAAACGCTCGATGTTGCCAAGAAGGTCGTCATCAACGCCGGCGACGAAATCGTCCTGAAGACGGGATCGGCCACGATCACGATGAAGAAGAATGGCGACATCAACATCGAGGGTAAGCAGATAACGATCAAGGGATCGGGCGATGTCATCATTAAGGGACAAAAAATCCTCCAGAACTGAGATGGCTACCGCTGGCCCTGCCGAGGTTGTCATCGGACAGATTGCCGGCTTCGGTGACGATGGCGCGCCAATGGTGGATTTTTCCGGCAACCCTGTCGGTGGTCCGGTGCGTGCGGTGGCCACCGCGCCGTACTCCGACGTACCGCCAGGTACCTCGGTTGCGCTGATGTTCATCGAAGGTGACCGCGCGCGGCCATTGGCGTTTGGCGTGATCGCGGACCAGAGGCGAACGGAAGCAGCGGCGCCAGCGGACGAACGCCTGACGTTGACCGCGACGCGCGAGATCGTGCTGCAATGTGGCCGTGCCAGCATCGTGCTGACGCGCGCCGGCAAGGTGCTGGTGCGCGGCGCGTATCTGTCGTTGCGGTCATCCGGCATGCAGCGCATCACCGGCGCTTCGATCCAGATCAATTGACGGCTTGTCCAGGATGCATCTGCTCAATGCCACCGGCATGGCGGCAGGCTACACGCTGGGTCTGGACAAGACCGGCGCCGAGTACGTCGTGGTGGCGGTAAAGGGCACCTTCACTCTGCCGGCGCGTGGCGGTGCGCCCCGGCTGGCGGACCAGCAGGTGCCGCTGGTGGATGCCGATCTCTTCACCGGCGAACCGGCGCGTTCGGCCACGCTCGTCGAATGCGACTATGCACTGGAGAAGCCGTATTGCGACGTTCTGCTGAACGGCGCTGCACACGCGCCGCAACGGCGCCCGGTCGAACGTATCGCCGTCGGGTTGCAGGTCGGTGCATGGCGCAAGTCTTTCGCGGTGTGGGGCAACCGCGAATGGCGCGGCGCTGGCGTTAAATACTCCCCGAGTGATCCGGAACCGTTCCTGCGCCTGCCTGTCTCCTACGACAATGCGTTCGGCGGTACCGACGAACGGATGCGCGATCCGGCGCAGGTGCGCTCCTACCTGCCCAACCCGGTAGGGCGCGGCTGGCATCACCACGTCTATCGCGAGCTGGTGATCGGCGCGCCGGTATCGAACACCGAGGAGATCAGAGATCCGGTGAACGATCCAGGAGGCCGTTACCGACCGATGGCGTTTGGTGCTATCGGCCGCGGCTGGCCATCGCGCCTTCGCTACGCCGGGACCTATGACCAGAACTGGATCGACAACGTATTCCCGATCCTGCCGGCGGACTTTGACACTCACTATTTTCAGAGTGCGCCGGAAGATCAGCAGATTCGCCATCCAAGTGGCGGCGAACCGGTGCTGCTGATCAATCTGACACCGGATGGACGGTGCGAGTTCGCGCTGCCTACGGTCGAGATGCCCATCATTTTCTTCCGCCGTCGCGCGGACCGTGTGGACACGCGCGGTACGCTCGACACATTGCTGTTCGAGCCGGAGGCCATGCGGTTCAGCATGGTCTGGCGCGCAACGCTCAAATTGCAGCGCGACATCTTCGAGGTATCGCAAGCAGTCGTCGGCCGGATGTCGCGCGCATGGTGGCGCGCGGTCGACAGCGGCAAGAGCTATCGGACATTGGACTCGATCGTCCGCGAGAAGCCAGCAGAGCGGACGAACGCATGATATCGGCGCCGCCGCTCGCCATTCTCGGTGCGGGACTGGTCTCGGGCGTCGGCCTGACGGCCGAGGAGAGCTGCGCCGCCATCCGCTGCGGCGTCAACAAGTTCGATGAGACACGGTTCATCGGCAGCGATGGCAACTGGCTCGTCGGCAGCGAGGTCGGGCTGGAGGAACCATGGCGGGGCATCACCAAGCTGGCGAAGATGGCCGCCCGAGCAATCGGCGAATGCCTTGCCACCGCTGCGGAACAGAGGGCGGATGCAATTCCGGTCCTGGTCTGCGTCGCCGAGCCGGAGCGAGCGGGGCGCTTCGAAACTCTGCCGCGTGTGCTGCTGGGTGGCATCGAGGAGGACCTGGGGTCACGTCTTCATCCGCACTCGCGGGTGATCGAGCAAGGGCGTGTCGGAGGAGCAGTCGCACTGCTGCAGGCGCGACGTATGCTTGCGCAGGGGCGGTACCCGCGCGTGATCGTTGCCGGCGTAGACAGCTTTCTGGTGGGCCCGACATTGGAGGCGTACAGCCGGGACGATCGTCTGCTGACCCGCATGAACTCGAACGGCTTTATCCCGGGGGAGGCGGCCGGTGCAGTATTGCTGGCCGTCCATCAAAAGGATCTGCCAGCGCATCTGCTGTGCCGCGGGCTGGGCTTCGCGCGCGAGCCTGCGCCGCTGGGAACCGGGCAGGCACTGCGCGCGGAGGGGCTGGTTCAGGCGATCCGTGCCGCACTGGACGAAGCCGGGTTGCGACTCGAGGATTGCGATCATCGCATTGCCGATGTCAGCGGTGAGCAATATCGCTTCAAGGAAGCGGCCCTTGCGATCACGCGGCTGTTGCGGGAGCCCAAGGTATTCTTCTCGCTCTGGCATCCCGCGGATTGCATCGGGGAGGTGGGGGCGGCGGCGCTTCCGGTGATGCTGGCCGTGCTGCACGCCGCCGCTCGCAAGGACTATCTGCCGGGGCCGATCTTCCTTGGACACCTTGCGAACGATGACGACAAGCGCGCAGCGTTCGTGACGCAGGCGACCGCTGTGCAGGGTCTTGCGCTGGAATCGGCGGCCGAGAGGTCGTTCGGTGTCAGGCGGCGGCGGATGCTCTGATGGCCAACGAGGTATATGCCAACGGGCGCGAAATCGCCTGCAAGGCTGCCAGCGGCAAGACTGTGGCAGCATTTCCGGACACCTGTCTGTCGCCGCCATCGCCACCGGCGGGACCGGTACCGATCCCGTACCCCAACACGGCCTATGCCAGCGATACCACGAACGGCAGCACCACCGTGATGATCTCCGGCAAGGAGGTCATGCTGAAGGACAAGTCCGTCTTCAAGAAGAGCACCGGCAACGAGGCAGCAACAAAATCACTCGGCATGGGCGTGGTGACGCACACGATCCAAGGCGAGGCCAGTTTCACCTCGTGGTCCATGGATGTGAAGATCGAGGGCCAGAACGTCGATCGGCACCTCGACACCACGATCAACAATGAGCAGTGCTTTCCGTCCAATACCGGCCCTTGGCCCTATGTCGACGCCCAGGCGGTTGCGCCGGGCGGCCCTTGTCACGAAGAGGCGAAGCGGGCCCAGGACGCCTGCAAGAACACCCCGGATCCGTGCGCGGAACTGGGTGCCAGCAAGCCGATACAGAAGAAGCGGTCTCCGTCGGCGGCGGCGTTGGCCGACAAGGCCGCCGCAGAGGATTGTGTTGCGGCACAGCGATGCTTCTTGCAGCCCTACGACGCGGACAAGAGCAAGTGCTGTTATCCGCAGACCGGGCACCATCTCATCGAGGCATCGGCGTTGTTCGAGGATGGACGCGGCGGCGCAGGGGACAAGCCGTTGAAGGGCGTCAATACCGGAACGAAGAAATACGACGAGAACGAGGCGCCTTGCGTTTGCGCTGAAGGAACTTTCCAGTACAACGGCACGCACGGTCTGATGCACACTCTGCAGAGCGCGGAGGCTGCGAAGCTTCCGACCGCTTCACTGGCGCTCGAGGGCGGCGGTTCTACAGCAAAACAGTTTCACAAGACGACGTTCAAAGGCGCCAAAACCAATGGCATCAACGCCATGAAGAAGGTGTTCCCTGAATCCTATTGCGGTGCGGACTGTCTGGAAAAGCAACTCGACAACTACCACAACCAGTGTGGGCTGAAGGACGACACCGAGGTGAAGGGTGTCACGACGGGCAATTTCGCTCCCGCCGATGTCGAATATGCCGAGGCCGAGATCAGGCGGCGTACAACCGAGATTCTGCAGGACCGGATGATCTCGCCGGCATCGGCGGATGCTCTGGCTGAGTCATTGGGTCTGCCGACGTTCCCGTTCCGATAACCGAACAGAGAGTGAAGCATGGCAAGGCAGCTCAGTCCCGTCGCAAGCTTCGTCACCGGTTCCCCTCGGCTGGCCGAGTTCGGCTACCTTGTTCTGACGCTCGACGAGCTGAGCCAGGCGAAGACGCGTCATTCGGTGCTGTCGCTCTGGGTCAAGGGCCAGTTCGCAAGGATCGAGGAAACCGCCTGGCACACCGCCGGGCTGGCGGTCATGACGCAACCACAGGAGCACGCGGTGGCGGTGGGCGAGGGCGGCCTGGCTGTTGCCTATGGCCTGCGCGGATATCTCGTCCGCGAACAGGTGGCCACCGGCGCGAGCGGGCCGGAGGGCCGCGGACCGCTGCGCGGCGTACGGGCGATCGACAACAAAGTGTACGCCGTTGGCATGGATCGGCAGGCTTATGTTCGCATCGCCGAGCGGAACTGGCAGCGCATCGAGCAAGGTCTGCGCGGCACTGCGCCGGGAAGCGCTGGCGGGTTTGAGAGCATCGACGGATATGCGGCGAACGAGCTGTACGCCGTCGGGTGGGATGGCGAGATCTGGCAATCCGATGGTTTCCGCTGGGAGCAGCACGCCTCGCCGACGAATGTTGTGCTGACCGATGTCTGTTGTGCCGGTGACGGATCGGTCTATGCGTGCGGACGCCGGGGCCTGTTGCTGTCCGGTCGTGGTTCTTCGTGGAGAATCATCGACCAGGACGTGATCGGCGAAGACATCTGGAGCTTGGCGTGGTGCGGCGATGCGCTGTTTCTCAGCACCTTCGATGGTGTCTATGCCAAGCGTGGCGATACGATAGAACTCGTCGATATGGGCGACGATGACCCGGCCACCTTCTACAAGGTGGCGGCATACGGCAATCTGCTCTGGTCGATCGGTGCGAAAGACATCATGGCCTATGACGGCACCGCCTGGACTCGGATCGACTAGGCACGGCTTGCGGCATGACTGTGGTTCTCGACGCCTTGGTGGAGAATTCCGTTATCCTTTGGATGAACCGGGAGCATGTGGTTCGTGCGCCGCATGCCCGCCTGACGCGCCTTGTGGAGTTTGACGAACGGGTCGCCGCCCATCTCGATGCGCTCCGTATCGCTGGCGCTGCAGTTCAACCGCTGCTCGCAAAGGAGCTCGAACTTGGCGCGCCTGGCGCATTCTTTGTGGCGGCCTGGCTCAGGTTGATGGGAGGCGGCGTTGATGACGGCGCTGCCCCGGTGCCGACGCGCCCATTGATTGCGGCCCTCGCCTGGGGTGACGCGGCCTACGCGATCGAAGGCATTCGTCGGGAGCTGCGCAAGGACGACGAAGCGCGAGCGGCGGCGATCGCTGCACTTGGGGCTCGCCGTTCGGATCCTGGTGCCGCGCTCGACAACATGCTTGACGAGCCGGCTGCGCTGGTGCGTGCGCGAGCCTACCGGACCGTCGGGCAGCTCGGTCGGATGGATCTCACGGGCAGGCTCGCGCCCGGCCTCAAGGACGAAGATCCGGGATGTCGCTTCTGGTGCGCCTGGGCTGCGGCGCGGATGGCCGCCGACGAACCGCTCAACGTGCTGGCCGATATTGCCTGGAACAATCTTGCCTGCGCCGACAGGGCTCTCGACCTGCTGCTTCGCCGCCTGGACGTGCCGCAAGCCAACGACTGGCTGCATCAGTTTGCCAAACTCCCGGATCGCCAGCGCGACCTGATCCGTGCCACTGGCGTGATCGGCGATCCTCTCTACATTCCATGGCTCATCGAGCGTATGGCCGAGCCCGTCACCGCGCGCCTCGCCGGCGAATCGTTCTCAATGATCACGGGCCTTGATCTCGCCTATCTGGACCTGGACTGCGCGGCGCCGGACGACTTTGACGCCGGGCCCAACGATGACCCCGCGGATGAGAATGTCGCTCTGGATGAGGACGAGAACCTGCCTTGGCCTGATCCGGGACTGATCGGCCAGTGGTGGGCTGCCAACCGATCGCGGTTCACCGTGGGGACGGCATATTTTCTCGGCTTGCCGAAGCAATCGGCGGATTGGCTTCTGGCTTTATCCGATGCATTCCAGCGCCAGCGCCGCGCCGCTGCCTTGGAACTGGCGATCCGGCAGCCGGACAAGGCGATGTTCGAGGTTCGTGCACGTGGTCGGCTGCAGCGGCGGTTGCTGGCGCGCGCCACGGGCGCAATGTGAGGATGGCGATGGGGCATTGTCATGGTAACCGCGGCGCGTCGCTCACCTCGGTTTCAGCAAGACTGGCGGGATGAAGCCACCACCGAAGCCGTGTAGAGCCGGCCGTGCCGATACCGGCATGGTCAATTGGGATGTCGAGCCGGCGCTCGTCTTCTCGATGCGAGACCGGTGTGGAGCGCCGAATATCCGAGTTCGCTCTGCAGAAGCGGAGTCAGAGCGAGAAGGACAGAAGGAACGACGTGAACCTGAGATAGAAGGCGAACGCAGCGCCAAGTCCGAATGCAAACGGCAAGTGGGCGCAGCATCGCCGGATCGATCAGCCGTTCGCGCCGGCGCTGCAAAGTAGCATTCGCCGCATTCGCCGCGCGCGACGAGCACACCGGCCTTCCGCGAATCTATCGTGTGCGTCGCCCCGTCCGCTCATGATGCAACGGATGCCAATCTTCCCGAATTCTGCATGAGATCAATCGTTCTCGAAGTCTGATGCTTTGTCCCCTAACAAGAAGCGCGGCCCCGAACCAGCCTGCGCGGCACGGTCGTTTGGATTGAAAAGGGCGCAGCGATCAAGCGATAGGCACCCGCATCCGATACAGCCATCCAAGAGTTCGTGCGTTCGCTGCAGCATCTCGATCTTTGCTGCGAGCGCGCCCCGCATTCTCGCGCCAATGGCACGCCACTCCGCGAGTGTCGGCGCCTGACCGTGCGGCAGGGTCGAGAGCTCAGCCTCGATCTCGGAAAGGGTTAGTCCTAACTGCTGCGCGATGAGCGTGAAGGATAGACGCCTGATGTCAGAGCGCATGAATCGCCGTTGGTTGCCGGCGCCACGGGTCGCCCTGACCAGCCACGCGCTTCGTAGTAACGGATCGCGGACACCGACAGCCCGGTCCTCCGGGCGAGCTGGCCGATCGACATTGTTGAGGGTGAATTCACGCGGCGCACCCGAAAAAAACCTTGACCTAAAGTTAGCTTGAGGTCCTACAAAGCGCAACAGGCAAGCGATCCTCGCCCGCATCAGGGAGGAAAATCAGATGTCGTTACCGCGCATTGAGCACGTGAATATCACCGTTTCCGACCCCAAGCGCACGTCGGATCTGATGGAACGACTGTTCGATTGGCACGTGCGTTGGAGCGGCCCCGCACAGAATGGTGGTCATACGATCCATGTCGGGTCGAACGATCATTACGTGGCCCTCTACGCCGGAGGCGATACTGCGAAATTCGCTGAAGTCTTTTCCAAAGGCAGGCCGCTGAACCACATTGGCGTCGAAGTTGACGATCTTGACGCCGCCGAGGCACGCGTGATCGCTGCTGGTCTCAAGCCCTTCAGCCATGCCGACTATGAACCAGGTCGCCGCTTCTATTTTCTCGACCAAGACGGCATCGAATATGAGGTCGTCAGCTACGCGAACGCGGCTTAGAGTGTGATCGCTGCGAGTTGAAGCAACGCACACCTGACCTGATCGTGTGAGGCAGCCATGACAATCCTCCCGATCCGCGGCTGCTCGAGGCCCACCTGAATGTCAGCAACTCGGACCGCTCTGCTGGCTTCTATCGTGACCTGTTGGGCTGGCAGAACCGATCGAGGCTTGCCAACCCCGGTCTCGGCGTTTCAAGTTCCTTGAACAATATCCCAAATTTTTCAGGCAATGGAAGGCGATCATGACCGAAGGAAAGAAACCACGGCTCATCGGCATCAATCATGTCGCGATCGAGGTCGGCGACATCGATGGTGCGCTGGAGTGGTACGGTCGTATTTTCGATTTCGCGCTACGCGGCAAGGGGGAGCGCAATGCCTTTATCGATATGGGCGACCAGTTCATAAACATGACTTTGGTGCCCGACCGCACGGTTAACGACGTCGAGAAGCGGCATCTCGGCTTTGTCGTCGATGACCGCAGCCGCATCATCGAGCTGGCGAAGGCCGCGGGCGCGCGTTTTGTCGAAGGCCCTTTCCTCGATTTTCTCGATCCGTGGGGCAACCGGCTTGAGATCATCGAGTATTCGAACATCCAGTTCACCAAAGCGCCAAATGTGATGCGCGGCATGGGGCTGGCGCTCGACAAGAACGACAAGGCGAAGAAGGAACTCGCTGACAAGGGTATGGCCGAATGAGCGAGGTGGTCACCGGGAGGACAACGATCTGCCTGCCTTGATGGATACGTTGAACTGCTGCATGCCGCGGCGGAAGGCGATGGGACCTGGCGGCTTGTAGTAGCAGTTCCAGCCGCCGAGACGTGCGGTGATCCATCGCGCATCTTCTGGAACAGCCAGACAAGTTGCACCTCGATGGCTCGCTGTGGCTTGCCGTCCAGCAGCATCTCTACGACGGTTGGGGTCCACTGATCGGCAACTGCTGAGCGTCGTTTTGCTTAACGCGCCTGTCGATGAAGCAGTGAACAAATGGACGCCGGAAACGCTGCCGGTGGATTGGGCCAGCTAGCGCCTGAGGTGGGAAATCGGCCCCGCACTCGCTGCCCTCTTAGCGGCCCGTCGCAAATCCACCCTGAACGGCTCGGCCGGTTCTGCCGGACGCAGTTTGTGATCGCGCACAACTCGACCTCTGCCCGCCACGCGCCTAGTGTGGATTCCGGGCCTGACGGGAGGAACACATGATCGATCTCCGACTGAACCACGCGCCCCGTGCTGACGATCCGGAAGAACCGGACGTCCCCGTGCCGCCGGGCCCGGAACCGCAGGAGCCGGGTGAGAACAAGGCCCTGACGACGCCGATAAACGAGCTGGAAAGCCGCCTGCTGCGGCAGCGCAAGGTGCTGGTATTCGGCGCAATCGACGACAAGGTGGCACGCGACGTGACCGGGCGCCTGCTCGCGCTCGCGGCCGACCCGGAGCCGATTGACGTCTACATCAACTCGCCGGGCGGCCATGTCGAGAGCGGCGATACGATCCACGACATGATCCGCTTCGTGGATGCCGTCGCACCGGTGCGAGTGATTGGCACCGGCTGGGTAGCGAGCGCCGGTGCGCTAATCTTTCTGGCCGGCGCCAGGGAACGGCGCCTCTGCCTGCCGAATACTCGTTTCCTGCTGCATCAGCCGATGGGCGGGGTGCGCGGCCCGGCGACTGACATCAATATCGAGGCGATCGAGATCATCAAGATGCGGGATCGTATCAACCGGATTATCGCCCGCGAGACCGGTCAGCCGCTGGAAAAGGTCGAGCGCGACACCGACCGCAATTACTGGATGAGCGCGGAGGAGGCGGTTGCCTACGGGATGGTGAGCCGGGTCATCATCGATCTGAAGGCGCTTTAGGCCCGTTACGACCCAAGTCAGATGCTCTACGACGCGCGCGGAGTGCCGCGGAGCGAGAGATGCCTGGCATGCAAAGGACGGATTGAATGCTCCGCGGTCCTCCGCGGCAGCCTCCGCACTTCTCCGCGCCAAATAGAGCGCTGTCGCCACTGTCCGAGCGTTGCATCGTTGGGTCGTTGAAGCGGTTGCCCCGTGCAAAGCCAGTATCCCAGGCGGAGAGAATCCTGGAGTGTTTGGCCCGAACCGGCGTCGGGCACTATATCCAACACATGACCGTATCGCCCGCCTCCGCATGACCGACTACCTCGCGCGTCTCAACGCCGAGCAGCGCGCCGCGGTGGAGACCGTCGATGGCCCGCTGCTTGTGCTGGCTGGCGCCGGAACCGGCAAGACCCGCGTCCTGACCACGCGCTTCGCCCATATCCTGCTGACCGGCCGCGCCTCCCCGGGCCAGGTGCTCGCGGTGACCTTCACCAACAAGGCGGCGCGCGAAATGCGCGAGCGGGTCGGCGCGATTCTCGGCCGGCCGGTCGAAGGGCTTTGGCTCGGCACGTTTCACGCGCTGTGCGCGCGGATGCTGCGGCGTCACGCGGATCGGGTCGGACTGACGTCCAGCTTCACCATCCTCGATGCCGACGATCAGTTGCGGCTGCTGAAGCAGGTGATGGAAGCCGAGAGGGTGGATGCCAAGCGCTGGGTGCCGCCGGCGCTGATGGCGGTGATCCAGCGCTGGAAGGATCGCGGGCTGACCCCGGCACGGATTACGCCGGCCGAAGACACCGACTTCGCCGGCGGCCGCGCACGCGAATTGTATGCGGCGTACCAGGCCAGGCTGCGCTCGCTGAACACCGCCGATTTCGGCGATCTGCTGCTGCACATGACGGAGGTCCTGCGCGAGAATCCCGACGTGCTGGCGCAATACCACCGCATGTTCCGCTATATCCTGGTGGACGAATACCAGGACACCAACCTGGTGCAGTACCTCTGGCTGCGGTTGCTGGCGCAGGGGCACAGGAACATCTGCTGCGTCGGCGACGACGATCAGTCGATCTATTCGTGGCGCGGTGCGGAGGTGGAAAACATCCTGCGCTTCGAGAAGGATTTCGAAGGCGCCAGGATCGTCCGGCTGGAGGCGAATTACCGCTCCACCGCACCGATCCTGGCAGCCGCATCCGGACTGATCGCGCACAACGAAGGCCGGCTTGGCAAGACACTGCGTTCCGGGCGACAGGATGCCACGGGCGAGAAGGTCACCGTGGTCAGCCTGTGGGACTCCGATGAGGAAGCCCGCATGGTGGGCGACCGCATAGAATCGTTGCGGCGCGATGGCGACCCGTTGGCCGAGATGGCCATCCTGGTGCGGGCCGGCTTCCAGACCCGCGCCTTCGAGGAGCGCCTGATCACCCTCGGCCTACCCTATCGCGTGGTCGGCGGATTGCGATTCTACGAGCGTGCCGAGATCCGCGATGCCATCGCCTACATGCGCATCGTCGTGCAGCCGGCCGATGACCTGGCGTTCGAGCGCATCGTCAACGTGCCGCGGCGCGGCGTCGGCGAGGTGGCGCTGCGCACGCTGTACGAGACTGCGCGGGGCGGCGACATGCCGCTGACCGAAGCCGCAGCGCAGTTGATCGCGAGCGGCGCACTGAAGGGGCGCATGAAGGAGCAGGTCGATGCGCTGCTGCGTGGCTTCACGCGCTGGCGCGCGATGCTGGAGACGGACGGCCACGTGGTGACCGTCGCCACCATGCTGGACGAAAGCGGCTACACGGACATGTGGC
>DATAPW010000144.1:0-29348 GCA_036265005.1 Acetobacteraceae bacterium | reverse complement strand
CCGTATGATTGACGCCATTGCAGATCGGACGCGCGCCAAGCGGGGCGTGACATCCCGCTCATGCGCGCGTCCGATCTGCAATGGCGTCAATCATACGGTTCATACACCATTGGTGTGGATGCAACTTTGCACGGGCGCTGGACATCGTGCGGCGCGCAGCGATCTACCGAGTGCCTATTTCGAATCCAGGTTCCCCGCTGGCCGTGGCCAGGACAGAGCGGCAATGCAGAGCTGCGCTCCACATGAGCGCTCGATCTGTACGCGCGGTCGCGGCACCTGGTCGAGGAGTGCATTCACATAGGAGATGTCTGGCGTGCGCAGTATCAACCAGACGTTCGCGCCGGATCTGATTTCGTCGATCAGTTGCGTTCGACTCACGAAATGCACGCCGAGCCGCCGTGGCATGTCGTCGTTCTCGACATCATCGTGAGGGCCAGCGTCCCACATCTGGAGCCGAGTGAGGTATGGCGCGTAGTAGGCGAATGCCGTGGGATCGGTCATGGGGGCCAACACCACGTCATCGGCAACTGCGAGTTGTGAACCGATCTGGTCGAACACATCGCGCCATGGCTCTTTTTGTGAAACCGTGAACTGGTAGAAGAGACCAGTGACGCAGGTGACGGCCGCAACGACCACGACGACCGGCCGCAACCTTGATGGGATGACAATCACGTGTGCCAGCAGCAGCGCGAGCGGGACGCCCAACCAACAGAACACACGCGAGAGGAAAATTGGCTGCAACAGGCTGATACCGGCAATCTGCGCAACGAACAGCGCTGGGATCGCGACGAGTACGATCCCGGCGCGCCGAGGCAGGTTCGTAGCGATCAGCGCACCAACTATTGTGGCGACCAGGAGAAGCGACAACTCGGCGCCAGGAAATCGGTCAGGTGTGGTGGTCCCGCTTATGACGGGGCTCAAGGCTCGAACGACATCCACCGGGCGGAAGCGTGGAATCCATTCTAGGCCGGCACCGTGACGGCCCTGCAGCAGCATTGCAACCAGTTCAGGTATCGCCAGCAGAGCCACGACCACGTTGGTCCCGATCCAGCGCATCATCGCGGTGCGCCGGTCGATCATTCTGTTGGTCGCGATCGCCGCGAAAACAGCGATATTGCAGGCGGCGATGAAGAAGGCTGCAGTCGCGTGGCAGTACAGCGCGATAATTGTGCCGACGCCGTAGAGGCAGAGCACTCTGGGACGCATGTCGCCGCGCAGAAAGTGTGCTATCGCCAGGAGCGACATGCTTAGCGGAATCAGCAGGAGTGCGTAGGTCCTCGCTTCCTGCGCAAAGCTGACCTGCATCGGCGATAGTGCAAAGATCAGGGCTGCGATCAAGCCATGCCGCTGGTCGAACAGTTCCTTGCCAATCAGATAGATCAGTGGCATTGCAAGCACGGACGCCGCCAGCGACAGGGACCGCATGGCGGCTTCGCCAGTACCGAACAGGTGCATCCAGCCGGCAATCGCCATGTAGTAGAGCGGCGGGCTATTCTCGCGGGTGAAACCCGTGGTCCACAGGAATTTCAGGCCGAACAAGTCAACGTAATAGCGAGAGAAGAGCTCGTCCATCCATAGTGGCTGCTGGCCGATGGCATAGGCCCTGATCGCGACGGCGAGGCATATGATGAGCACTGCCTGCGCGTAGAACCACGTCCGTCCGACGTTGGCACGCCGCGCCACTCCGAATGCCTCTGATGAAGACAACGCATTTCCCTCGTCCCCGTGTGCATCCTAACCTTGTCGGAGCGGTGGTGGGACGCTAGGAGTGCTCAGCCAGTTGTTACCGACTAATCCCGGCCTTTTGTGCCGGGAAGGCGGATTTACGCTGCGGGAATTCGCACCGGCAGGGAGGCGATGCCGTGCAGGATATTCGAGTAAACCCGCTTCGGCTCCTGCATCACTTCGATCCTCGGGAAACGCCGGAGGATCTCTTCCCATAGAATCGTGAGTTGCATCTCGGCCAACCGGTTGCCGACGCAACGGTGGATACCAAATCCAAACGAAAGATGCTGGCGTGGTCGTGCACGATCGATGATGAATTCATTGGCGTTCTCGATCGCCTCTTCATCGCGGTTGCCCGAGATGTACCACATTGCAACCTTGTCACCGCGGCGAATTTGTTTGCCCGCAAGTTCAGTATCCTGCAGCGCTGTGCGTCGCATGTGGATAACCGGTGTCTGCCAGCGGATGATCTCCGGCACCAGGCTGGCGACCAGGCCATGATTGTCCATCAGCTTGCGGTATTGATCGGGGTATTTGTTCAGGGCCAGGACGCCGCCGGACATCGAATTCCGCGTCGTGTCGTTACCACCGACCAGCAGCAAAAGCAGATTGCCCATGAACTCGTGCGGCCGCGACGGCAGGTCGCGGGTTGCCTCGCCATGTGCCAGCATTGAAATCAGGTCGGGACGTGGGTCCTGGCTTGCGCGCTCACGCCAGAGAGCGGTGAAGTATTCCAGTGCCTGTTGCAGCACCGCGTCGCGCTTCTCCTCCGAATCGATTTCGGTGCCGGCACGCGTGTTCACCGTGGCGACGTTCGACCAGTAGGTCAGTGTGCGCCGCTCCTCGAACGGGAAATCGAATAGCGTGGCCAGCATCTGCGTGGTCAATTCGATCGACACCCGATCGACCCAATCGAAGGTCTCGCCGCGCGGTAGTCCATCCAGCACACGCCCGGTCCGCTCGCGGATCGTGGCCGACATGCGCTGCAGGTTCATTGGTGCGACGATAGGAGATACCACCCGCCGCTGCTCGTCATGTTTCGGCTGGTCCATGGAGATGAAACTTGGCCGGCGAAAATCCATCGCTACATCGCGCAGGACGATGCCGCCGAACATAGCGTCGGATGAATAGACTTGCTGGTGGGTATCGACCTGCATGATGTCGCGGTACCTGGTCACCGACCAGTACGAGCCATACATGCCGTTCTCGCACCAGTGTACCGGGTCATCGCGGCGGAGACGCTCGAAGTACGGCTCCCAGATATCATCCTGGTATAGCCGCGGCTGGCTGACGTCGATCTTGTCGAGTGGCAACGTGAAGGCATCTTCACGTGGATCGATACTGACCGGAGCGTTCATCCCATTTCATCCCTGATAGCGTACGCCGTATGGCGGAGCACGCTTGGCCGAAATACGGCACGGCCTTATCCACAGTGTGCACCCGCGCCGCCTACAGTGTCCAGGACTTGGGGAGGCTGGTATCTCCCCGGTCGCAACGGCGATATCAAGGCGTTTCACCGAAGGAACCGCGGTGGCGCCCCAGGGCGCGATGGAGATCGCTATCATCGTGGTGACTGCCCGGTTCGTCACCGGGTTCTGAGTCACATGTTGTCCACTTCGTCGGGCACTTCGTAGAATGTCGGGTGGCGGTAGATCTTCGATCCGGTCGGCTCGAACATCATGTCCTTGTCTGCCGGGTCCGACGCGGTGATCGCCGTCGATGGCACCACCCAGATGGACAATCCCTCGCCGCGACGGGTGTAGACGTCGCGCGCCGCCTGCAGTGCCAGCGTGGCGTCAGCAGCATGCACCGATCCGACATGCTTGTGCGCCAGGCCGGTGCGAGCGCGGATGAAGACCTCCCAAAGTGGCGTGGTCGGTTCGGGCATGGTCAGGCGGCCTGGCGGTGCGGGCTGGGCCGCTGCTTCGCGGCGTAGGCGAGCGCGGCCTCACGCACCCAGGCGCCATCCTCGTGTGCGCGCCGCCGCGCAGCCAGGCGCTCGCGGTTGCAAGGGCCGTCGCCGCCGAGCACGCGACGGAACTCGTCCCAGTCGATCGGGCCGAACTCCCAGTGGCCGGTTGCTTCATCGCGCCGAAGCTGTGGATCCGGAAAACTGAGGCCGAGATAGTGACCTTGCGGTACCGTGGCATCGACGAATTTCTGCCGCAGCGAGTCGTTGGTGAAGCGCTTGATTTTCCATCGCATCGACGCATCGGAATGCTGCGATTGCGTATCCGTCGGCCCGAACATCATCAAACTGGGCCACCACCAGCGGTTCAATGCATCCTGCGCCATTGCCCGCTGCTCCACGGAACCACGCGCCAATGTCGTCATGATCTCGAAGCCCTGGCGCTGGTGGAACGATTCCTCCTTGCAGATACGGATCATCGCGCGCGCATAAGGGCCGTACGAGCAGCGGCACAACGGAATCTGGTTCATGATCGCTGCGCCGTCCACCAGCCAGCCGATCGCGCCGATGTCGGCCCAGCTCAGCGTCGGATAGTTGAAGATAGACGAGTACTTCGCGCGGCCGGTCAGCAGTTGCTCGACCAGTTCCTCGCGGCTGATCCCCAACGTTTCGGCCGCGGCGTAAAGGTACAGCCCGTGTCCACCCTCATCCTGAACCTTCGCCAGCAGCGCCGCCTTGCGCCGCAGCGTGGGCGCACGGGTGAGCCAGTTGCCCTCCGGCAGCATGCCGACAATTTCCGAATGCGCGTGTTGGCTGATCTGGCGGACCAGCGTGCGGCGATAGGCCTCCGGCATCGCATCGTTCGGCTCGATCCGTTCCTCGGCGTCGATGCGCGCCTGGAAGCGTTCCGCCGCTTCGCCGGATTCTGTAGCTGTCTCGTGAGAGTTCAGCGCCTGGCTGTACATTGAGGTTGCTCGCTTCTTTTGCGCAGTTCGGCCATTGCGTGGGACAAATATGGCCCAACTTGGCAGCGTCTGAAAGGCCAGCCCATGGACTTCGCCCTGACCGACGAGCAGCAGCAGATCCGCGAGGAGGTGCTGAAGATCTGCGCCCGCTTCGACGACACATATTGGCTGGAGCGGGATCGCACTGCCACCTTCCCGGACGCCTTCTTCGCCGCCATGGCGGATGGCAACTGGCTCGGCATTGCCATGCCGGAGGCTTATGGGGGCGCCGGACTCGGCATCACCGAGGCGACAATCCTCATGCAGGCGGTGGCGGAGTCCGGCGCCTGCATGTCGGGCGCATCGGCGATCCACCTCAACATTTTCGGCCTCAATCCGGTGGTGGTGTTTGGCACCGATGAGCAGAAGCGCCGTATGCTGCCTCCGGTGATCGCCGGTCGCGACAAGGCCTGTTTCGGCGTCACCGAACCGAATGCAGGCCTCAATACCACCCAGATCACGACGCGCGCCGCAAGGCGCGGTGACCGCTACGTGATCAATGGCACGAAGATCTGGACCTCAACCGCCCAGGTCGCCAACAAGATCCTTTTGTTGGCGCGCACCACGCCGCTGGACCAGGTGAAGCGCCATAGCCACGGACTGACGCTGTTCTACACCACTCTCGATCGTGCACACGCCGAAGTGAGGCTGATCCACAAGATGGGGCGGCATGCGGTCGATTCGAACATGGTGTTCTTCGAGGATATGGAAGTCCCCGAAGAAGATCGCATCGGCGAGGAAGGCGAGGGGTTCCGCACCCTCCTGCACGGCTTGAACCCCGAACGCGTGCTGGTTGCGGCCGAGGCGATCGGCATCGGTCGCGCCGCGCTGGCCAAGGCAACGCGCTATGCGCGGGAGCGCGTCGTGTTCGGCCGGCCGATTGGGCAGAATCAGGGCATCCAGCATCCGTTGGCGAAATGCTGGGCCGAACTGGAGGCTGCCAACCTCATGGTGATGAAGGCCGCCTGGCTGTACGACCAGGGCCGACCGTGCGGTGGCGAGGCGAATGCCGCGAAGTATCTCGCGGGCGAGGCCGGCTTCCGCGCCTGCGAGCAGGCGGTGATGACGCACGGCGGCATGGGGTATGCGCAGGAGTATCACGTCGAGCGCTACCTGCGCGAGTCGCTGATCCCGCGCATCGCTCCGGTCAGTCCGCAGTTGATCCTGAGCTACCTCGCGGAACGGGTGCTCGACCTGCCGAAATCGTACTGAACGAGCCGGCTACTTGAGCTGATCGCGAATCTTGTCGAGGCCGGCGCGCGCGCAGGCATCATCGAGATTGGCGCCCGGTGCGCCACCGGCACCGATTGCCCCGACCACTTCGTCGCCGACCTTGATGACGAGACCGCCGCCGAGCAGGATGAGGTGCGGCAACTGGGTGAACAGGTTGGAGAAACCGGGCGCCGTCTTCGCCCGCTCGAACAGGGCGCTGGTGTCGGATTTGAACGAGGCGGCGGTATACGCCTTGTCGTAGGCGCTGTCCAAGGTATGGCTGCCAGCGCGATCGCCGCGCAGCACGGCTTGGCGCACGCCATCGGCGTCCACCAGGACGGCGGTCTCGGCATAACCCTGCTTCGCGCAGCTTACCACTGCTTCAGCGACCGCCTGGCTGGCGAGTTCGGCCGGGATGCGATGGGTCGGCACCAGACCTTCGGCATGGCTCACCGCCGGCAGGACGGTGACGGCAAGGATGCCAAGGAGTGGGCTCAGCGATATCCGTCGGGCCATGGGGGCTTGCTCCTGGTGTGTGAGGTTCGACCATTCACCATGTCGTTGCGAGTTATGCAATGACAGCGGAGATACACCGCCGGCCGCGCGGTAAGGCTTCCCCGAACGTCGGCAGCCCCTGCGTCCTGTCTGCGCTCCCTCGGTCGGCAACTGTACCGAGTAATTCAGGGCACCGTCGTTGTCGCCGACATGGGTGAAGCCGATGAGCTCGGTCCAGAACCGGTGTGATTCCTCGATTATCGCGGACATTCAACACAATGTGGTTGATCGCGACGGGCATCACCAACCGGCCGGCTCACACTCTGTGGATACGTTTGTGTCCATTGAACAACTCTCTCAATCATTCGTCGGTGAGTAGCCGCATCTCGCGACGTGTGCGGCATGATCGCTGCATGGCATTCCGCCTGGCGGCCCGCCTGTATTGATGTCGATCAAAGGGTAACCCGCGTTGACGTATTCGCGCTGGTTCACGATCTGTGGAGCAGGAATCCTATTTGCTCGTACCCCTTGATCCCGAACCCGTCATCCCAAGCTACCGTCCGCCGAAGTGGCCCAACGCCGGTGCACGACGGTCCGTCATCGCGAGATGGCGGTGCCGGCTGTATTGCTTTCGCTGCCGGATCAGAAACGCGAAAGGAGAAATCCATGGCGAAGACCAGTTCCAAAACGCCGCGTGGCGACTCAGTTTTGCACAACAGTGACGTGCCCGATCAGATGGTTTCCCAGGTTGGCAAGGCGGTCGCGCAGATCATGAAACTGCGTGAATCACTTGAGGACAATATGGCGACTGCCCGCAGCGAGGAGGATCGGCAGAACCTTTCCGAGCAGGTCGAAACTGCGGCGGTCCGGGCGATCAGCGCCCAGGGCCTGACCGTGGACCAGTACAATCAGGTCATCACGGCCGCGCAGGAGGATACCGATCTGCAGGAGCGCGTGCTGACTGCCTGTCGGGCTGCCTGATTCCAAGCCACCAGCTTCGCGGCATGCCGGTTTGTTGCCGCACGTGACCAGGAGAATGTAATGATCGATCTTCGAATGGCTGCCCTTGCGGCAGCCATGACGACGGCGGTTGCCGTCGCGCCGGCCCTTGCACAACAGAGCGGACGCAACCCGGCGACATCACCGATGCCGCAAGCCGGAGGCGCCCAACAAGGCGAAGTATCCGATGCACTGGTGCAAAAAGTCGGCGCCGCACTGCGGCAAACGTCGGCGATCCGCCAGCAGTATTCGCAGCGTGCGCAGTCGGAAAACTCGTCGCAACGCCAGCAGGAGCTGACATCGCAGGCGCAGGTGGAAATGGTGAAGGCGATCAGCGATCAGGGATTGTCGGTGCAGCAGTATAATCAGGTGCTGCAAATGGCGCAGGCTGATCCGACGTTGCGCCAGCGCCTGCTGTCTGTCGCGCAATCCGGCGGCTAGCGCAGCAAGCCGTGCGGTGATTCAGGAGGGGGAACCAGCTTTCCCCTCCTGTCGCACAAAGACCAGGCCTTTGGCCCGTCCCCCATCGACCAGCAAGCCGGTGATCGTGCCGTCTGCATCGCGCAGCACGCGGCCATCGAGCCAGGCGCGGAACAACGTCATCGGCGTGATCACGCGGACGAAGTCGCCAGCAACCGGCTCGATATCCGATGGTCCGGTGCTGACCAGCGGTCCTGCGATGTGCACTGTCATGCCAGCGTCGGTCGCGGCAATTGTCCAGGTCGCGGCGGTGTCGGGGTTGCTGTAGCGACCTGCCAGATCGGCTGGCAGCGTGGCGCCAGACGCGACTCGATGCAGTGTTTCGCGTACTCCTGCGTCGCGCTCCACATCAAGCGTTTCGCCGTCCGCTGCGAGGCGCATGGTGAAGTCTGCGGAGCCCCGGCTTGTGGCAAGGCCGCCGTCCTGCGTCGGAACCGTGGTGAACGTGACGCCATTCGTGGCGGCGGTGACCCGACCGCGTGCGTCGATTGCCACATCCACCGTCGCACCGCTGTCGTGATTGAGGAATCGCCCTGGGAAGCGCGCCGTCGTCGCTGGGTCCGGCATTGGCGGCACGGCAAGGACGCCAGGCTTGCCCCCGATCAATGCATCGACCACCTGGAACGCCAGATCATGCGGATCGGCGGTTGCATCGTTGCTTATGCAGATCACCGCGGCGTTGTGGTCCGGAATACGGACAAAACTGGTCTTGTAGCCCGGCCACAGGCCGTCATGCCCGATGGTGCGCACGCCGCGATGCAGCGTGATGCGCAGACCGCGCGCATAGGTGTTGGGTCGGCCATTGTTGAACGGCGTGAGCGTGGTGAGTGCCTCAGCCAACGTCGGACCGCCGATGCGCGGCGACCCGACATTCGCATGCCAGAGCGCAAGGTCGGCGACCGATGAAACTAGGCCGCCTTCGCCGTGCAATGGATAACCGTGTTGCGCGCGTCGCCAGCCGCCATTTGGCGCGGGAAGATACCCGGTGGCGAGGTTCGGCACCACGTCGGTCGTGCTCTCGACATGACGCGTGGCATTCATGCCCAGTGGTGCGAAGACGCGGCGATCGAGGAAGTCGCCGAAGCGCTCACCGCTGACCTGCTCCACGATGCGGCCGAGCAGCATGAAATTCGAGTTGCTGTAGAGATAGCGCGAGCCGGGGGTGAAATTCAGCCCGCGCTGCCGGCAAACGCCGGCAAGCAGATCCTCCGGCTTGCAGGGAACGCCGAGATCCATGCCGCCCAGCCGCATGATTTCCAGCATGTCGCGGATGCCGGAGGTATTGTGCATCAGGTGCGCCAACGTGATGCGATGGCCAAGGTCGGGGAGGGCAGGGAGGTAGGTTCGGACATCCTCGTCCACGGACAGCTTGCCTTCCGCCGACAGCATAAGGATCGCGGCGCAGGTGAACTGCTTGCTGACGGACGCGATGCGGAACGTCGTTGCCGGGCAGATGGGCACGCCAAGTTCGATGCTCGCCAAGCCGGCGTTCGCATGCAGCACCAGCGTGTCGCCGCGCACCACGCCGACCGTGACGCCGGGTCCGGCAGCCTGCGACCACGGCGCAAGCATCCGTTCCACGCGGCGTTGCAGCCAGATTTCAGTCAGATCGTTCATTCCCGCAACCTCGTTTGTCATCCCGTCCGATCATTCTGTGCGTGCCATTCCAATTCGACGAACGGCGGAATCTCCGCCCGCGGCGCAAAGCCGATCCGTTGGCACAGACGCAGCGACGGCACATTGTGCGACAACACCTTCACCCGCGCCGGCAGGCCCAGTTGCCGTGGCTCGTCCAATACCGCAGTCATCAGGGCGGTGGCGATGCCGCCGCGGCGCGTTTCCGGCAGCAGCGCAATGTCGACATAGTAGATGCAATCCGGCTGTGGATCGGTGATCAGGCGGCCGATCGGCATGCCGTCAAGCTCGACGATTTCGAATCGTGCAGCGGGAAATTGCTGGCGGTAGCTCGCTGTCATGGAGCGGAACTGGGTGCGCAGCAGGAATGCCTTGCCGGTTTCGTCCAACGGCATCAGTGCCATCTCCGGTGCCCTGCCGGCGGCGAACAGAAGGAACAGGAATGGTTCGTCGCCGCCGTTCTCCGCCTCGGGCCGCATGGTCAGGACGCCGCGCGTGGTTGCCAACTTCACGCTCGACAGTATGCACGGATTTGCGCGACGCTACGATGCCTGGTGTTTGCGGCGAGGGAGCAGGATCGAGATGGCAACGCTGCTGACGGAGCAGGATTTCACACCGCACGTCGGCAAGGTCTTCCGTCCGACGGGCCAGCATCATGCTCTGACTTTGGTGACAGTGGATGCGCGCGAACGGTCCGGGTGGAAGACTGCGCCGCGCAAGCCGTTCAGCCTGATCCTGCGCGGCCCGACAGGCGACGTGTTGCCCCAGGGCTATTACAGGTTTGCGATCGATGACGGTCCCAACTTCGATCTCTACATCATGCCAATTCACACGTCGTCACGCGACCATCAGGACTACCAGGTCGTATTCAATTGACGGTCAGTTGCGCGACGGGAAAATCCCGCGAAGGCAGATGCAGTAATTCAACACATTGTACGGCATGCGGTTCTCGTGCGCCTGACCACCCATCGGATTGAGCGTGGTCATCGCCGACAGCGGACCCGAAGCGCCCGCGTAGATGTTCACCGTGCTCGAGTCCCTGGCGCTGTACGCGCTGGCCAACAGGCCGGCACCGGGCACGTTGCCACCGCCTGTCGTTCCGTTGATCTGGGCGTTGACGGCATGATTGTGGGCCGCGGGCATCTCGCCGCCTGTCACGGTATGGAGTTCTTCGCCGAACTGTTGGCCCATGACATACGGAGCCAGCCCTGGCCCCTGACCGTCGCCATTGGCGATCCGGCCACGCAGATCAGGCAGCGCAAATGTGACTCGTCCATCGCCACCGAACTGTGTCCCCAATAGTGAGAACAATGCCGTGTTCTGATTGATCGGCAGCAATGCTCCGTTGCACAGTGCCCAGCCGTTCGGTGGGAAGTCGAAGGCGAATGCCTCGATCTGCCCAATGAAGGGGTTCGCCATTTTCGTGTGTTCCTTGGAGAGTATTTGGCGTCGAGATCAACTGCGTGACGGGAAGAGACCGTTGATGGCTATGCACCAGTTGCCGGTCAGTGTCGGTTGCAGATTGTTGTGCGGCGCCGGTCCGCCAGGGGCCGCGACCAATGCGGTCGGCGCCAACGTCGTCGCGGTGCCGGTGCCTGACGGGGCGTAGGTGTTGACGTTATACGAACTCGCGTGCTGACCGGCGTGCCCTTGCGCCGGCACATTGCCGGCGGCCGGCACGTTGGCATTGCCATTGCTGGCAGCGGCTGGCAGGCCATGGCTGTGCGGCGGGATTGATGAGGCGGCGAGGGTCACGGTCTCCACACCATCGAGTTCGCCCATCAGATGATCCTGCAACCCCGGGCCCTGTCCCTGGCCCACAGGGACGCGGCCGCGCAGATCGGGCAGGCCAAAATTGGTTCTCCCGTCGCCACCGAACTGTGTCCCCAACAGTGAGAACAGTGCGGTGTACTGACTGATCGGCAGTAACTGTCCCTGGCACTGCATCCAGCCTAGTGGTGGGAAGTTGAAGCCAAAGAACGTGATCTGACCCAGAAACGGCTCAGACATGGTGCCTCCTCATCGTTCTGGCGGCCGGTTCGCGCATCGTGTACCGCTAACCATTAGTTCCGCGACGGGAAGATCCCTTGCATCGCGATGATGTAATTCACCACGGTGTATGGCTGGCGATTCTCGTGCGGCGTGCCGCCGCCGGGCGCCGCGGTGATCGCGCCCGACGCAAGCGTCGCGTTCGCGCCGGCGCTCGAGTAAACCTCATCGCCGACCGGCGTGGCGCCCAGCACCATGGTCGGTCCCGGATCCGCGGCAGATGCGGGTGACGTGACTGCCATCAGGGCGTGACTATGGCCGGCGATTTCGCTGGCATTCAGCGTGACTGCTTCGCTGCCGCCGAGTTGGCCTTGGACATAGTTCTGAAGTGTCGGTCCCTGCCCGGCGCCCATGACACTGCGGCCGCGCAGATCGGGCAGTGCGAATGTGGACACGCCATCACCGCCATAGGTCGTGCCCAGCAATTGAAACAATGCCGCGTTCTGGTTGATATCCAGCAACTGCCCGGCACATAACTCCCAGCCTACCGGCGCAAAGTTGAATCCGACGGCGATGACCTGTCCCAGGAACGGATCGCTCATGCGTCGGGCTTCCTCCAAACGGATCGCTCGAGCAACCTACTCCATTTGGACCATGCCATCCAGGGCAATCATGGACGGAGCGCACGCGGCGGCCACGCACGCCCCCTGTCGTCATTCTCACGCAGGCGAGAAATCCAAGACCCAAAAATACACTTCTATTACGCCTGGATACTCGCCTGCGCGAGAATGACGAAAGGAGCGCGGAGCGGCGAAAACCCTACGCCTCGATCTCCTCGCGATCGACGCCGCCATCGCCGTCTTCGTCCGGCTTGGGCAACGCGGGCAACGACGCTTCGATGATCTCGAAGTCCAGCTTGCCTTCCTTCATCGTGACCTTCACCGAGCCACCCTTCACCAGCTTGCCGAACAGCAACTCCTCGGCCAGCGGCTTCTTGATGTGCTCCTGGATCACGCGGGACAGTGGACGCGCGCCGTACAGCCTGTCGTAGCCACGCTCCGCCAGCCACTCCTTTGCGGCGGACGACAGTTCAATCGTCACATTGCGATCGGCCAGTTGCGCCTCGAGCTGCATGACGAACTTTTCAACCACGCGTCCGACGATTTCGGGCGTCAGCCCGGCAAACGCGATAGTCGCATCCAGCCGGTTGCGGAACTCCGGCGTGAACAGCCGCTTGATCGCATCCTCATCTTCGCCTTCGCGCGTGTCTCGGCCGAACCCGATCGCTTCCTTCGCCAGGTCGGAGGCGCCGGCATTCGTCGTCATGATCAGGATCACGTTGCGGAAATCGACCGTCTTGCCGTTGTGGTCGGTCAGCTTCCCGTGGTCCATCACCTGCAGCAGGATATTGAACAGATCCGGATGCGCCTTCTCGATCTCGTCAAGCAGCAGTACCGCGTGCGGATGCTGGTCGATCGCGTCGGTCAGCAAGCCGCCCTGGTCGAACCCGACATAGCCCGGCGGTGCGCCAATCAGTCGCGACACCGAATGCCGTTCCATGTATTCCGACATGTCGAAGCGGATCAGCTCGATCCCCATGGTGGACGCCAACTGGCGAGCCACCTCGGTCTTGCCGACGCCGGTCGGGCCGCAGAACAGGTAGTTGCCGATCGGCTTCTCCGGTTCGCGCAACCCGGCGCGCGCCAGCTTGATCGCCGCCGACAGCGCATCGATCGCCTTGTCCTGGCCGAACACCATCGCCTTCAGATCGCGCTCCAGGTTGCGCAGCGTCTCCTTGTCATCGGCCGACACGCTCTTCGGAGGAATCCGGGCGATCTTCGCGACGATCTCCTCGACATCGCGCAACGTCACGGTCTTCCGCCGTTTGTGTTCCGGCAGCAGCATCCGCGATGCCCCGACCTCGTCGATCACGTCGATCGCCTTGTCGGGCAGCTTGCGGTCGTTGATGTATTTCGCCGACAGCTCCACCGCGGCGCGGATCGCTTCGTCGGTGTAGCGCACCTTGTGGTGCTTCTCGTAGTTCGCCTTCAGGCCGCGCAGGATCTTCACGCTGTCTTCCAGCGTCGGCTCGTTCACGTCGATCTTCTGGAAGCGGCGGACCAGCGCGCGGTCCTTCTCGAAGTAGTTGCGGAACTCCTTGTAGGTGGTGGAGCCGATGCAGCGCAGATTGCCCGACGCCAGTGCCGGCTTCAGCAGGTTCGACGCATCCATCGCGCCGCCCGACGTGGCGCCGGCGCCGATCACGGTATGGATCTCGTCGATGAACAGGATGGCGCCCTGCTGGTTCTCCAACTCTGAGACCACCGCCTTCAGCCGCTCCTCGAAATCGCCGCGGTAGCGGGTGCCCGCGAGCAGCGCGCCCATGTCCAGCGCATAGATGGTGGAGCGCGCCAGCACTTCCGGCACGTCGCCTTCGACGATGCGCTTGGCCAGGCCCTCGGCGATTGCCGTCTTGCCGACGCCCGGGTCGCCCACATACAGCGGGTTGTTCTTGGTGCGGCGGCAGAGAATCTGGATGGTCCGCTCGATCTCGGGCTCACGGCCGATCAGCGGGTCGATCTTCCCGGCCATCGCCTTTTTGTTCAGGTTCACGCAGTAGTTCGACAGCGCGTCCTGGTTGCGCCGGTTCGGCTTCTCCTCGCGCTCCTGTTCCTGATGCGTCTCAGGCTGGCTGCCGGAACCCTGCACCGGGCGCTGGGTGGCCCGGCCCGGCGCCTTGGCGATGCCGTGGCTGATGAAATTCACCGCGTCGAGCCGGGTCATATCCTGCAACTGCAGGAAATACACCGCATGGCTCTCCCGCTCGGAGAACAGTGCCACCAGCACATTCGCCCCGGTCACTTCGTCGCGGCCGGAGGACTGCACATGGATCGCGGCGCGTTGCACCACGCGCTGGAAGCCGGCGGTCGGCTTGGGATCGCCTGCCCGGTCGGTCGCCAGGCCGGCCAGGTCCTTGTCGAGGAACTCCGACAGATCACTGCGTAGCTTGTCGAGGTCCACGCCACAGGCGCGCAGCACCGTCGCCGCATCGGTGTCGTCTGCCAAGCCAAGCAGGAGGTGCTCCAGCGTCGCATATTCGTGACGACGCTCGCTCGCCAGCGAAAGTGCGCGGTGCAGCGTCTGTTCGAGGTTACGTGAAAGCATTGTCGTCGACGCTCCTACGCGCTGAAGTCTGAATCTGGAACCGATCATCCCCGCCGATCAGGCGGGTCGTCAACTCAGGCAAAGTCTGTACGCCGGCCCCGGTCAATCGTCCCTGGTCAATCGCCCTCTGGTCAATCACCCTGTGGCCAATCGTCCCCTGGCCAATCTGGTATCTACTCCCCCAATCCTTGCAATCATTCCTTCTCGATCGTGCATTGCAGAGGATGCTGGTTCTGCCGCGCCAGGTCCATGACCTGGGTCACTTTCGTTTCCGCCACTTCGTAGGTGTAAACGCCGCACACCCCGACGCCGCGGCGGTGGACGTGCAACATGATCCTGGTGGCCTCCTCGCGAGACTTCTGGAAGAATCGTTCCAAAACATGAACAACAAACTCCATGGGCGTGTAGTCGTCGTTCAGCATCAGGACCTTGTACATCGCCGGTTTCCGGGTTTTCGGCCGCGCCTTGACGACGACCCCGGTGTTCGGGCCCTCGGTATTGCTATTGCCGCCACGCCTGTCGCTGTCGCTCATCTGTCTTCCGCGTCCACCTGTCGCGACACCCCCGCCGCATGCGGGCTATCCTGCCCGACCGGACCGTCGCGGGGTCCCCACCCCACCGTGTCCTGAAGCACGAACCATATCGGAAGGCGGCGGGAGGATAAAAGAGCATTGACGAGGCAAAGATTCAGTTGATGGGTCCAGACGTGAAAAAAGGCCCCGGCACGGGGCTGGGACCTTCTTCCATTCGAGCCGGCCGCCGGGGGAGGAGACCGGCGATCCAGGCTCACAAACTGTAATCGGCCGCAGATCAGACCGTCTTGGCGAACTTTTCCACCGCCAGGCTGACGCGGGCGGTAAGCGGCGCCAGCGTCTGCTCGGTCAATTTCATCGACGCGTCGGTCAACTTGCCCGACTCGGCCAATGTCTTCTCCATCGTCGATCGGGCGAGGCTCGCCTGCAGGTCGAACGCGTCCTTCAGCGACTTCACCGAAGACAGCGCCTTGAACGTCGCCATCGTCTCGTCGAACGAAGCCTGCGCGTTGGCCGCGATCTGTTTGCCGAGATCCTGCACGCCAGCCGCCCAGATCTGGCCTGACTTGACCATCGCTTCGACGTTGCCCTGGCTGAACGCTACCAACTCCTCAGCCGTCTTCATTGCCTTGTCCATGCCTTCTTTCACCTTTGCCTGTGTCTCCGCGAAGCCCGCGGTCGCCTGCGCCATTCCGTCCTTCAGCCCGGCTACCGTGGTCTCGAAGCCCTTGCCGGCAGCGCTTGCCTGTTCGCCGGCCACAGTGGTTGCCTCGATCGTCTTTGCCTTGGCTGTCATGCACCTGATCTCCTGTGTGGGACGGCCGCCGCGGATGTAGGGCGGTCGAAGCCGTCACCGTGGTTACCGAACCGTATTGCTGCAATGCAGCACGACCCGGATATAGCCCCCTGAGATCGGCCAATCAAGCGGTTTTTGTGCGGTGCACAATAATTCTTCAGATTGACTTGGTTTCCCCTTTGGAACGCCTCGCTTGCGCAAGGACTCGCGTGTAACCCGTTCAATTTTTTCTCTTTTCATTCAGATTTCGGCTGGACAGGCGCGGCAGCCGGCTCATAGAATCCCGCCAGATCGCCGGAGGTGGACAGGAATGGCCGCGACAGCGCGCCCTCGACGCAAGTATGTTCTGCGTCTGGCCGCCCTCTCTGGCGTCTTGGCTTTCGCCGCCGCCGTCGATCCCGCGCCGGCGCAGGCGCAGGTCGGCTCCGATCGTTACAGTTCCATCGTGGTGGACGCAGCCACCGGCAATGTGCTGGAGGCGGCCAATCCGGACGCGCTGCGCCATCCAGCCAGCCTCGCCAAGCTGATGACCTTATATATGGCGTTCGAGGCACTGCGCGATCGCCGCATCACCGCCGAGGAGATGGTGCCGGTATCGGGTCATGCGGCCGCCATGGAACCTTCCAAACTGGGTCTGGTGCCAGGCACCCGGCTGACCGTGGAAGAAGCGATCCTGGGCCTGGTCACCAAGTCCGCCAACGACGCGGCCGCTGCGCTCGGGGAATTGCTCGGTGGATCGGAGGATCGATTCGCCCAGATGATGACCTTGCGCGCCCGCGCCCTGGGCATGAGCCACACGACCTTCACCAACGCCTCGGGACTGCCGGACCCGGACCAGTGGACCACGGCGCGCGACCTGGCGATCCTCGCCCGCCACCTGCTGTCGGATTTCCCGGGTTTCTATCCGTATTTCAGTACGCGCAGCTTCACCTTCCAGCGCCGCGTGATTTTCAACCACGACCGGATGCTGCAGTCCTATCCCGGCGCGGATGGTATGAAGACGGGCTACACCGAGGCATCCGGCCATAACCTCGTCACCAGCGCCGTGCACAGCGGCGTAAGGCTGATCGGTGTGGTGTTGGGCGCAGCGTCGAACCCCGAGCGTGATGCCCACATGGCCATGTTGCTCAACCAGGGGTTCGACGAGTTGGATGTGGCGCCCGAGCGCCGCACGACCGTGGCCAGCCGTCTGCCGAGCCTGGTCAGCACGGCCCATGCGGCGACACTGGTCGAACAGCCCGCGCATCAGGCCGCGCGTGGCCATGTGCCGTCGCCGCCGGCCACTGGCTGGAGCATCCAGGTGGGCAGCTTCGCCACCGAGCGCGCAGCGCGCGATGCTGCAGCGAATGCGCGCCGACTCGCCGATGGGGGTGAGGTGCGGGTTGAGCCGACCAGCCAGCGTGGCCGGACTGGTTGGCGCGCCCAGGTCACCGGCCTTTCGGCGTCGGAGGCGCAGAATGCCTGCTCCACGCTGGCGCGGCGCAAGACCGCCTGCATGGTACTGCGACCCGACCAGCGGCAGGTCGCGAGCCGGTAGGGAAGACGGTTTCGACTGCGGCTCAGTCCCTCCCCGCCAGCCGCTGGATCCCATGATCGTCGGCGACCAGTGCCATGCGTGCCATGCCGATGAACAGGCCTGTCTCCACCACGCCAATCGTCTGGCCGATAGCCTGATCAAGGCCGGCCGGATCGGCGATCGGGGCGAAGCGGCAATCAAGGATCAGATTGCCGCCATCCGTGCGGAACGGCTGCCCATCGGTCGAACGCCGCAACTCCGGCTCGGTGCCAAGCTGCGCCAGCCGCGCTGCCGTGGTTTCCCAGCCGAACGGCACGACCTCGACCGGCACCGGTGCCGATCCGCCCAGCCGAGCGGTGAGCTTCCTCGCATCGGCCACAATCACCAGCCGGGCGCTGGCGGCGGCTACGATCTTCTCCCGCAGCAGGGCGCCGCCGAGACCCTTGATCAGGTTCAGCGAACCTGTCTCGATTTCATCGGCCCCATCGATCGTGATGTCCAACCGGCGACATTCCGTGAAGCTGGTCAGGGGGATGCCACCCGTCCGAGCCTGCGCCGCGCTGCGCTCGGAGGTGGGGATGGCGCGGATGCGCAGACCTTCATGCACCCGCCGGATCAGCGCCTCGATGGCAAAATAGGCGGTCGAGCCGGTGCCCAGACCAACCGCCATGCCGTCCTCGACCAGTGCAGCCGCGGCCTCCGCCGCCGTGCGTTTCTGCGCGTCGCGGTCCATCAACCGCGCACCGCCCGGAACACGCGCAACCAATTGCCGGCGCAGACCTTGGCGACTTCGGCCTCGGTCATTCCACGGGCCCGCAAGGCCGCTGCGATTTCGCCATGGCGGGAGAAGTCCGGCATTTCCGACTTCGCCACCCCGGCGGGCAGATCGGTGCCGATGCCGACATGGTCGATCCCCACTGCGTCGATCAGCCGGAGCAGGTGACGAATCATTCCGGGCAACTTTTCCTGCCAGAGCACAGCGATCCAGGCCCCGATCACGCCGCCGGTCGACACGACCATGCGCGCATACTCCGGACTGAGATAGCGCGGATGATCGCCGTCCGGATGGCCGGGCTCCTTCAGATTGGCGTGCGTGCACAGGATCGGCTTTGCGGTGGCGTCGATTACGCCGGCCACCGTGGCCTCCGAACAATGTGCAACGTCCACGATAATGCCAAGTTGGTTCATTCGCCGCACTACATCGGCGCCGAAGCGGGTCAGGCCGCCATGCACCGGCGCTGCCGTCTGGATGTCGCCGGTCTCGTTGACCAGGTAGTGGGTGAGCTGGATCGACCGCACGCCACGCGCCTCCAGCGTGTTCAGCCGATCGAGGTCGCCTTCCAGGAAATCGCAGCCCTCCACCGCCAGGACCAGCGCCGGGTCGCCTTCGCGGATATCGCCCGGCTCGCGGGCGATCCGCATTCTGGTGGCCTCGAAGGTGGCGAGGTACTCGTCCACGCAGGCCAGGCATTCGCCGGGCGCCGGGTCGCGGACCTTCTCCAGGCGCTTCGTCGCCGGATTGCGGCGGATCATCGGCAGGTCGGCAATCGCCGAGACCACGGCGGCAGACACGCCGCCTGGACGCATCGTGGCAAGGACGCTCCGGTCAACCGGCCCAACCCGATTGGGGCGACCGGCATGGGTGTGCATGTCAATGATCATGGTCTGCGGTCAGCGGCTCACGGGTCAGTGGTGGCGAGGCAAATAGCCGCTTCGGCGGTTTCTGGCCACTAATCACTGACGGCCGGGCACGGTATTGGCCTTGCGCGGCGCCGTCGGGTTGCGCATGTTCCGGGTTTCCAGGCAGTGCCGAGGCGGACGGAGTACAGGGGTTATGGACGGCGGGACGGACGCGAGACGCATCACCATCCATGCTCCGGAGGATTTTGTCGGGATGCGCGCGGCCGGCCACCTCGCGGCCGAGGCGCTCGACATGATCGCCGAGCATGTGCGCCCAGGGGTATCTACCGGCGCGCTCGACGCGCTGTGCCACGAGTTCATCACGGCGCATGGCGCGGTGCCGGCGCCGCTGAACTATCGCGGCTATCCGAAGTCGATCTGCACCTCGATCAACCATGTCGTCTGCCATGGGATTCCGGGCGAGCGGAAGCTGGAGAACGGCGATATCCTGAACATCGATGTCACGGTGATCCTGGACGGCTGGCACGGTGACTCTTCACGCATGTATGTCGCCGGCAACGCCTCGACGCGCGCGCGCAACCTGATCGAGGTGACCTACGAGGCGATGATGCGCGGGGTGCGGGCGGTGAAGCCGGGCGTGACGCTCGGCGACGTCGGCCACGTGATCCAAAATTACGTGGAGGCCCAGCGTTTCAGTGTGGTGCGGGATTTCTGCGGCCACGGTATCGGCCGGCGGTTCCACGAGCCGCCCAATGTGCTGCATTTCGGGCGCCCCGGCGAAGGCCCCGTGCTGCGCCCTGGCATGTTCTTCACCATCGAGCCGATGGTGAATGCCGGGCGGCCGGAAGTGAAGGTGCTGGACGACGGCTGGACCGCGGTGACGCGTGATCGCAGCCTTTCGGCCCAGTTCGAGCACATGATCGGCGTGACCGACAGCGGTTGCGAGATCTTCACGATCTCCCCGGCTGGACTGCACAAGCCGCCTTACTCGCAGGCCTGACCCGCCACCCGGCGTGTCACGGTGCTGAGCGAGACAACGCAGCGCGACATCCTCGCCGGCGTTGCGCGTCTCGGTCAGGGGGGCCGGTCACCGTCGCGATGGCGTCCGACGGCTACGCGCAATTGCTCGACAATTGGCTTTGCCACATGGCTGCACTCGCTCCGCGGAGGAGCCTCGTCGTTGCGATGGACGACAGCCTCGCGGCGCGGCTTCGTGGCTCGGATTGCGTGGTGGCCCGTGCGTGCTTCGATGGGCGCGCACTTCACCGCGTAGGTGCTGCCGCTCGCACGCACTGCCCAGCCGCCGCCGCTCAACACTCGCAAGACGGTCGTTAGTCCGATAGGGTTGCCGATGGGCCAGATCTCGGGAGGATCGACATGAATGATCAGGTGATGACCAAGCCGACCATGAAGGTCGCTGTTGCCAGCAAGGACAATGCAAACTACGTCGCCGGGCGGCGCGCCTTCTTCAAATACCGCGACCTTGGGGTGACCGAGGGCACCGGCGGGTTCATGCGTGCCCAGGTTACGTCGGCCGAGCAGGGCATGTCGAAACCGACCGGCTGGCACGTCCACAAGTGCCAGGCGCAACTTGTCTATATGCTGAGCGGCTGGATCGACCTGGAGTTCGAGGACCGGAAGGTACGCATCAAGGCCGGTGACTCGATCATGATCCCCGGCAACACACCGCACAACGAAACCGGCACCTCGGATACGTTCGAACTGCTGGAGGTCTCGGTGCCGGCGGATATGGGCACGGAACCCTGCGACGCGCCGGCGGGGCGTTAACCGCCACGCAGTCTATTGGCCGCATGGTGGGGGTGTGACAGCCGTAACCTGCACGCTACCCCGCCAGCGGCCGGCCGCCGACCCCATCGGCGAGCCCAACCTGTTCGAGGTCGGGCCCGCTGCCATCGAGCGGAAGCCGTCGGGTGTGGAAGGCCACCGGCGGCGGTTGCGCGAGCGTCTTCTGGCTGCCGGGCCGGAAGCGCTGGCGGATCATGAGATGCTGGAGATCTTGCTGTTTGCCCTGCCACGACGGGACACCAAGTCGATCGCCCGTGCGCTGATCGCGCGGTTCGGCAGTTTCGCCAAGGTGATCGCCGCGCCGGCCCAGGAGATGCTGGCGGTAGAAGGCCTGGGCGAAGCCGGCGTGGCCACGCTGAAATCGGTGCAGGCGGCGGCGTTGCGGCTGATGCGCGCGGAGATCATCGACCAGCCCGTGCTGACCACCTGGGACCGGCTGATCGCCTATCTGAATGCGGAGTTGTCACGCGAGCGGGTGGAGCAGTTCCGCGTGCTGTTTCTCAACAATCGCAACCGGCTGTTGGCGGATGAGGCACAGCAGTGTGGCACGGTGAACCACACGCCGGTGTACCCGCGCGAAGTGGCAAAGCGCGCATTGGAGCTGCACGCCAGTGCGCTGATCCTGGTACACAACCATCCGAGCGGCGATCCCACGCCGTCGCAGGATGACATCGCGATGACCCTACAGATCAAGGCTGCTGCTGCAGCATTGTCGATTGTGCTGCACGACCACATCATCGTCGGTAACGGGCAGTGGTTCAGCTTCCGCAAAGAGGGGCTGCTTTGAAAGGGTTCGATGGGTTTCACTGCGCTCTACCCATCGTACGGACCCCATCACGACGGGCGTTGACACTGCGTAGGGTGGCTAGAGTGAAACGAAACCCATCGTGCCGCATCCCGCATCCTCCTGGACGCGGTCCGACCGTCCGTCAACGTGGCCGATCGCCTGCCAGCGTGATGCGCTGCATGATACGTCGGTGGCCCGCATAGTCGTTGATCGCATAGTGCTGCGCGCAGCGATTGTCCCAGAACGCCAGTGAGCCGCCTCCCCAGTGGAACCGGCAGGTGAACTCCGGGCGGATCTGGTGGCGGAACAGGAATTCAAGCAGTGGCTGGCTTTCCTCCTCGGTCATGCCGGCGAAGCCGACCGTGTGCGCGCGGTTGACGAACAGCGACTTGCGGCCAGTCTCCGGATGCGTGCGGATCACCGGATGCTCCGCGGTCAGCAGCTTGCGCGCATCGGCACTGCCGTCCGACTTGATGCGATCCTCGCGCGTTCGGCTGGAATCCGCCTTGGCCGAGCTGGCGACGCCCTTCAGGCCGGCAAGCAGTGCCTTCATCCCGTCAGATAGCGTCTCGTAGGCCAGATACTGATTGGCGAAGATCGTGTCACCGCCCGCCTCCGGTACCTCGCGTGCGACCAGCAGCGTCGCCATCGGCGGTTCCTGCAGATAGGTCGTGTCGGAATGCCAAACGCCGCCGAAGTTGATTGTCTCGTTCTCCAGTTTGGAGACGGTGATGATCTCTGGGAAGCCCTCGATGCCTTTCAGGAACGGGTATTCGACGGGCGTACCGAAGTGCCGCGCGAGTGCGAGGAAGCGGTCGGGCGGCAGGTCCTGATCGCGGAAGAAGATCACCCCATGATCGAGCAGTGCCTGGCGGATTGCCCCAATCGTCTCGGCTGACAAGTCGTCGGCGAGGTCCACGCCGTGCAACTCGGCGCCGATGGCGCCGGCGATCGGTCTGATCTCGAATGGGGCATTCCGCATGGCAATCCTCCAGGCTTGTCCGGAGATTGCCGCGTCGCATCGCGCCCTGCAATGACAGGAGGTCGCGATGGTCCCGGCTAATCCAGCAGGCCGCTGCCGGACATGGCGCTGTACGCGCCGGTCGCGGCGGTCGCCGCACAGACAGCGAGCACCAGCCAGAGATACGGCCCATGCAGCCGACGAGCGCGCGGCAGCGCCTTTATTGACAATGCGATCAGCACGCCCAGCACCAGCGGAAGCATCGACGCATTGAGCACCTGCACGCCGATATTGAGCGCGACGAGGTCGGGCCACGCCGCCACGGCGATCCCGCACGCAACGGCACAGAGCGCATAGGCAGCGTAGAACCACCGCGCACGCAGCGGATGCTGTTCGAGCGTGTGGCGGTAGCCGGTGACCTCCCCCACCCCCCAGGCGAATGCCAGCGAGCAGACGATGGCTGCCACCATGCCGGCGCCCAGCACGCCGATGCCGAACACCAGCCGTCCGATTGCCATCCCGAGGAATGGCGTTAGGGCCTGGCTGATGTCGCCCACCGAGTTGAGCGGGACACCGTGGCCTATCGTCGCCGCACAGGCGATGAGGACGGTGGCCATGACAAGCTGGGTGACCACCGCGCCGACGGCGGTGTCGCACCGGGCCATCGCGTAATGTTCGGGGCCCAGTTTCTTATCGGCAATGGCGGACTGCTGATAGAAGATCATCCACGGCATCACCACCGAGCCGATATTGGCGGCCGCCAGGTAACGGTAGTCCTGGTTGGCGTAGGGGATGTCCAGGCTGCCTGCGAGCAGGGCGTGCGGATCCGGCCGTGCGGCCCAGGCGACGAAAAAGAATGCGAGCTCGAACAGGCCGATGACGATGGCAGCGCGCTCCAATCGGCGATATGAGCCGGTGATCACCATGGCGAGCAGGCCGATCGTTGCGATAGGCAGTGTCGCGGTGCGCGGCACCCCATACAGTTCGCCGACGCCGGCGACCCCGGACAGCTCGGTGAGCAGCGCCCCCAATGTCGAAATCGCCAGGCCGGCGACGGCAATCCACGCCCAGACCGGGCCCAATACCGCGCGGATCAGCTCGCCATGGCCTCGGCCGGTGAAGATGCCGAGACGCACGGTGAGTTCCTGCACGAGGTAAAGGATCGGTATTAGCACGAGCTGCAGACCCAGCAGTCGATAGCCCCACTGCGCGCCGGATTGTGCGGCAGTGATCACCGACCCGACGTCGCTGTCCGCCAGCATGACGACGAGGCCCGGGCCGAACACGGCAAGGAATCGCGCGAACCGGCCATCCCGTGGTGACGCCTGGCGTAGGTTCACGCGGGCGGTTGCTTCGTCCACTTGCGGTCGCTTCTCAGAATCTCGACATTGCGAAGGCTCGCCTGCGCCGCGTTGATTTGCCGGCCGGATTGGCCGAGATAGTCGGTTCCTCGGAGAAGGGTTCCATGCACACGCTCTTTCTGCACAACAGCCTGAGCCGCCGCAAGGAGCGGTTCGAGCCGCTCGATCCTCAGCATGTGCGGATGTACGTGTGTGGCATGACGGTCTACGACCTGGCGCATATCGGCAACGCACGCACAATGGTGGTGTACGATGTGCTCGCCCGGCTGCTGCGCGTGCTGTATCCGCGCGTGACCTATGTGCGCAACATCACCGACGTGGACGACAAGATCAATGCGCGCGCCAAGGAGAGCGGTGAGCCGATCGGCTCGATCACCGCGCGCACCACGGCGGATTTTCATGCCGATATGGCGGCTCTCGGCGTGTTGCCGCCGGATGAGGAGCCGCGCGCCACGCAGCATATTGCGGAGATGGTGCAGATCATCGAACGGCTGATCGCCTCGGGCCATGCCTACGCGGCCGAGGGGCACGTGCTGTTCTCGGTGCCGAGTTTCCCGGCGTATGGACGTCTGTCGGGACATAGCCCAGACGAGTTGCTGGCGGGCGCACGGATCGACGTGGCGCCGTACAAGCGCGATCCGGGCGATTTCGTGCTCTGGAAGCCGTCGACGCCGGATATTCCTGGCTGGGACAGCCCGTGGGGACGCGGCCGGCCGGGCTGGCACATCGAGTGCAGCGCCATGTCGTGGCGCTATTTGGGCGAGACATTCGATATCCATGGCGGTGGCACCGACCTGATCTTCCCGCACCACGAGAACGAGCTGGCGCAGAGCGTCTGCGCGTTTCCCGGCAGCCATTTCGCGCGCTACTGGGTGCACAGCGGCATGCTGAACGTGGACGGCGTGAAGATGTCGAAGAGCCTCGGCAATTTCTTTACGGCTCGCGAAGTGCTGGCGAAGGTGCCGGCCGAAGCCGTGCGGCTGCTGTTGATCCGCACGCATTATCGCTCGACGCCCGACTTCACCGATGCGGCTGTGGCGGAGGCAAGGCGTGAGCTGGATCGGTTCTATCGCGCGCTCGAGAAGTATCCGGACATCGCAGCAGTGGACGTGCCGCCGAGTGTGATGGCCGCGTTGTGCGATGATTTAAACACGCCGCTTGCGCTGTCGGCGATGCATGCGCTGGCGGATCGTGCCCTGGCAGGCGACTTCGACGCGGCGTGCGGCCTGCGGGCGGCAGGCCATGTGATGGGGCTGCTGCACTCCGACGCCGGTGCGTGGTTTCGTGGCGGCACCGACGATGTCGGGGCGATCGAGGCGGCCATTGCCGAACGGCTGGCAGCGCGCAAGGCGCGTGACTTTGCGCGTGCCGATGCGATCCGTGCGGAGCTGGCGGCACGCGGCATCGTGCTGGAAGATGGTCCGCAGGGAACCACGTGGCGACGCGCCAATTAAGGAGACGAACAACGATGCTGCAATGGCTGCTTGTCGCGTCGCTGCTGCTGGCGGCGCAGCCGGCGCTCGCTCAGTCGATGCAAGGCATGTCCATGGGCAGCCCGCCCGCTGCCGGCGACTCTGCATCCACCAAGGCCTACCGCGATGCGATGGCGAAGATGGACCAGGGGATGGGGATCACCTACTCGGGTGACGCCGACAAGGATTTTGTCGCCGGCATGATCCCGCATCACCAGGGTGCCATCGACATGGCGCGGGTCGAGTTGCAGTACGGCAAGGATCCGCAATTGCGGAAGTTGGCGCAGGACATCATCAAGGCACAGCAGACGGAGATTGCATTCATGAAGTCCCTGGCAGGCCAGGCACGAGAAATAGCAGCCGGCTGCCGCTGAATCTGGACACCCACGTGCCTGCGCACGCAGGGTCAACGTCAGTTGGCCGGTCCGGTGGGTGCGGTCGGGGGAACCGGGACCGGCGTGGCACTGGCCGGCGTGCCGTTGACCAGCCTGCATGCCGCCACCACGGCCGGATGTACCAGCAGGCCGTCGATGCCAGCGACGGTCGCGCCACCGGGACCGATGCTGGTGATGATCGGCTGCGCGACAGGTACCATCACGCCATCGACGTTGCAGGCCACCGATACTGCCTGCTGCACCTGAGCCTGCTGGTCGGCCGACAGGTTGCTGCATGCCGACAGCCAGGCGAACAGCGGCAGCGCATACACGTGGCCGCACACAGCGAGATTGCGTCGCATCGGAGCGTCTCCTTGTTGGGGAAAGGTCAGGCTGCGGTTTTCGGCGCAGCGATCGATACGCCCGGGTCTGCCGCGAGCAGGCCACCGAACCTTGCCTCGACCATTTGTTTGATGTGATCAGGCGTGATGCCGAGGGCGGTCATGGCATCCGGCGTCGATGCCAGGACGTGCTGCACGCCCTTGGCGAGGGCCGCGTTGCGGATCGAAATATCGAGGTAGCTGGCACAGTTGGCGGCAAGGTAGCCGTACGCTGCCTGCGCGCCTGCATCGGCGGCCGACTGGATGGCGGCCGCCTGAGTCGCAGTGAGCTGGACATGCAGATATCGCCGCAGTACCGGTGCAACGTAGGGCGTTGCCGCAGTCAGTGCCGCCAGCGCGAGCGCGGCCAGCGCCTGCACCAGCGGTGCCAGGTCGATCATGTTGGTGTCTCCGATGTGCGGGAAAGGCAGCTGTGGCGCTTGGCGCAGCCGTTGGGCAGAGTCCGCCCGTTGACGCAGGCTAGTTAGAATAACTGACGGGCCGCGTCAAGTGGAACTGTTGCTGCCGAAAGCGCTCAGGGCCGGATCGACCGGCCGCCACGGCATCAGGCTGCGCGACGGACCCGGTAGAATTGTGGAATGCCTTCCGGGATATCCTTCAGGTCGGCGCGGAACGTGGTCGGCTGCAGGAACATGCCGAGCGGTGCGTAGGACGGGTTCTCGAACAACTCCGCCTGCATCTCGGCGCAGAGCTTTTTCTGCGTCGCGAGGTCCGGCGCATCGTACCAGGCCAGGCGCAAGGCCTCCATCTTCGGATCGTTGGGCCAGCCGAACCAGGCGGTGGCCGGGTTGGAGCGAATCACCGTCAACGATGCAGGGGTCACGTTGCCGGTGCCACCGCCATAGGTGAAGAACACGTTCCAGCCGCCCTTGTCGATCGGTTCCTTGCTCGCACGCCGCTGCACCACGGTTCCCCAGTCGAGCGACTGGTAATCGAGATTGAATCCGATCCGCTTCAGCAGGTCGCCGCCCACCAGGGCGAGCGCATTGATCACCGGAAAGTCCGACGCGCCCAGCAGCACCACGCGCTCGCCGCGATACCCGGCGGCAGCCAGCGCCGCCTTGAGCTTTTCCGGGTCCTTCGTTCCCATCGTGTCGAGCCCGACATCGCTGGCGAGTGCCGTGCCGGGCACAAACAAGCCGATGCCGGTCCTGATCAGTTCGGGTTCAGCCCCCGCCACCGCCTGCATGAATTCGCGCTGGTCGATCGCCGAGAGCACCACGCGGCGGATCGCCGGATTGTCGAACGGCGGATACAGCTCATTGAAGCGCATGACGCCGATCCCGCCGGTGTGGTCTTTCACCACGGTGGCGAGGCCGGGCTCACGCTTCATCATCGCGACCAGGTCGATCGTGGGATTCTCCCACCAATCGAACTCGCCCGCCCGCATCGCGGCGGCCTTGGTCGCCGGATCGGGCACCACAGACCATTCCACGCGATCGAAATTCACCGTCTTCGGGCCGGCGGTCATCTCGGCCGGGCCGTCCTGCCGCGGCACATAGCCGGTGAACCGCTCATAGCCGACATGCGAGCCCGCTACCCGCTCGGACGCGATGAAGCGATAGGGGCCGGAGCCCACCATCTCGGTGATCTGCTTCATCGGATCGGTGTCCGCCAGTCGCTGCGGCATGATGCAGCACATATTGGTGGTGACGGCGAGCGCGTCGGCCAGCATCGGGAACGGCTTCTTCAGGCGAAAGCGGAGCTGCCGGTCAGATGCGGCGGATACCTCGTCGGTCGCCAGACGCAGCACACCGCCGAACCCATCGCGTTGCCACCAGCGCTGGATGCTGGCCACGCAGTCCCGCGCCAGCACGGGGCTGCCGTCATGGAACTTCAACCCGTCGCGCAGGGTGATGTCCCATTGCCTGCCGTCGTTGCCGATGACATGGCCGGCGGCCATCTGCGGATGCGGCTGGAAGTTGTTGTCCTGGCCATACAGCGTGTCGAACACCAGATGCGCATGGTTGCGCGTGACGTCGGCGGTGGTCCAGACGGGATCGAGCGTCGCCAGATCGGCCTGCGGGATGAATTTCAGCACTCGCGCCGGCTGCGCTGCCACGATATTCGGTGCCACCAGTGCTGCCGCGCCTGCCAGCGTGGACTTCAGAACGTCCCTGCGTCGCATGGCGTGCTCCCCATATGCCCTGACCTGCCAGTCTGCTGCGACCGGTTATCTCACCGGCTGTCCGTAGCTTCGATATCGTTCATGCGCGGCGCGCATTTCGTCCGCCGTCAGCAGTCGGACAGCACCGGCCGATCGCGCCATCAGATACTGCCGGGATAGCGTTTCCAACACGATCGCAGCAGACAATGCACGATCCGCCGTTGCCGCATGCACGATCATCCCGTGGTTGGCGAGCAGGCATGCGGTGCGCCCCGCCAAAGCCGCCACCGCGAGCCGCGCAAGCTCGGGCGTGCCGAACGTGACATACGGGGCGCAGCGCACGTCGTCGCCGCCGAAATTCGCCACCATGTAGTGGAACGGCGGAAGCGCCTCGTTCAGGCAGGCCAACGCGGTGCAGGCATCGGAATGGGTATGCACCACGCATTGCGCGGCCGGATAGGCCAGGTAGATCGCCGCATGCATCGCCCATTCGCTGGACGGCGCCGCCGACCCCTTGACGTCGCCGGAGAGTGTCATCGCCACCAGGCCATCGGGTTCCAGCGTATCGGCCGAACAACCGGACGGCGTGATGATCATGCCCGCGCGCGTGCGGTGACTGACATTGCCGGAACTGGCGACGATCAGTCCGCGGCGGCCAATCTCGCGGTAGACCGCCGCAACGTCCTTGCGCGCCCGGGTGTCCGTCACATCAGGATCACGCCTTTGCCGTCCGACTGCCGGTCGAACAGCTTGTAGGCTTCCTCCGCCTGTTCGAGCTTCCAGCGATGCGTGAACAGCTTGTCCACGTCGATCTTGCGCTCGACGCAGAATGTCGCGCATTCCGCCTGGATGATGTTGGAAAAGGTCCACGACGCGATCAGCGTCATCTGGCGGCGCAGCAGATGTGGACTGACGTCGATCTTCACGTCGCCGCCTTCGCCCACGAAGCACATGGTGCCCCACACCTTGGTGCTGCGGAT
>DATAPW010000143.1:0-3449 GCA_036265005.1 Acetobacteraceae bacterium | reverse complement strand
GGCGGCATCTGGTTGCCCAAAGTAACAACTCGCTGTTCGACTTTGCCCGGCAGCGCGATGCGGCGAAGTGGCATTTTCTGGCCGATCAGTTCCGCTCCACGCCGGAGATCGTCGCTTATCTCAACGACGAGTTCTACGAGGGCCGTCTACTTGCTAGCCAAGACCCGCGGCGCGTCCGGTTGCCGAACGGCTATGCGCCCGGCATCGCCTGGCACGACGTTCCGGGCCAAGCGTCGCGCGAGGACGGCGGCAGTGTGAACCATGCCGAGGCGGATGCGATCGTCGCCGCACTGACGGAGATGATCCGGGTGCGAAGCTTCCAGGGCAGCATCGGGGTGCTGTCGCCGTTCAATGCGCAGGTTGGCCTCCTGATCCGGCGGATCCGCGCTGCAATCACCGAGGTCGAACAGTTACGGGTCGACTTGCGCGTCTCGACGATCGACAAGTTCCAGGGCGGCGAGGCGGATGTGATCCTGTTGTCTCTCGTCGTGGCAGAGGGCGTCATTTCGTCCACACTCAACTTCTACAAGCGCGAACGTCGGCGCATGAATGTCGCGATCAGCCGAGCGCGGGCGCTTTGCATGGTTTTTGGCGACAGATCGTACGTCAGACGCAGCGGAATTGATCTTCTGGTGCGATTGGCCGACCGGACGGGACAACCGCCAAAGCCGCGGCAGACGTTCGACAGCGAATGGGAGCGCCGGCTCTTCGAAGCGATGCGCAGGCGTGGGCTCGATCCGGTTCCGCAATACCCAGTCGCCGGCCGCTACCTCGATTTTGCTCTCGACCCAGGGGGGCAGCGGCTGGACGTGGAGGTCGACGGGCGTCGCTTGTTGATTTCCGCTGAGAGTTGACCCGGGATTTTCATTGAGAAGTGACCCGGGGTTTCGTATCTCCCGCGATGCGGGTTGCAGGTCAAGCCGGTGATTTTTCCTTTCTGGTTTTGGGGGTGGCAGCAGTTGGGGTTGCAGCACTGGCCCTGAAGCGGAAGCTGTCGTTTCCGGTCTCGAGGATATGGCAGTGATGCGTAAGACGATCGAGCAGGGCGGTGGTCATCTTGGCATCACCGAACACGCCGGCCCATTCGCTGAAGCTGAGATTGGTGGTGATGACGACGCTGGTGTGCTCATAGAGCTTGCTGAGCAGGTGGAACAGCAACGCTCCACCTGACGGGCTGAACGGCAGGTATCCCAGTTCATCGAGGATCACGAGGTCGAGGCGCAACAGCCGTTCCGCCAGCTGCCCGGCCTTGTTCAAAGCCTTCTCCTGCTCAAGCGCGTTGACCAGGTCGACCGTGGAGAAGAACCGGACCTTCTTGCGGTGATGCTCGGCTGCCTGGATGCCGAGCGCGGTGGCGATGTGGGTCTTGCCGGTGCCCGGGCCGCCGATCAGCACGATGTTGTCGGAGTTGCCGATGAACTCGCCGCGGTGCAACTGACGGACCATCGCCTCGTTGGCCTCGCTGGAGGCAAAGTCGAACCCGGTCAGATCCTTGTATGCCGGGAAGCGAGCCGCCTTGATCTGGTAGGCGATCGACCGGACCTCGCGCTCGGCGAGTTCGGCCTTGAGCAGCTGGGAGAGGATCGGAACTGCTGCGGTAAAGGCGGGAGCGCCCTGCTCGATGAGATCGCTGGCCGCCTGGGCCAGGCCATACATCTTAAGAGAACGCAGCATGACCACGATGGCCCCGCTGGCAGGGTCATGACGCATGACGCAGATCCTTCATGCGCAGCGCATCGTAGCGTTCGACGTCGGCCTTCGGTTCCCGGCGCAATTCCAGCGCTTGCGGCGCATCGATCCTGGCGATCTTGTCCTCCTTGCCGTCGATCAGCCGGTGCAGCAGGTTGAGGATGTGCGTTTTGGTCGGAACACCGGCTTCCAGCGCCAGCTCGACGGCACACAGTACCGCCTGCTCATCGTGCTGCAGCACAAGGGCGAGGATCTCCACCATCTCGCGGTCGCCGCCAGGATGCTTGAGGAGATGTCCCTGCAATCGCCGGAAGCCATCCGGCATCTCCATGAAGGGGGCGCCATTGCGCAGCGCTCCCGGTTTGCGCTGGATCACCGCCAGATAGTGCCGCCAGTCGTAGACCGTTCGACCTGGCAGGTCATGGGAGCGATTGATGATCCGCTTGTGCTCGCAGAGGATCTGACCCTCCGCGGCGATGACGATCCGTTCCGGATAGACCCGCAGGCTCACCGGCCGGTTGGCCAGGGAGGCCGGCACGCTGTAGCGGTTGCGTTCAAAGTGGATCAGGCAAGTCGGCGATACCCGTTTGCTGTGCTCGACGAAGCCGTCAAACGGCCGGCCCATCGCCATCAGGCTGGCGACTTCGTCGGTATGCACATTGGCGATGCTGCCGGGCAGGGCATTATGCGGGATCTGTCCCCACTGCGCGATGCAGCATTCTTCCAGCCAGCTGTTCAGCGACGCCAGGTCGGTGAAGCTGGGCAGCTTCTGCCAAAGCCGCCGGCGTGCGTCCTGGACGTTCTTCTCGACCTGTCCCTTCTCCCAACCCGATGCCGGGTTACAGAACTCCGGCTCGAACAGGTAATGGCTGGCCATCGCCGCAAACCGCGCATTGACCTGCCGCGCCTTGCCCGATCCGATGCGATCGACCGCGGTCTTCATATTATCGAAGATCCCGCGCCGCGGTACCCCGCCCAATACCCGGAACGCCTGGGTCAGCGCATCGAACAGCATCTCATGGGTCTGGAGCAAATAGGCCCGCACAATGAACGCCCGGCTGTGCGACAACTTGGTATGCGCCACCTGCAGCTTGGTGCGCTCGCCGCCCAGCTCCGCCCAGTCCTCGCTCCAGTCAAACTGGAACGCCTCGCCCGGAGCAAAAACCAAGGGCACAAATGTGCCGCGGCCGCTGATCTGGGAATCGCGCTGGCGCTCGGCCGTCCACATGCGCGCGAACGCGGCGAGCCGACCATACGATCCGTCATAGCCAAGCGTGACCAAGTCAGCATGTATCTGTTTGACCGTGCGCCGCTGCTTGCGCGACCGGCTGGCTTCCACTCGCAACCAGCCCGACAGTTTCTCGGCAAACGGATCCAGCTTGCTCGGCCGATCAGGCACTTTGAACTTCGGCTCCACCGCGCCCGCCCGCAGGTACTTGCGGATCGTGTTGCGCGACAGACCGGTACGCCGCCTGATCTCTCGGATCGGCATGCCCTCGCGGAAATGCCAGCGCCGGATAACGCTCAATAACGCCATGTCGATCACTCCTTGATCCCCCGACCCAACAGCCAGGGGGAAGCTCAGAACATGGGTCAATTCTCAGTGGAAATTCCGACCCTCCCGGGTCAGCTCTCAGCGGAAATCAACACATGGTCAGCTTCTACGAGCGGACACTGGATATCGCGCTGCGGTTCCGGTTCTTCACGCTGATGGTGTTCGTCGCCACGGTGACGCTGACGGGCGTGCTGTACGTGATTAT
>DATAPW010000142.1:0-19966 GCA_036265005.1 Acetobacteraceae bacterium | reverse complement strand
GTCGGCGTCGATATCCACCAATATCGCATGTGCACCGTGTGCCAGCATCGTGCGCGCGGTTTCGATACCGATGCCGCCGGCGCCGCCAGTGATGACGATACGCTTGCCAGCGAACTCGGACACGTCAGGCTGCCAGGCGCGTGTAGTCGAGTGTCGCCATCACCTGCACACGGCGCATGTAGCGCGGCTCGTCGGCCGTATAGTCGCCGACAGCATTATGGATCGTGCCGATGTTGTCCCACATCAGCACGTCGCCCACCGCCCAGTGGTGCGCATAAAGATATTCGGCACGCTCCTGATGGCGGAACAGGAAGTCGAGGATCTGGCCACTCTCCAGTGGGTCCATGCCATCGATGAACATTGCGTAGCCAACGTTGGCATACAGCACATGGCGGCCGGTGATCGGATGGCGGCGGAATATCGGCTGTGACACCGGCGGTTTCTTCGCACGCTGCTCCGGTGTCAACGGCTTGCGGGTGGAACCGGGCTTGGCAACCATCATGTCCCAGAACTTCGCGAAGTCGTGCGTCGCAGTGCGGCCCTCCAATTTATGCTTCAGCGCATCCGGAAGGTCGTCGTAAGCGGCATGCATGTTGCGGAACTGCGTCTCGCCGAGCGGCTTGCCGTTGCGCATTGGCACATGCCGCGCATGTAGGATATTGGCGAGCGCGATGTCGTGGCTGTACGACATGTCGGTGTGCCAGCCCTGGCCGGCATCGTTCGCGCCGATCTGCTTTCCATCCCGCTTCACGTTGGACAGGATCATCATCTCGGGATGGTTCGGCTCGTGGTAGGCGTTGGCGACATTGATCTCCAGTTCGCCGAAGCGCTGCCCGAAGTTCGAGAGCTGATCAGTGGTGAGCGTCTGCCGCGGGAAGCACAGCACGCCATGCCTGCCCAGTGCGCGCAGGACGTCGCGGAAATCGCTGTCCGACAGCGGTTGCCCAAGGTCGATGCCGGTGATGCTGGCGCCGAGTGTCTGGCCGCTTGGGGTGATTTCCATCGCGGGGTCTCCTGATTCTACCGGCGGGTAGACTAACGTGGAGGCACGCCAGAGGCCACCCCTCGGTAGACAGGTTGAACCAGCCGGATCCTCACACCCGCCGCACCACGTACGACCTCTCCAGCGACTCCAGGATCGCGTCGGCATGCAGCGGATCGCGTGCCTCCACCATCACTTCCAGTTCCGCCGCCTGGACCGACGATGCGGCGAACAGGCGCTGGTGCGACACCTCGATGATGTTGCCGCCGGAGTTGCCGATCTTGCCGGCGATGTCCGCCAGCACGCCAGGCCGATCGGGAATCTGCAGATGCAGCCGCAGCAATCGTCCGTCGCGCAGCAGGTTGCGCAGCAGCACATTGGACAGGATGCGCGCGTCGATGTTGCCGCCGGTGATCGCGACGCCGACACGCTTGCCGCGGAAATGCTCGGTATAGGCCAGCAAGCCTGCAACCCCGGCGGCGCCGGCGCCTTCCGCTACCACCCTGGCGCCTTCCACCAGCAGGCCGACCGCTTCCTCGATGGTGTGCTCAGGTACCACCAGCACCTCCACGCCCAGCGCGCGGATGATCGCCAGCGGCTTCTCGCCGACGTCGCGCACTGCGATGCCCTCGGCGATGGTCGGGCCGCCTACGTCCACCGTCTCGCCTGCCAGGCGCTGCGCCATGGCGGAATATGCCGCAACCTCCACCCCGTAAACGGCGATACCCGGCTTCATCGCCTTGGCGGCAGTGGCGCAGCCGGCCAGCAATCCGCCACCGCCGACCGGGATCACCAGCACATCGAGGTCCGGCGCATCCCGCAGCAATTCCAACGCCAGCGTACCCTGGCCCGCCATCACGCCGACATCGTCGTAGGGATGCACGAACACCAGCCCCTGTTCCGCCGCAAGTGCTTCGGCATGTGCCGCGGCCTCGGCCAGCGTCTCGCCGTGCAAGACGACATGCGCACCCAATGCGGCGGTGCGCGTGACCTTGGTCGCCGGGGTGAATTTCGGCATCACGATGGTGGCCACGACGTTGGTCAGGGCGGCATGCCGCGCCACCGCCTGGGCATGATTGCCGGCGGACATGGCGATGACCCCACGCTCTCGCTCGGCATCGGTCAGCAGTGCCAGGCGGTTGGCCGCGCCGCGCTCCTTGAACGCCCCGGTGACCTGCAGATTGTCCAGCTTCAGCACCACTTCGGCGCCGGTCGCGCGCGAAACCGCGTCACTGGGCAGCGCGGGCGTGCGCAGCACGCGCCCGGCGATCCGTTCGGCCGCCGCCGTTACATCGGCAAACCGCAGCACGTCAGACGAACTTGATGCCGAGGATCTCGTAGGAGCGGTCGCCGCCCGGCGCCGGAACCGAGGCCGTGTCGCCCACCTTCTTGCCGATCAGCGCCTTGGCCAGCGGTGAGGAGATCGACAGCCGCCCATCCTTGATGTTGGCCTCGTGGACGCCGACGATCTGGTAGGTGGCTTCCTTCTCGGTCTCTTCGTCCACCAGCCAGACATGCGCGCCGAACATCACGTGCTCGCCTGACAGTGAGGACGGATCGATCACCTCGGCCGAGCCGACGATTTCCTCCAGTTCGGCTATGCGGCCTTCGATGAAGGACTGACGTTCTCGCGCGGCGTGGTATTCGGCGTTCTCCGAGAGATCGCCATGCGTTCGCGCTTCGGCGATCTGCCGAATGATCGCCGGACGCTCCGCCGACTTGAGCTGGCGAAGCTCGTCTTCCAACCGCTGTAGCCCTGGGGCGGTCATCGGGAACTTCTGCACGAGTGGGTCCTTCGATGCTCGAACGCAATCAGACAGCAGCTTATCAGCCACACGCAAGCGCCGCGGCAGACCGGTAGCTGGCCGCGACGACGCTTCAGAACGAACGGCGAAAATAGGACTGGAGCGGCGCAACTTCAAGCGTTCCCGACTTCAAGGCGGCGATGGCGTGCACCGCGGCCCTGGCGCCGGCCATGGTCGTATAGTGGGGAATGCCGTGGGTGAGGGCACTCCGGCGGATCGCGAAGCTGTCTGCTATCGACTGCGGAGTGGACGCAGTGTTGATCACCAACTGCACCTCGCCGGACCGGATTGCGTCCACGCAATGCGGCCGGCCTTCCAGTACCTTGTTGACAACTGAAACCGGCAGGCCGGCGTCACGGATGCGCGCGGCGGTGCCACGGGTGGCCATGATCCCGAACCCCATCTCCGCCAGCCGTCGGGCAAGCGCCGGCAGGCCGCGCTTGTCAGCATCCTTGATCGACAGAAAAACCGTGCCGGCATCTGGCAGGACGATACCGGCGCCAAGCTGCGACTTGGCGAAGGCGCGTTCGAAGCTGGAATCGAGGCCCATCACCTCGCCGGTGGATTTCATTTCCGGGCCGAGGATGGTGTCAACGTTGGGGAAGCGGGCAAACGGGAACACTGCCTCCTTCACCGCGACATGCGGCGCCACGCCCTGGTCGTCCAGGTTGAAATCCGCGAGCCTGGCGCCGGCCATCACGCGGGCACCGATCTTGGCCACCGCCACGCCGGTTGCCTTGGCGACGAACGGCACGGTGCGGGACGCGCGTGGGTTCACTTCCAGTACGTATATGACATCGTCCTTGATCGCGTATTGCACGTTCATCAGGCCGACGACGCCGAGTGCCTTGGCCATGGCCTCGGTCTCCGCCTTCAGTTCGGTGACCATGGCGGGGGCGAGCGTGTAGGGCGGCAGGGAACAGGCGCTGTCGCCGGAATGGATGCCGGCTTCCTCGATGTGCTCCATGACGCCGGCGACATAGACCGTCTCGTTGTCGGCGATGCAGTCCACATCGACCTCGATCGCATCGTTCAGGTAGCGGTCGATCAGCACCGGATTGTCGCCGGAAACGCGTACCGCCTCGCGCATGTAGCGATGCAGCCCGGCACGGTCGTAGACGATTTCCATGGCGCGGCCGCCAAGTACGTAACTGGGGCGGATCACCACCGGGTAGCCGATGCGGTCGGCAATCGCTTCGGCTTCCTCGGCCGAGCGGGCGATGCCGTTGTCCGGCTGGCGCAGGCCGAGGCGTTGCAACAGGAGCTGGAAGCGTTCGCGGTCTTCAGCGATGTCGATCGCATCGGCCGACGTGCCCAGGATTGGGATGTTCGCGCGGGCCAGCGCCTGCGACAGCTTCAACGGGGTTTGACCGCCATATTGCACGATACAGCCCAGCAGCCTGCCGCGGGATTCCTCGCGGCGCACCAAAGCGATGACGTCCTCGGCGGTGAGCGGCTCGAAGTACAGCCGGTCGGAGGTGTCGTAGTCGGTGCTGACGGTCTCCGGGTTGCAGTTGACCATGATGGTCTCGAACCCGGCATCCTTCAGCGCGTATGCAGCGTGGACGCAGCAATAATCGAACTCGATGCCCTGGCCGATGCGGTTGGGGCCGCCGCCAAGAATGATGACCTTCTGGCGCTCGGTCGGGTCGGCCTCGCAGACTGGTGTTCCGTAGCCGCCTTCATAGGTGGAATACATATAGGGCGTGGCGCTGGCGAATTCCGCGGCGCAGGTGTCGATACGTTTGTAGACCGGCAGAACGCCGAGCCGGGCGCGCAGGGTGGCAACCTGGTCTTCCTTGTGGCCGGTCAGTTCGGCGAGCCGCCGGTCGGAGAAGCCCATTGCCTTGATGCGCCGCAGTGCGCCTGGTTCGTGCGGCAGGCCGGTCGCGGCGACGGTACGTTCCGCGTCAATGATGCGCTCCAGTTCACGCAGGAACCATGGGTCGAATTTGCAGGCGTCGTGGATGTCTTCCACCGATAGACCGGCGCGCAATGCCTGCGCAGCCACCAGCAGGCGATCCGGGAGCGGTGCGGACAGCGTGGCGCGGAAGGCGTCGGGGCCGCCATCGCCTGGCGGCTCGATTTCATCCAGGCCGGACAGGCCGGTTTCCATGCTGCGCAGGCCCTTCTGCAGAGCTTCGGCGAAGCTGCGGCCGATCGCCATCGCCTCGCCGACCGACTTCATCGACGTGGTCAGCAGAGCAGGGGTGCCGGGGAATTTCTCGAAGGTGAAGCGCGGGATCTTCACCACAACGTAGTCGATGGTGGGCTCGAAGCTGGCCGGCGTGACGCGGGTTATGTCGTTGGCGAGTTCGTCCAGCGTGTAGCCGACGGCGAGCTTGGCGGCGATCTTGGCGATCGGGAAACCGGTGGCCTTCGACGCCAATGCCGAGGACCGCGACACGCGCGGATTCATCTCGATGATGACCATGCGGCCATCGGCGGGGTTGACCGCGAACTGCACGTTGGAGCCGCCGGTATCGACGCCAATCGCGCGCAGGCAGGCGATCGAGGCGTCGCGCATGATCTGGTATTCTTTGTCGGTCAGCGTCAGGGCGGGAGCGACGGTGACGCTGTCGCCGGTGTGGATGCCAATCGGATCGACGTTCTCGATCGAGCAGACGATGATGCAGTTGTCCGCACGGTCGCGGACCACCTCCATCTCGAATTCCTTCCAGCCCAGCACGGATTCTTCGATCAGCACTTCCGTTGTGGGCGAGGCCTCCAGGCCGCCGCCGACGATCTGCTCGAATTCCTCGCGGTTATAGGCGATGCCGCCGCCGGTACCACCCAAGGTGAAGCTGGGGCGGATGACGGCCGGCAGGCCGGTGGTGGCGAGTGCCGCGCGCGCCTCCTCCATGGAATGCGCGATGGCGCTCTTTGGCGATTCAATGCCGATGGCAGCCATCGCGTCGCGGAATTTCAGCCGGTCCTCGGCGCGGTCGATGACCTCGGCGCGGGCGCCGATCAATTCGACGTTGTGGCGTGCCAACGCACCGGATTTCGCCAGTTGCATCGCGATGTTGAGCGCGGTCTGGCCGCCCATGGTCGGCAGCAGCGCGTCGGGCTTTTCGCGCTCGATGATGCGTTCGACGATGTCCGGGGTGATCGGCTCGATGTAGGTGGCATCGGCCAGGCCAGGGTCGGTCATGATGGTGGCTGGATTGGAGTTCACAAGCACGACGCGATAGCCCTCGGCCTTCAGCGCCTTGCAGGCCTGCGCGCCGGAATAGTCGAACTCGCACGCCTGGCCGATAACGATGGGGCCGGCGCCGATGATCAGGATGGAGTGGATGTCGGTGCGCTTGGGCATTGGCTATTCCGTACCGTCGTCATGGCCGGGCGTGGGCCGGCCATCCGCGGCTTCGCGTTGTGGCGGCGTCGGAGACGTTGTTGGCCGGCCTTCGCGGGCCGTGACGATGGCACGAGCACCGGCTACGCCCTCCGGTGTCAGTTCCAGGCGCCAGTGGCATTGCAGCGCGCCTTCCGGGAGGCGGACCGGTTCGCGTATCAGGCTCTCACGCAGGCAAGCCGCAATGGCCTCGCAGAAATCGTGGTAATCGACCGACCCATCGGTGATCGACCGGAACCGTTCGAACCCAGCCTCGATGTTGGGTTCGCTGATCCGGTGTCGTAAGGCGGTGGTCAGCAGCAGCGACTTCGCATCCATGTCACGCGCGCCGCTCGATCATCGCGACGAACCGCTCGAACAGATAATGGCTGTCGGATGGTCCGGGGCTCGCCTCCGGATGGTACTGCACGGAAAACGCCGGCCGATCTGAACACGCTAATCCTTCGTTCGAGCCGTCGAACAACGAGACGTGCGTCACCTTGGCACTTGCCGGCAGCGTCTCGGCGTCGACTGCGAAGCCGTGGTTCTGGCTGGTGATTTCCACCTTGCCTGTCGCCAGGTCCTTCACCGGCTGGTTGGCGCCGCGATGGCCGCGATCCAGCTTGTAGGTCTTCGCCCCCAGCGCGAGCGCCAGCAACTGGTGACCCAGGCAGATGCCGAACAGCGGCACCCCGGCCTGCAGCACGCCGCTGATCGCCGGCACCGCATATTCGCCGGTGGCCGCCGGATCGCCCGGGCCGTTGGACAGGAACACGCCGTCCGGTTCACGACGCAAAATGTCCTCGGCGGTGGCGGTCGCCGGCACCACGGTGACGCGGCATCCCGCCGAAGCCAGGCAGCGCAGGATGTTGCGCTTCGCTCCGTAGTCCACCGCCACCACGTGGTGCTTCGGCGCGCTTTGCCGGCCGACGCCGCCGGGCCAGGCCCAGCGTGTCTCGTCCCAGTCATACGATTGGCGACAGGTGACCTCCTTGGCGAGGTCCATTCCCTCCAGCCCTGGCCAGGCCTGGGCCTGCGCGCGTAGCGCCGCCAGGTCGAAGCGGCCATCGGCAGGAAATGCCAGCACGCCGGTTGGCGCGCCGCCATCGCGGATGCGCGCGGTCAGTGCCCTTGTATCCACACCCGCCAGCCCGGCGATCCCGCGCGCCCGCAACCAGGCATCCAGATGCTGCGCGGCGCGCCAGTTCGACGGCTCCGACACGTCCTGCTTCACGACAAGGCCGCGTGCGGCGATGGTGGGGGCCTCGATGTCTTCGGCATTGGTGCCGACGTTGCCGATATGCGGGAAGGTGAAAGTGATGATCTGGCCGGCGTAGGATGGGTCGGTCAGCGTCTCCTGGTAGCCGGTCATCCCGGTGTTGAAGCAGATCTCTCCAACCGGTGCCGGCACCCCGGTATGGGCACCGAAGCCACGGCCCCAGAACACCGCGCCGTCCGCCAGCACCAGGGTGGCCGTGGCGCCGGTCGGCACGTCGCCCGTGTCAGGCTGGACCGTGTCGCTGCGTGGTGCGGCCGGTCCGCCGGGCAGGTCAGACACGGCCAGGCCGGTCGCGGCGATCAACGCTGCCCAATGGCGGGAGGGGATCAGACCGGCCTGGCGCCATTTGCGCACCGCCTCGGTTCCAACGCCCGTCAGGCGCGCTGCCGCATCGGCGCCACCCAGGCGGTCGATGATGCTGTCCACATCAATTGTCATGATGCCGAAGCTATGGGAAATGTCTTCCCAAGGCAACCGCGGCGGCGAGTCTGGGAAATTATTTCCGACAACTCACATCCGCGCCACTTTGCTTATTATAGGGGGTATTTTTTTGCAGAGGGATGCATGAGCCTCAGGGAGCAGTTCACCGAACAGGTCAAGGCGTCGATGAAGGCGGGTGATGCTGCTCGCACTTCCACCTTGCGCATGATCATGGCGAAGGTGAAGGACATCGACATTGCGGCACGGCCAAAGGGGGTGGATCGCGTGCCCGACGAAGAAGTCGTCGCGGCGCTGCGCGGCATGGTGAAATCCCGGCGCGAGTCGGTGGAACTGTACCGGCAGGGTAAGCGTCAGGACCTGATCGACAAAGAGGAGGCCGAAATCACTGTTATTGAAGAATTCCTGCCGCAACAGATGGATGAAGCGGCGATCCAGTCTGCTGTCGCGGAGGCAGTTGCCGAGGCCGGGGCGACCTCGATCAAGGACATGGGCAAGGTGATGGCCGCGCTGCGGGCGAAGCACGCCGCGACGCTCGACATGGCGAAGGCCGGGCCGATGGTGAAGGCGCGGCTGTCGTGAGGACGGTTCGTATGGAAGCAGTGTGAGATAATGGCCCTCCCTGCCTCCTTCCTGGATGAACTGCGTGCGCGGACGCCGTTGGCTGGCGTTGTAGGCCGGCGGGTGAAGCTGGCCCGATCCGGGCGCCAGATGAAGGGCTGCTGCCCGTTCCACCAGGAGAAGACCCCAAGCTTCTACGTTTACGAGGACGGCTATCATTGCTTCGGCTGCGGCGCGCACGGCGACGCCATCAGCTTCGTCATGCAGAGTGAAGGCGCCGGCTTCATGGAGGCCGTCGAGCGGCTGGCGGCGGAAGCGGGGATCGAGGTACCGAAGCCCTCGCCCGAAGCGGCCGAAGCGGAACGCAAGCGGCATGATTTGAACTCGGTGCTGGAGGCTGCACAAGCCGGCTACCACCGGCGGCTGTTCCTCCCCGAGGGTCGCCATGCCCTGGCCTACCTGCTTGGCCGTGGGCTGACGGAGCAGACCATTCGCCGATTCGGGCTTGGCTGGTCGGGCGAGGGTCGCGGCGCGCTGCTGGCGGACCTCGGGCGTGACGGGATCACCGAGGAGCAGCTCGTCGACGCCGGATTGATGCGGCGCGACGATGAAACCGGCAGGGCGTTCGATCTGTTCTTCAATCGCGTGATGTTTCCGATCCGCGATCGCCGCGGCCGGGCCATCAGCTTCGGCGGCCGCACCCTCGGTGACGGGCAGCCGAAATACGTCAACGGCCCGGAGACGGCGCTGTTCTCCAAGCGCCGCACGCTTTACGCGCTGGATCTTGCCCGCGAGGCGGTGCGAGGCGGCGCCTCGTTGGTGGTGGTTGAAGGCTACATGGACGTGATTGCTCTGGCGCAGGCAGGAATGGGCGGCGCCGTTGCCCCCCTCGGCACAGCGCTGACCGAGGAGCAGCTCGAGGAGCTGTGGCGGCTGGCGCCGGCGCCGATCCTGTGCTTCGACGGCGACGCCGCGGGCAGCCGTGCCGCGGCCCGTGCCGCCGAACTGGCATTGCCGTTGCTGGCGCCGGATCGCACGCTCAAGCTGGCCAAACTGCCTGCGGGCGAGGATCCCGATACGCTGGTCCGGCGCCAGGGCGCGGATGGTATACGGACGGTGCTGGATGCGGCCACGCCGCTGGCCGATGCGCTGTACGACCTGCTGCGTGAAGCCAGCGGCGATGCGACGCCCGAGCAACGGGCGGCCTTTCTGACCCGACTCGATCAGGCCGCGGGCCGGATTTCGGACAAGGCGCTGGCCGGTGAATACCGCGAGGCGTTGCGCGGGCGGTTCTATGCCGCAAGGCGCCGTGGCCGGGGCGCCCGCTTCGGCGGGCCGGCGACGGCGCCGCTTCGCGCAGCGCCGCGGCCCCAACCGGCAGGCGGGATCGTGGCCACGGAACGCGCCCGTATCCTCACTGCCATCCTGCTGCGACATCCCGCCATCTGGCACGACGTGGAGCACGCATACGCAGGCCTCGACCTGCCGCGGCCCTTCGATACGCTCCGAACTGCCCTGCGTGACTGGATAGAAACCGCGGATGTGCTTGACTCACAGGCATTGATGTCCCACCTCACGCTTTCTGGATTGAATGCTGAAGCCGACCAGGCGCTGGCAACGGTACCCGTACCGCTCCCGGCCTGCGCTGCATTGGCGGCGATGCCGGCGGAGGCCGAGGCAGGGTGGTGGCACATCTTCGGGTTCCTGAACGTGCAGCGGCTTGGCGAGGAAGTCGCATTGGCAGAGGCCGCCTGCGCACAGGACCTGACACAACAGAGCCAGAACCGCCTGGTTGCTCTGAAGGCCGCACTCAACAAGGTCAAGAGCGGTGAGCCCGATGGGGTGGACCTTGCGGCATGAGATTGGATTGCGGCGGCTGCTGTTGCAGTGCCGCGTTGACGTAGGAGTTCGCTGAGCGATGGCCACCAAGCCCTCTGTCGCCGCTGATACCGTGACCGCCGAACAGGACGTGGAGACCACGTTGCTCGACGTGCAGACCGCCGCTGTGAAGCGGCTGATCGCGCGCGGCAAGGAGCGCGGCTACATCACCTTCGATGAGCTGAACCAGATCCTGCCGCCGGACCAGAACAGTTCGGAACAGATCGAAGACGTGATGGCCAATTTCTCGGAAATGGGCATCCAGGTCGTCGAGGGCGAGGAGACCGAGGACGGTGAGGCCCCCGTCGTCAAGGCGGAGAAGAGCGAGGAAGCCGAGGGCGCCGAAGAAGAGCAGACCGGCAACGTCGACGAGGCCAGCCTGGGCCGCACCGACGACCCGGTGCGGATGTACCTGCGCGAGATGGGCAGCGTCGAGTTGCTGTCGCGCGAGGGCGAAATCGCCATCGCCAAGCGCATCGAGGCCGGCCGCGACATGATGATCAGCGGGCTGTGCGAAAGCCCGCTGACGTTCAAGGCGATCATCTCCTGGCACGACCAGCTTAAGGCCGGGCGGATGCTGCTGCGCGACATCATCGACCTGGAGGCGACGCAGGGTGCCGGCGTGCCGGCGCCGGACGGCAGTGCCGCCCCCGAGCCGCTGCCTCCGCCGCTCAATGGCAGCGGCAACGGTGCCGCGCCGCCCGAGGCACTGGATGCCGCGGAAGACCTGGACGGCGACGAGGACGGCGAGGGGCCGGGCATTTCGCTGTCCGCGCTGGAAGAGAAGCTGAAGCCCGAGGTGCTGGCGACCTTCGAGGAGATCGAGGCGCTGTACAAGAAGCTGCACCGGGTGCAGCACCGGCGGCTGGAGACCATGACCTCCGGCGAGGAAGTCACCACACGGTCGGAGAAGAGCTACGAGCGCCAGCGCGAAGAGCTGGTGAGCAAGGTCGAGCAGGTGCGCCTGCACAACAACCGCATCGAGGAGCTGGTGACCCAGCTCAAGCAGCTCAACCAGCGGCTGACCGCGATGGAAGGCCAGCTCATGCGGATGGCCGAGGGCAGCAAGGTGAATCGCGAGGAGTTCCTGAAGAACTATCGCGGCCACGAGCTGGATCCGAACTGGCTGGACCGCGTCAGCAAGCTGCCCGGCAAAGGCTGGAAACCGTTCGTCACCCGGCATGCCAACGACATCGCCAACATCCGCACGCAGATCAACGCAGTGGCAAACGACGCCAGCCTGCCGATCAGCGAGTTCCGCCGCGTCTACATGACGGTGAGCCGCGGCGAGCGCGACAGTGCGCGGGCCAAGAAGGAGATGATCGAGGCGAACCTGCGCCTGGTGATCTCGATCGCCAAGAAATACACCAATCGCGGCTTGCAGTTCCTGGACCTGATCCAGGAGGGCAACATCGGCCTGATGAAGGCGGTTGATAAGTTCGAATATCGCCGCGGCTACAAGTTCTCCACGTATGCCACGTGGTGGATCCGCCAGGCGATCACTCGTTCGATCGCCGACCAGGCTCGCACCATCCGCATTCCGGTGCACATGATCGAGACGATCAACAAGCTGGTGCGGACATCGCGGCAGATGCTGCACGAGATCGGCCGCGAGCCGGCGCCCGAGGAGCTGGCCGAGAAGCTCGGCATGCCGCTCGAGAAGGTCCGGAAAGTGCTGAAGATCGCCAAGGAGCCGATCAGCCTGGAGACGCCGATCGGCGATGAGGAGGATTCGCACCTCGGCGACTTCATCGAGGACAAGGCGGCGGTGATCCCGCTGGACGCGGCGATCCAGGCCAACCTGCGCGAGGCCACCACGCGTGTTCTGTCATCTCTGACCCCACGCGAGGAGCGTGTGCTGCGGATGCGCTTCGGTATCGGCATGAACACCGACCACACGCTGGAAGAGGTCGGCCAGCAGTTCAACGTCACGCGCGAGCGCATCCGGCAGATCGAGGCGAAGGCGCTGCGCAAGCTGAAGCACCCGAGCCGGAGCCGCAAGCTGCGGAGCTTCCTGGACGACTGACGACCGCCGCCGCGTGCACAGCGTTGCAGCTCGGCCGATCTGGCGCACAGCGTGGGCGTGCCGCGCGACGCTGCTGTTGCCGGTCGCGGTCGGTACGGTCCCGGCCCGTCTGTCTGCTATTTCGCAGGCCTCTGCGACTGCGGGAGCCAAGGATGACGCTTGACCGTGTGGAGCCTTGCACTCCATCGTCCGGATAGACCACGACCAATTGTCAGCCATAGGCCGGGGAGACAGGCAGACATGGAACCGGTGGCGCGGGTCACCGTCATGGTGACGTTCCTCCGGATGGACCGGCCGCCGGCCGGCGCCGCGTCCATGCTGCCGTCCGAGTATCAGGTCGTGCGTGTCGTGACGCCGACCGTGGCGTTCTATCGCTACCTCTACAACACGGTGGGCGCCGATTACGTGTGGTGGCTGCGCCGCACGATGCCGGACGATGAACTCGCAGCCTTGCTGCGCGATCCCCCGGTGTCGATCCACGTGCTCTACAACGGCGGTGAACCGGCCGGCTTCTTCGAGCTGGACGGGCGCGGCTGGCCCGATGTCAATCTCAGTTATTTCGGCCTCATGCCGCACGCCATCGGTTCCGGCATCGGCTATCCGTTCCTGCGCCATGCAGTGGATGCCGCATGGCGCCATGGCCCGCGCGGCATGACGGTGAATACCTGCACCGCCGACCATCCGCGCGCACTGCCGACCTATCTGCGCGCAGGTTTCCACACCGTGCGGCAGGTGCGGGAGGTGTGGAACGTGCCATTGCGTCTGGGCATGCGAATTCCGGATCGGCTGCTGACCGCACGCTGATCCGGCTGCCACTCTGACGGGCGACGCCTGCGGCTTTGCTCGTGCAGGCGATGCAGCGCCAGCGACCGCGGCTAAACTATGCCGCAACGTCCTGCGAATCATCCAATTCCGGGCGGCTAAGCAACTGGCGTCAATGACGCCGGGGCGGCCACGCCGCCGTCGAGCGCGCCGGCCAACGGTCAGGCGGGCGGCAGTTGGGAGCCGTCTCGCCCGCCGTTATCACCGGTCAGCCGACGCGGGTTACCCGGCCGCTGTGCGGGTCCATGGTAAAGCGGGCGATCAGCGAGCCTTCCTGGGTAGCCAGCCCGAACCCAATGGCACCATCCGGAGTCGCCGCCACATCGACCACTTTCCAGGTGTGGTTGCCGTTCCACAACAGGAAAGCTTCGGCGATCTTCTGGACGTCCGGCGGCGTCAGGTTGCGATCCTCCTGGCGGTAGACCAAGGCGAACGTCCTGCGCGCCATCGGTCCGCGCTCGTGCCCTTCATGCGTGCGCCTCATCCAGCCCATCCAATGTGGGCGGTTTGGCGTTGGGCTATCCGTGCCCGGGGATGGTGGGGCCGGCTGGGCGTTGGCAACCAGGATACCGGTCGCCGTGCCGCCAATTGCCAGCACCGTCAGCGTGGTGAGAATAATCTTTCGCACAATTGTCTCCCAGCATGCGTTCCGCGTCTTGCGGTGAGACACAACTTGGGCACCCACCATTGCGCCAGTGTGTCAGGGACGCGACGAATTGCGACGGAATGCAAACTACCCTGCCCGAGCTGGCGGAAAGCCCATATGTTTCTCTGTCATGGAACAGATGCCGCACATCCTGGTGGTGGATGACGACAGGGAAATCCGCGACCTGCTCGCGCGCTTCCTGGAAGAGAAGCACCGCATGCGGGTTACCGCAGTACGCGATGCCAGGGAAGCCCGGCGCGCCTTTGCCAACGGCCATTACCACCTGGTGGTGCTCGACCTGATGCTGCCTGGCGAAAGTGGTCTCGACTTCGCGCGGTGGCTCCGGTCGCAGTCCGACGTGCCGATCGTGATGCTTACCGCCATGGGCGAGGAGACCGATCGGATCATCGGTCTCGAGTTGGGCGCGGACGACTACGTGCCCAAGCCGTTCAACCCGCGCGAACTGCTGGCGCGTATCCGGGCGGTGCTGCGGCGGGCCGGCGACGCATCCGAGCATCGCGCCGATGCCGCATCGCGCAGCCTCCGCTTCGGCGGCTGGACACTGGAACCCGCGCGGCGTCGCCTGATCAACCCGGAGGGCGCCGAGGTGGCGCTGACCGGCGGCGAGTACGACCTGCTGGTCGCCCTGGTCGAGCGGGCCAACCGCGTGCTGACACGGGACATGCTCCTGGACCTGTTGCGTGGCCGCCAGGCGGGACCGTTCGATCGGGCGATCGACGTGGCAATCAGCCGGTTGCGGCGCAAGCTGGAGGATGACGGGCGCAACGCCCAGCTCATCAAGACGGTTCGTGGTGGGGGCTACGTTCTCGCGGCGACGGTCGAGCGGGCGTGACACTCCGCTTGTGGCCACGCAGCCTCGCCGCACGCACGGCGCTGGTCCTGCTGGTCGGCCTTGTCATCGTGCAGGTCGCCGGCCTGGCGATCCACGCACTCGATCGCATCGACCTCCAGCGCCTGGCGCAGGAACGCGAAATCGCCGTGCGCGTGATGAACGTCTACCGTACGGTGATGCTGACCGCGCCAGACCAGCGCGAAGCCGTGCTGGGCGAGTTGCGGCATTCCCCGGATCTCTCTGCTGAGCTCGCACAGCATCCGCCTGCCGACGACTTGCCTGATGCGTTGCCGTTCCGCCAACGCCTGCTGCGGGTCAACCTCAACCTAGTACCTTTGATGGGCGTGCCACGCTGGCATGGACTACGCATCCTGGATGAACCCAACAAGAACGTCGTGGTCATCGGCATGCGCCTGCCGGACGGCGACTGGCTCAATGTCCAGGTCCATGTCGAGCCGCTGCGCCCGTGGCATTCGCCGACGTTTCTTGCTGCCTTCCTGCTGATGACCGTGGTTGCCGCCGGGCTGACGCTATGGGCGGTGCGCCGACTGACTGCGCCGGTGCGCACCCTTGCTGCCGCCGCCGATGCGCTGGGTCGTGATGTGAATGCGCCGCCCCTGCCCGAGGATGGCCCGCTGGAGGTCGCGACAGCGGCCATGGCGTTCAACACCATGGCGGCGCGGATTCGCCGGTTCGTGGAGGACCGCACCGAGTTGCTGACAGCGATCGGCCATGACCTGCGTACCCCGATCACGCGGCTAAAGCTGCGGGCCGAGTTTGTCGAGGACGACGAACAGCGGGGGAAGATGCTGGCCGATTTGGAGGAGGTCGAGGCGATGATCTCCGCCACCCTGGCGTTCGGCCGCGATGCGCGGACGACGGAGCCGGTCTCCTCGCTCGATCTGGTGGAATTGCTGCGTACCGTGCTCGACGAGGCGGCGGATGCGCGCCCCGAGGCAGCGGACAAGCTGGCCTATGAGGGGCCGGCCCACCTGACGGTTCGCGCGCGGCCGCTGGCATTGAAGCGAGCGCTGACGAATCTGGTGTCCAACGCGGTGACTTATGGCGGCAATGCCCGGGCGCGGCTGATCCCGTCGGAGCATGGCACGTTGGTGATCGAGGTGGAGGATGACGGTCCGGGCATACCACCGGCCGAACTCGACCGGGTGTTCGAGCCGTTTCATCGTGTTGAGCCATCGCGAAGCCGCGAAACCGGTGGGGTAGGCCTCGGGCTGCCGATCGCCCGCAACATCTTCCGTGCCCATGGCGGCGACGTGACGCTGGCAAATCGTCCAATGGGTGGCATTAAGGCGACCCTGACGCTGCCGACATGAGGCTTGTAAACCAGACTGTAACCGCTTTCTGCGATCATGCGGGCGAAAGTCAGGTGCAAAATGCCGCAACCGATCCAGTCCACCTATGCCGAGCACAATCACCGCCAGCAGATGGCGCTGGAGCGGATCGAATTCGCGGTGGCCGAGTTGGCCACTGTTCTGCTGGCCAACTGCCGTTCACATGGCATTGCCGGGTGCGCGATCACTGACGTGCGCAAGGCGGTGGCGCCGGCGCTCGATGAAATTCTATTTGAAGAATAAGCAGTTAGTCGCCATGCATCCGAATCGGCTACGTAGAACTACGAATGACATCGACGGCGGTGTTACAACTATATGATCGCTCAGGGCAGGACGAAAGGCCGGGCAGTTGAGCAACGGACGGACACCGGCGCGCGAATTTCCGCCTGGTACGCGCGCGCCGACAACGGGCATCTATGAGCAGCGCAATGTGCTGGGTTCCGCCACAGGAGTCCGGATCAGTGTGGCGTGCCAGGAGGTTCTTCCGGCGGCGCCGCGCGGTTTCACATGGCTCATCGTCGAGGCGGAGGCCGAGTGCGACTGTGCCAGCTGAAACTCCTGGCAACCCCGGCATACCAGCACTAATTTCACCGCATACCGGTATTGCTGAAGAACGTCCGGGAGTTGTGCGGTGAGACGACTGACCACCCTGATCGCTGATACCTTTACCCGGCGCGACTTGCCGCCGACCCCGCCACCCTTCCCGGTAGCAACCGTGGTGCGCGAGCGGATCAACCGCGCTCTGCGCCGCCGGTTATCCGATCGCGTGGCGGACGTGTTCAGCGAAGCCTGCATGTCCGGCGACCTGGAAACCGCTGAGGAGTTGCTCACGGTGATCGAGGCGATGCACGAGCGTCGCCAGCAGTTGGTCGGCGAGCGGCGGATCGGCAACGAGGACGTGGTGCGTGCGCGCGAGGAACTCGCGAGCCGCAAGGCGGAGCGCGAGGCTGCCGAGGCCAGGGCAGCCGATACCGCCTGATCTTGTCGTCTGCTTGGCTCGCGCCGGGCGCCGTGGCACCATTCGGGACGGCAATCAGTCGTCGGAGGAAACCATGGCCCTACGCAAGTTCATCATCGAACGTGACATTCCCGCCGTCGGCTCGCTCGAGCGCGAACAGCTGCGTGGCGCGGCGGCCAAATCCAATGAAGTGTTGAACCAGCTCGGCCCCGATATCCAGTGGGTGGAAAGCTACGTGGCGGCCGACAAGACGTTCTGCGTCTATCTGGCGAAGGATGAGGCCATCATCCAGAAGCATGCGGAGATCAGCGGCTTTCCCGCGACGAAGATCACCGAAGTGCGCAAGATGATCGATCCGACCACGGAGCATGCCCCGTAACACCCCCCTGCGACATGGAAGGTGCAATTCTGCCATTGCAAGGAGCGCAGCGACGCGGCAATTCCGGGCTCATTCCCATGAACGGTGGATATCGTTGCTTCGCTGCGCTGCTCGCGACGACACCATAGGACCGATCCGATGCGCATCGCGCTGATCCATGCACTGAAGCATTCCATCGTGCCGATCGAGCAGTCGTTTGCCAGGCTGTGGCCGGAGGCACGCCTGGCAAATCTGCTGGATGATTCGCTGTCGGCGGACCTGGCACGCGACGGCGCGCTGACGCCGGCGATGACCGAGCGTTTCCTGACGCTCGCCCGCTACGCCGCTTCGTGCGGCGCAGACGCCATCCTGTTCACCTGCTCGGCGTTCGGCCCGTGCATCGACGCATGTGCGCAGGCGCTCGCGCCGATGCCGGTGCTGAAACCGAATGAGGCGATGATCGACGAAGCCGTGGGTTTGGCTGGCGTGTCAGGTCGCGTCGGGCTGCTGGCCACATTTGCACCGACGCTGGCGACAATGCCGGCGGAATTTGCAGTTGCCGCGCCGGAGATCACATTGGTGTCCGCACTGGCGGCGGAAGCGCTGGAAGCACTGAACCGCGGCGACGCAGCCGCGCACGACCGGCTTGCAGCGACTGCATCGCGATCATTGGAGGGCTGCGACGTGGTGGCTCTGGCGCAATTCAGCCTGTCGCCGGCAGCACCGTTGGTCGCGGAGGCCACCGGTCGCGCGGTGCTGACCACCCCAGACAGCGCAGTGCGCAAGCTGCGGCGATTGTTGATCCCGGCGTAATCGCATGCGCGTGTGGTACCAGAGCTTTGTTGATCCTGCCGAACAGGCGCCGTACATCACGCGGCTCAGTGATCGGCTGAACCACATCGCATCGCCAGGGATCGAGGTGGACGTGCATGGCATCTCGCCACCGGATCGCCATTTCCATCCGATCACCGAATTCCGCTGTGCCCAGCAGACGATTCACGCCGCCCTGGAAGCAGAGCGCGATGGCTACGACGCCTTCGTCATCGGGCATTTCCAGGAGCCGGGCCTGACCGAGTGCCGCGGCGCGGTAGACATTCCGGTCATCGGCCTTGGCGAGGCCAGCATGTTGTTCGCCTGCTCGATCGGCCGAAGGATCGGGCTGGTGACCATCGATCCGGTATTCATCCCCTGGCACGAGGAGCAGGTGATCCGTCACGGCCTGACGCAGCGAATCGGCGGCGTCGCGGCGATCAAGGCTGACCTGCCGCGCTTCATGGGCGCTTTCACCGACGCGGCGGAGTATGCTGCGGTGCGCGAGGATTTTGTGCGCCAGCTGCAGCCGCTGCTCGCCCGCGGCTGCGACGTGTTGATCCCGGCTGGTGGCCTGCCCATGCTGCTGTTCGCACAGGAGCAGCCGTTTGTGATTGGCGGTGCCGTGGTGCTGGAAGGCATCGCCACGGTAATGAAGGCGACCGAGATGGCGATGTCGCTGCACCGGCTGACAGGCGTGGCGGCGAGTCGATGCGGGCTCTATGGGCGGGCGCCGGAGGGTGCCATCGCGGATTTCACGGCGGCCGGCACGCGGCATCTGCCAACCGGCTGAATTTTCGTTTGCCAACGCAAGAAAATGATGAGTCGGTCGTGCTTTACGAATTCGGCAATCCGGCCGTTGTCAGACTTCACTGAGCAGAGGCCGAGCAGCCCGAGTGCCTGATGCGGAACAGCGCCGCCACGTCGGATCGTGCAAGCAGCAGCAAGCGGCCGGCGCCGAAATCCTGCAGGTCCGGCCTGGCTCCCGCTTCCAGCAACAGGAGATAGTCGAACCCGCAGAGCATGGCGCTGCGCGGGACGGCGAGCTCGGCGGAGTCGGCGACAGATCCGGCGCGATCGGCAAGCTCGCGATATGGCTGCAATGTCTCGATCGGCTGTTGCGACGGGTTGTCGAACAGGAACGGCCAGAACGCGCGATGCTCGATCAACAGGAGGGCCGGCAGGTGGTAATCGAGCCGGATGCCATTCGACAGCATTCGGCTGAGCGGGCCATCCCGCCAATATGCCGGCGCCTCCTCGGGTGACACGCCAGCGACGAACACCCGTGCGCCGGGTAGCACGCTGGCAATGACCGCACGCATGTCTGCGACGTCGTGCTGATGTTGATGCCAGGCATAGCCGATTGTCGCCATGCGGACGCCGAACAGCAGGGTGAACGCGGCTACTGCGACGAGGCGTGCGCTGTGCGGCAGGGCAACAGGGAGCACTGCACCGAACAACAGGAAGCCCAGCATGATCGTGAAGCGGGTATCGAGGAAGTAGGTGCCCTTGAAGGCCCACGGCGTCGCCAAATAGAGGCCGGCAATCAACAGCAGCGCCAGACCCGACCCGAGTGTGACGCGGCAGCGCCCCGATGCGGCACAGGCGAGCAGGAAGACGCCAACCATGCAGCCCGTGCCGATGTCGAGCGGCAGCAGGTAGTTGGCGAATGGAAATACCAGTTGCCGCAGCTTGTAGGCGACTGATGCAAATTCGGTCTCGTCGGCGAGCGACGCGAGTGGCGAGATCAGATACAGGACGAGCGGCGGCGCAATGATCGGCATTACGGCAGCCATCCGTGCCAGTAAGGCCCTCGGGTGCGTCCGGCGAGACCACAACCGCGTCAGCTCGTAGCCGGCGATCA
>DATAPW010000141.1:0-4893 GCA_036265005.1 Acetobacteraceae bacterium | reverse complement strand
CGCGAAGATCATGCAGGCCTCCACCAGCGAGGTGTACGGCGATCCCACCGTGCATCCGCAAACCGAGGACTATCGGGGCAACGTCAATCCGCTTGGCCCGCGCGCCTGTTACGATGAAGGCAAGCGCTGCGCCGAGACGCTGTTCTTCGATTATTTCCGCCAGCACAGGACGCGCATTAAGGTGGCGCGCATCTTCAACACCTATGGGCCGCGCATGCACCCGAACGATGGCCGCGTGGTGTCGAACTTCATTGTGCAGGCACTGCGCGGCGAGGAAATCACGCTGTACGGCGATGGCAGCCAGACGCGGGCGTTCTGCTACGTCGATGACCTGGTCGATGGGTTTGTGCGGTTGATGGCGACGGGCGACACCAACACCGGGCCGATCAACCTGGGCAATCCGCAGGAAATCCCAGTGAGCGAGCTGGCCAATCGGATCATCCGCCTGACCAACTCGCGTTCGCGCATCGTGTATCGCGAACTCCCGCAGGATGATCCGGTGCAACGTTGCCCGGACATAACGCGTGCGCGCGGCGATCTTGGGTGGGAGCCTGGCGTGCAACTGGACGATGGACTGATGCGCACGATCGCCTATTTCGACCGGATGCTGTTGGAGCGTGGCGAGAAGCGCATGGGGCCGGCAGGCTGACGCCTATCGGCAGTCGCGCGCCCAGAGCCAGCGTGCGGCGGCGGATGGATCAAGCCTGTGGGGCGCCGCCTCGATCTGGCGTCCCACGACATTGATGCGCCCGATCGGACGCGCCGGCGTCAGCCCACCGGCCTGCGTGCGATTGAGGTGCGGATCGCTGGTGAAGATCAGCTTCACCCCCGCTGCATGCGCGCCGGCAATGACGGTGTCATTGTAGAGTCCGTGCGGACAGCCCAAAGCCGTCGTGGTCGCGGTTCCTGCCGAGAGCGCCGCAACCGCCCGGCCGGCGCGCGTCAGCTCCGTCGCGACGTCGGGCAGCAGGGTCAGCGGCACATGGGTATAGCCGTGCAGGCCGACATCGATGCCGTAAGCGGCAAGCTGCGGCAACTCATCGGGCGTGAGCATCATCCGTGCATGGCATGGCCGTCCCGGCAGCGTTGCCAGGAATTCTGCGCGCTTTGGTGCATCCAATTGGGCAACGCGCGCCAACAGATTGAGCGACGGCAGCGTGTCACCATCATCCGTCGCAGGGTGCAGCACGCCGGCACGGACGGCAGCAAACATATCCTCCTGCCACCACGAATCGCCCGGCGACAGGATCGCGTCGGGCACCGCGAACACCACGGCGGGGAGTCCGCGGTCCCGCAGCAGCGGCGCCGCATGGCGAAGATTGTCCGCCCATCCGTCGTCGAACGTGATCAACAGCGCATGGTCGGGGAGTGTGCCCGTTCCATCGCAGGCACGCATCACGTCGCGCAGTCCGATCACCGCATAATGCCGCTGGATGAAACCCAGCAGTTGCTCGAATATCGGCACGGACAGGGTGAAGGTAGGGTCGGCGTGTGCGAAGTCCGGATCGGCCGGATCGAGCACGCGATGCAACATGATCACTGTCAGCGCATGGCGGTTTCGGCTGCGCGCGATCGACAGTACGCCCGATCGATAGGCGGCACTGCGCAGGAATCGGCGTAGTCCGCTCACTGCACCAAGGATCCCACGGACTGTTGCGTTGCCATGGGGGATGGCGGTTCTGGCCGCAGCGATGCGCGGAACTCGGTCGGCGTCATGGTGATCCCGCCGACCTCCTCGATGAAGTAGTGCAGGTACTCGTCGATGGTGCCGATCATCCGGTCGAGGTCGGCGCGGGTACGGACATACGGCGTATAACCGGGCAACAGCGACGAACTGTGATAGTTGAACGTGAACACCCGTTGGCCTCGGCGCAGCAGCAGCCGGGTCAGGCGCTTGAGTTCCTGGATCGACATGCCTTCCGGTGTCAGCGTGATGCGCTCCAGCAGGCCAAGCCGGGCAAACACACCCGGCAGATGCCATTTCGTGGCTTCCGGCTGCGAGATCGCGGTGTAGACCGATGCATCGAACATCTGGGGATCATCGCCGCGGGCCAGCATGCCGGCAAATCCCGTGGTCAACGGGATTTCCAGCAATTCGCGATCGGATCCGAACCAGTATGGCTGATTGAACGCCCGCCGGAAATCCGGGCCATGACGCCGGCGCAGGTCGTGGCCCGGCAGCACGCTCACATCGATCTGGTAGCCAAGGGATGCGAGGATCCAGGCGATCTCGTCGCCGACGCCATATCTGCCGGCGCGGTAAGTCGTCGGGCGAACGTCAAAGTTCGCGACAATGGCGTTGGTGAGCCGCTCGAGCTTCTGCTTCTGCAACCAAGCCGGCAGATTGTGGTTGAACGACGTACGGACGCTGGGTTCCTCGGCGAATGGCGGGTTTTCCCACGGCTGCAGATGGGTGCCGATTTCGCAACGGCCCGATCGCAGCAATTCCCGGATCGGTTCATAGCCCTCGGGTTGCGTCGCAACGGCGTAGTCGACGAGATACGTCGGACGCACGTGGAGGCGATCGAAGACGTGGTGCGCGATAATCTGCTGCTCGAGATTGCGGACGCTGACGAGGGTGCGCAGAAACGGGCCGTCCCAATCGAATTCCGCTTCGGCATCCACCATCACGATCAGGATGGGCGGCCTGGGTGGCAGCGCGACAAGATCCCGCTTGTCCGGACGCAGCAGCCCCGCAGCGGACGGAGCCGGATGGGAGATAACCTCCCGCGAGGCGGCTCCAGGGTGGCGGACAATTTTCTTCACGGCTTTCGCCGGCGGCGAGGCGGCTGCGAGATACCAGAGGTTCTCCCAAACATGGTCACCAAGCAACATGGCGCGCAGGATCAATGCCGTGCCGCGCACCAATGACCCTGTCATGTATAGATTGCGACCAACAGACGTATAGCGCGCGCCGAGGATGGCCTTCACCTGTTCACTCGAAAGCCTGGCATCCTGTTGACTGATATGGCGCCGGATCATCGGCAGCACGTACTTGTCGACCTTGTCGGCGTAGACCTTGGTGAGACTACGCGGTGCGTCGTGCACCAGGGTGAGGTACTCGGGCACGAACTCAACCTCGCCCGTCATCGACAGCCGGATCCACATGTTCTGGTCTTCGGCGACCGGCAGATCGATATCGAACGGGCCGACAGCACGCAGCGCAGCCGTGCGTGCAACGACGCAGGGCTTGGCGATGAACGTCGCCGCGAGGAGTGATCGCCATACTTCCGACTTGTCGATGCCCGGCGGCGGCATGCCGAATTCACGGAAAACGTTGCCGTCCCCATCGACGAAGCGGCAGCCGCAGGTGGCCATGACCGCCCTGGGATTGCTCTGGAGCGCTGCGATCTGCTTGGCGAGTTTTGTCGGGAGCCATTCGTCATCGGCATCGAGAAAGGCGATGAATTCGCCCTTAGCGGCAGCGATGCCCTCGTTGACGGCGCCGCTGGCGCCTTGGTTGCTGGAAAGCCGGATCAGCCGGACGTCGTCGCGTTCGTAAGAGGCCGCTATCTCCGATGTTGTGTCGCGGCTACCGTCATCGACCACCACGACTTCCAAGTTCTGATATGTCTGCCCGAGTGCGGAATCGATCGCGCGCCGGATCGTCGCGGCGGCATTGAATGCCGGGATCAGCGAGGTGACGAAAGGGGATGTCATCGCCATTGGAGTCGGTCTGCATCAGGTCGCAGGTACATGATGCGGGTTTGGGGGCCGGCGCTGCAGGCGCCATTCCGCCGATTGCCACACCCGGGCCACGAGAGACCGAACGCCGCCACGGGACCAGTAGGCACGGCCATAGCGCAGCGACCCTGTCGACAATTCACTCTTGTATGGTGCATCACCTTCACCGTAATCGATCAATGCGATTCCGTCCTGGCTTGCGCGTCCAATGATCTGCCACAATAGAAGGCGGCCGGGCGAGACGCTGCGGGTCGCATGATCGTAGACTGGAAACCAATAGCTCAGTACGTCGTGGTACTGCAGGCCGAGATGCTGGGCCAGGGCGTGACCGCCAACTTCTAGCCGCGTCAAGACTGGACGACAATCCGGCGAAGGCGCTTCGTTAAGTATCTCCACCAAACGGAGGTGCTCGGAGTTTTCGAAGGGATCCGCCACGTTGGTTCGCTGGTACTGCAACCGCTTTTCCGCTATAAGCTGACGAAGCATATCGGTTGTGATTTGCTCAGGCCTGACAAAATCCAACGTGCCATACGTCTTCTGAGCCTTTCGCAGGCAACGCTCGGTATCCCGCACGAGTCCTCGGTCGCGGTAGAACAGGTCGGTAAAGTAGGCCTCGGGCCCAGATTTAAGATCAGTAACGAATCCGACATGCGACCACACCGCGTCTAGACCGAAGCGATCCTGGTCACCCATTAACTGGGTCACATGGAATGCGGCGAGCCCACTGAGACGGAGCAGCATTTGGGCGTCAATCCTGAGACCCGGCCACCCGATCAGGCCGGCGCCCTGGGACAACGCGCCGCCCATCCGTTCCGCCAGCCCGATACGCTCGTGCCAGGCGCTCGCAAACTGGAAGGGCAGGAAGCCGCAAATTCTGGACCGATCGTGCAATATCGCCACATAAGCGCGCGCTGTTGCCCGCTCACAGGCCTGGGCGAAGGCAGGTGTGAAGAATGCGCGATGTAGAGAGGGTGTCCCCGCCATCATCTGATGCCAGACTGCGATCTCCGCCGATCCCAATGCGGATGGACGCATGACCTCACCCGCCAACGGCGTACTGATCGCCTCCCAGTCTTTAGCGGGCCGATCTGATAGTGCAGGCATCACTGAGTATGTGCCGTTGCCAAACAAAGAGGCGGTGAGTATCGTTCCATGGTACTTTCCTTGCCAGACCTCCTAGCACAAATTGCCTCGTATGATCGACAATAC
>DATAPW010000140.1:0-10693 GCA_036265005.1 Acetobacteraceae bacterium | reverse complement strand
GCACCCTGATCTCCGGCGCCTTCCATTTCATCGGCACACAGAACCCCCAGGCTCCCTGAGAGCAAGGGTATATCAGCCTGCTCGCCTCGGCAGGCGGTCACTGGGTTGGTGGGAATATCGTGCGCCAGTCGTTCTTCATATCCGCGACGGTCCACCCCTTGGCGTCTGCCTCATCAAGCAGCCTTGTCGAGATGGCTAAAACTCGACTTCCGATCATAGGCTTATTCACGCTCGGCGTCGGTGTGGTGCACAAGTCCCATGAAACGCGCACCGCTGCCTGCCGCCGTCCACTGCAGCATCTGCAGGTCTCCGTCGGAGTTGCCGAAGGCAAAGATCGGGCGGCGGCCGATGAAGCGGTTGATCCCGACTGGCTTGCCAGGCCCATCGTCGATGAACTCGCGATCCCGCCACCGCCTGAGTCCCGCATCGCCGGCAGCGCGCGCTTGATGGCGAGGAACACGCCATCGAGATTTATCGCGGTCTGGCGCCGGAAGTCGGCGAGCCACATGTCTACCAGTGGGTAGAGGATGACGAGCCATCACCCGATCAAGGCAACAAACTGCCAGAGAAATTACGGCCGCAGGAAGAGTGCCTGGCACAAAATCGCGCAGCACTTTCACCCATGGCGCGAGCGCTACCTCCAGGACATCCGATGCGGTGCAAAATCGAACGCCGGACGCGCCATTGCCGCCAGCTCCCGCTCACCGCAACACCCCCGAGATCCTCCGCAAAACGTCGTCTTCATTTTCCGTGATCTGGCATTCGGGGTCAAAGCGATTGGGCATCACGTTCCGCACGCCCCCGGCTGCTGTGGCGAAAGCTTGAATCGCCCCGGAAGCGAGCACTTCGCGCATACGCATTTCTATCCGGTCTGCGCTCGCTTCTTTTAGATTAGCTCGGTTTCGAAGTCCGCCTGGCCAACACGGCATACCGCCGGAGCAAATGTCGGTTCATCCGGCGTTACCAAATACCAGCTCGGAGCGGGCGACAAACCGAACTGATGTGGGGGTCAGGCATCGCGTGCTGATGTTGTCTGTCGGGGGGCTGGTCGGCACTCCAATACTTAGCAGCAACAGCGCCACCAAGGGGGCGGTGCGTTTGCTGGCGAAATCCTCGGCGGCGAATGGCATTCGCGTCAACTCGGTTCATCCCGGCATCACTGCGACCGGGCTCTGGAATAAGATCGGGCCGCTGGACGCCAACGGGCGCAACACGCCGACCGAGCCGCATGAGCTTGCCCGCACCGTAGCGTTGGATGTGCCGGCCAAGCCGCGGGAGATTGCCGCCCTTTGCTGTTCCTCGCCAGCGACGCCTCGAGCTACGTCACTGGCAGCGAGGTCGTCGTCGATGGCAGCATGACGGCCGGCATGGCAGCGCGCCGGGCCAGACCCTGACCGCGGATGACGCTTCATGCTGGCGGGAGACCCAGCCGCCCAGATCCGACCGCCAGACCAGGGCCGGCCCGTGGCCAAGGCGCGGCTTGTCGGAAAGCCCATTCGCCGGCGTGCCGTTCCCCCTGCACGATCTCTGTGTCTCGATGGCCGGCTCGCCAACCACGGGATCGAGCGAGCTGTTCACTGGCCTGGTGTAACGGTCACGAGCCGCACGCCGGGTTGCTCACCGCACAGGCGCGTGCCAGCCTCGGTCCGGCGCAAAGGGGGAACGGGATGACAGCCAGACTGCTCGGCGCACTGGCGCTGCTGTGCCTTGTCGCAATCGCGCCGGCGCAGGCCGCGCCAGCCGATGACGCCGCCGCGCTGGAAGCAAAATGGGGCGCCCCCTTTGCCAAATGGGACCTCGACGCGCTCGCCGCCCTGTACACCAAGGATGCGCTGTTCTTCGGCTCGGCGCCTGGCCTGTTCATCGTCCAGGACGGCGTCAAGACGTATTTCTCGAAGCTGCCGAAAAGCGTCTTCAAGTCGGCCGCGTTCAGCGACCAGCATGTGATCCGTCTGTCATCCGGCATCATCGTCGCGGCCGGCTTCGTCACCTTCGCCCACGAGATGAACGGCCAGACCAGCCAGCTGCCGTTCCGCATAACCTTGACCATGGTGCACCAGGGCAGGGACTGGACGATCGCGGCATACCACGCCTCGCCGAAAGGAACCTGACGCATGCCGCGCTTTGCCGCGATCGGTCTGGATCACCGCCACATCTACGACCTGACGCAGGACCTGCTGGACGAAGGCGCAGAATGCGTCGGCTACAATCCGGACACCACCGATCCGCGCGTGCTGGCGGGATTCCAGAAGCGCTTCCCGCATGTGCCAGCAGCGGAAACCGCGCGACTGCTGGATGATCCGTCGATCGACTTCGTGGTGATCGCCGCGCGCCCCTGCGACCGGGCGGACCTGGCGATCGCGGCGATGCGGTGCGGCAAGGATGTGATGGTGGACAAGCCTGGCATTACCGAGGCCGACCAGCTTGCCGCGGTGGAACGCGCGGTCGCCGAGACCGGGCGCATCTGGTCGATCTGCCTCGGACGTCTGGGTTCGCCTGCAGTGCAGGAGGCGCTGCGCATCGTGCGGTCCGGCGAGATCGGGCGTCTGGTGCACACCTCGGCGCTGCTGCCGCACCGCCTGAACCGCGCCCTGCGGCCGGCGTGGTTCTTCGACAGGCCGTTATACGGCGGCATCATCAACGACATTGGCGTGCATTCGATCGACCAGTTCCTCGCCTTCGCCGACGCATCGGATGCCGAAATCCTGCTGAGCAGCATCGGCGCGTTCGGCACCGAGCCGGAAGGCTTCGAGGATTTCGCCGAACTGGTGTTGGCGACGCCGTCGGTGCGCGGCTATGTGCGGCTCGACTGGTTCACCCCGGACGGCCTGCCGACCTGGGGCGACGGACGGTTTTTCGTCGTCGGCACCGAAGGCACGCTGGAACTGCGCAAGAACCTCGACATCGAGGGCCGTGCCGGCACCGATCACCTGTTCGTCGCCAACCGCACCGCAACGCGCTACCTCGATTGCAGCAAGCTGCCGGTGACCTATTACCGCGACTTCCTGCGCGACATCGCCGAACGCACGGAGACCGCCATGCCGCAGCAGCAGACTTTCGCGGTATGCCGCCTGGCGCTGCGGGCGCAGGCGCAGGCACACCGCTACACGGCGCTGCGTCCATGATCGGCCTGTCGGTCGTCGGCCTCGGCAACGCGCTGCAGCCGCATGCGCGCGGCATCGTGGACCTCGCCGACCGGGTGCGCGTGGTCTGGGCCGCTGCGAGCAGCGAGGTGCGATTGAAGGACGTCGCGGACCGCTACGGCTTTCCCACCACCACCGACGTCACACGGGCCATCACTGATCCGGCGGTCGATGCGGTGATGATCCTCACGCCGGCGAATGCGCATCTGCCGATCGCCGAAGCCGCATTCGCCGCCGGCAAGCATGTGCTGTGCGAGAAGCCCCTGGAGGTCTCCATCGAGCGCGGCGAACGGCTCATCACCGCCGGCCGCAATGCGAAGCGTCGCCTCGGCATCTGCCTGCAGCACCGCTTTCGTCTCGGCAGCCGGCGGCTGCACGAGGTGCTGGCCGGCGGTGCACTGGGTTCGATCCAGGCCGCAACGCTGATGGTTCCGTGGTGGCGGCCGCAAAGTTACTACGACGAACCGGGCCGCGGCGTGCTGGCGCGCGACGGGGGCGGCGTGCTGATGACCCAGGCGATCCATTCGCTCGACCTGTTTCGCTGGCTGGTGGGCATCGACAGCGTCGAAGCAGCACAGGTGTGCACCACATCGCTGCACCGGATGGAGACCGAGGACTATGCATCCGCGCTGGTGCGCCTGGGCAACGGCGCGCCCGGCACTATTGTCGGGACCGTTGCGGCGTATCCCGGCAGCCCGGAATGGCTGCACATCATCGGCGCGAACGGCACTGCGCGGCTGGACGGTGGCAGCCTGCGCCTGTCGTTCGTGGATGGACGCGAGGAGATCCTGGCGGACACATCAGGCACCGGCAGCGGCGCCAGCGTGATGGCGTTCTCGCACGAGGCGCACAAGGCGGTGCTGGGCGACTTCCTCGACGCCATAGAGCAGGATCGTGATCCGGCGATCTCCGGCGAAGAGGCGCTGGCCTCGCAGCGTGTCATCGATGCGATCCTGGCGCGCGGGCATGCCGCCGACCGAGCAATGACGCACTGAGGAGGAACGGACATGCAGGATTTGTTGCCACTGGCGGAAAAGCTGGGCGCACGGCTGAAGGCGCGCGGCGATACCATCGCGATCGCGGAGTCATCCACCGGAGGGCTGATCTCGGCCGCCTTGCTGTCGGTGGCCGGTGCATCGGCATATTTCCGTGGCGGCAGCGTGATCTATACGCACTACGCGCGCGCGGGATTCCTCGAGATTCCCAATCCGCTGCCGAACGGCATGCGCGCCTCGTCCGAGCCGTACGCGGCGCTGCTGGCAACGACGGTGCGGAACCGGCTCGGTTCGACCTGGGGACTGAGCGAAACCGGCGCCACGGGTCCGACCGGCAACCGCTACGGCGACGCCGCCGGCCACACCTGCATCGGCCTGGAGGGACCAGGCTTCTCGCGCGCCATCACGCTGGAAACCGGCCATGCCGACCGGGTGGCCAACATGCGGGCGTTCGCCAGGCGTGCGATGGAGTTATTGGCGGAAGCGCTGGGGTGAGGGGTTGGGATGTATGGTGTGAGGCGAGGGGTGTGATGGCGAGCTTCGCTCTACCGATCCTACGGCAAGACCGTAATGCCGGGACCGTAGGATGGGTTGAGCATCGCGAAACCCATCACGCCGCCCCCACAAACGCTCACCGCGCCGCGATGTGCTTCCGATCGCCCATCAGCATGGCGAGTGTCGGCTCGATCGCGGCTGCCATCAGCGCCTGGCCTTCGGCGCTGGGATGCAGCGGTGCGCGCGGCGGCGTCATCTTCGGATCGGCGTACAGGTCGCTATCCAGCTTGCCGTCCTTCATGAACACGCGCCCGATGTCGAGGAACGTGACGTCGCCGTCGTGGCCGTAGCGCGACGCCAGGCCGCGGTTGATCGCCACTGTCGTCTCGGTCGCCCAGGCGGAGCGGTCGCTCGGCAGGACGCCGAGCAGCAGCAGCTTGGTGTGCGGCAGGCGGTGGCGAAGCTGCGCGATGATGGCGTCGATCCCGATGATCGTGTCCTCGGCCGACCAGTGCAGGCGGCCGAGATTGTTGGCGCCGATCAGGACCACCGCGACCTTCGGCTCGATGCCGGAGACCTCGCCGTTCTCGATGCGCCACAGCAGATGCGACGTGGCGTCGCCACTGAAGCCAAGGTTGACTGCGTTGCGGTCGCCATAGAAGCGTTGCCAGATCGGCGCGTAATCCAGCCAGTCCGACGGACCATTCTGCTCGTAGTCCTGGGTGATCGAATCACCGAGGAAGATCAGATCCACGTGGCCCTTGTGGAGTTCCTCGAGCTTGGCCTGATGGCGCATGCGCCACCATGGCAGGTCCATCCGCGAGATCGGTACGGCCGCGAGCACATTGTGCGCCGGCGGCGCCGGACCGGCATCGCACAGCAACAGCAAGGTGGCTGCCAGGCAAAGACGCAGGATATGTCGCATGGTCAGGGAATCCGTCGAGGGGCTGCTACGTGGGCCTCTATAGCCGAAGCGCGCCGGCGATTGGTATCATCCAATTCGGATCACAGTGTCTCTTCGGGCAGGCATGGCGCAACCGGACCTCATCATCTTCGACTGCGACGGCGTTCTGATCGACAGCGAGGCGATCGCCTGCCGCACCGATTCCGCCTGCCTGGCGGAGATCGGCATTGCGATGTCAGCCGAGGACATCATGGAACGCTATGTCGGCATCAGCACGGAGACCATGCTGGCCGACATTGCGCAGTGCCAGGGCAAGCCGCTGCCGGCGGATTTTCCCCAGACGCTCCGTGAGCGGATCGCCGCGGCATTCGAAACCGAGCTGCGGCCGATCGAGGGTGTCGAGCCGGTGCTGCGGGCATTGCCGTTCCGCCGATGCGTGGCATCGAGCAGCGCCCCGGCGCGCCTGCAGCATTCGTTGTCGCTGACCGGGCTGCTGCATTGCTTCCAACCGCACATCTTCAGCGCGACGCAGGTGGCACGCGGCAAGCCGGCGCCCGATATTTTCCTGTTCGCTGCCGCGTCGATGCAGGCGGCGCCGGACCGATGCGTGGTGATCGAGGACAGCGAGGCCGGCGTGCGTGCCGCGGTGGCCGCCGGCATGCAGGTGATCGGCTTTACCGGCGGCGGTCATTGCCGGCCAGGCCATGCGGAGCGCCTGCATGCCGCCGGCGCCGGATCGATCTGCGATGCCATGCGGAGGCTTCCGGGTTTGCTGGCATCGGCCTAGCATCCGACCGACCGTGCAAGGATGGAACGATGCGCATCACCCGGATCGAGGATCTGCACTGCAACGCCGGCTGGCGCGACTTCTCGTTCCTGAAGATCAGCACCGACGAAGGCCTGGTCGGCTGGTCCGAGTACATGGAATCCTACGGTTCGGAAGGCCTCACCGGCGTCATCAACAAACTCGGCGCACGACTGGTCGGCTGGGATCCGCGACCGGTGGAAAAGATCACCGCCTATCTGCACGGCGTGACCCGGCAGTCGGTGGGCGGCATCGCGCACCAGGCGATCGCGGCGATCGAGAATGCGCTGGTCGATCTGAAGGCCAAGGCACTCGGCATCCCGGTCTACGAAATGCTTGGCGGCCCGGTGCGCGATCGCCTGCAGCTCTACTGGTCGCATTGCGGCACCTGGCGGATCAGCCATGCGAGCCGCATCAAGGAGTGGACCGGCTTCGATCCGATCCGCTCGCTGCAGGATGTCGAGCGCGCCGGCGCCGAAGTGGCGCGACGTGGCTTCAAGGGGCTCAAGACCAACATCTTCCGCTTCGATGGTCCGGAGCCTTATGTGCATATGCCGGGCTTCAACGGTCCCGGCTGGCCGGAGCTGAATATCAGCCGCGACCTGGTCGAGGGGCTGGTGGCGCAGATGAGCGCATTCCGCCAGGGAGCCGGGCCGGATGTCGGCCTGCATCTCGACCTGAACTTCAACTTCAAGACCGAGGGCTATATCCGGCTGGCCCAGGCGCTGGAGTCGTTCGACCTCGTGTGGCTGGAGATCGACAGCTACGACCCGGCAGCGCTGGCGACCATCCGGCGCTCTGCGCGCACGCGGGTCGCGTCCCTGGAATCACTGCACGGCAGGCGGCAGTTCAAGCCGTTCTTCGAGCAGCAGTCGGTCGACGTGGCGATCATCGACGTGGCGTGGAACGGCATCCTGGAATCGATGAAGATCGCCGCGATGGCGGACGCCTACGAGGTCAACGTCGCGCCGCACAACTTCAACGGTCATATCGGCTCGCTGATGAGCGCGCATATGTGCGCGGCGATCCCGAATTTCCGGGTGATGGAAATCGACATCGAGGACGTGCCCTGGAAGGACGAACTGGTCACGCCGGTGCCGAAGATCGAGAACGGCATGTTCGTGCTGCCGACCGGGCCGGGATGGGGCGTGGAAGTGAACGAGGCGGTGATTCGCGCGCACCCGCCGGAGCCGATGGGACGTTGGGAGCGGTAGTCGACACAGACACCGCGGTTACGCCGTGTTCAGCGAACTACGGATGCGCGCGGACCAGTGCGCGCGGCCGCAGCAGCGGCAGGATGATGCCGACACCAAGGCCCCAGAATCCGTTGATCACGATCGACCGCAGCATGTTCACCGGGCCCCATCCGCCCGCGATCGGCAGGCCCTTGAGCGGCGCCACGATGAACCAGCCGACCAGCACCGCAATCAGTCCGAGGGTCAGGCCGCACAGCCACATCGGCCAGGTGAAGCGCGGCATCAAAATACCGAATACGGCGCCGTACAGTCCCGCCCAGAAACAATTGCTGACGATGACCGGGACGCCGAATGGTGGCACCGGGGTGGTGCGATAGGCAGCGAACGGCACCCAGCCAAGTTCATGCAGTGCCGCGATCATGCCTTGATGGAACGTCAGCACCGCGATCGCAGCCGCGATGAAGCCGAGAAAGGCCCGCATCGGAGCAGCCTGCATGTTCATCCTCCCCTCGCGCGTTTGCCTAACCATCTGGCATCCATCGGCGTCGCGTCAATCCGGCTCGACCTGAAGCATTGGCGTAGCCGGCTGTTCGTCCTTCAGCGCAACGCCGGTGAGGCGCAATCGATGCATCGCACCGATCAGCCAGAGCAGCTTGCTCGCGGCGGCGAGCGGCGCAAGCCCCTCGGGCCGGATGTTCGAGATGCAGTTCCTCTCGGCGTCGCTGCGGCCGCGGCGTGGCTGCCAAGTCAGATAGACCCCGAGGCTGTCGGCAGCGCTCAGGCCCGGGCGCTCGCCGATCAGCACAGCGACAGCGGCAGCATCCATTGCCTCGCCGATGTCGTCGCCGAGAGCAACGCGACCCTGTTCCGCCACGACGACGGGGGCCACGGCGTGGCTGTTGCGCTGCAAGGCGGGGATCACGGCGGCCATCAGCGTGGCGGCGTAACGCTGCACAGCGATGGCGGACAGTCCGTCGCACACCACGAACAGCATCGCACCGGGCGAAGTGGGCAACGCTGCACGATCCGCCTCGCGCAGGCGGCGCCCGAGATCGGGGCGCAGCAGGTAGGCGCGCCGGTCCGACGCCGCACTGTGCACCGCGACGCTCGGCAATCCCGCCGCCGTGAGGTCGGCCCGCAGGGCACCAACGTCGAGCACGGCGTGCACCGCATCGCGCGCCGCTGCATGCGCCGCCTGGAACTCCAGATGCGCCGTTGTCGGCAGTCCGTTGCCGGCACGGCCCAGCGCAACTCGCGCCGGCGTGAAGCGGCGCAGGTCGGTCCAGAGAGCCGGAGGCCGATCTGTCGGAACGCCCAATGCATCCGTCCCTGTATGTGCGCGCACCGGATCGTTACGCGCGGTCCGGCAGTCGCAACCTATGTGGGATTGAGCCACGGATCGCAGAAAATCGCCATGAACGCACTCAAGCTTCTTTGGGCTCTTGCTTTGTCGCTGGCGCCCGTCCTCGCCCTGGCTCCCGCGCCGGTGCTCGCTGCACATGCCGGCGATCCCTATCGCAATGTCGATCACAGCAACGACAAGGGCAACGATACCGGTGATTCCCAGGTGGACGGGCTGAACGGCAGCCAGCTCAACGGCAACTACCAGGGGCCGGTGGAATTGCGCGCACCGGCCAACAATCCGGTGATCGTCGAGGCGCCGACCGCACCGACGCCACCGGGTTTCGCGCCACGCTGATCGGCGTCGCTTAATCCAGGCCAATCAGCGCCGGCGACAGTGCTGCCGGAATGCTGTCTGGCGTGACGACGCCGGCTAACTCCATGCGTGCCAGCCAGGCCTCGAACTCCGGCGCCGGGCGCAGTCCGAGTGCGCCGCGCAGGTACAGCGCGTCGTGGAACGAAGTGCTCTGGTAGGACAGCATCACATCGTCGGCGCCCGGCACGCCCATGACATAGGTGACGCCGGCAACGCCGAGCAGCGTCAACAACGCATCCATGTCGTCCTGATCGGCCTCGGCGTGATTGGTGTAGCAGACATCCACGCCCATCGGCAGGCCGAGCAGCTTGCCGCAGAAATGATCCTCCAGTCCGGCGCGGGTGATCTGCTTGCCGTCGTAGAGGTACTCGGGACCGATGAAGCCGACGACAGTGTTCACCAGCAATGGCGAGAACGCCCGCGCCACGGCATAGGCGCGCGCCTCGATGGTCTGCTGGTCCACGCCGTGATGCGCTTCGGCCGACAGCGCGCTGCCCTGTCCGGTTTCGAAATACATCACGTTGTCGCCGACGGTGCCGCGCTTCAGCGACAGCGCCGCATCGCGCGCCTCGCGCAGCAGGTCGAGCGATACGCCAAAGCTGCGGTTCGCCGCTTCGGTGCCGCCGATCGACTGGAACACCAGGTCCACCGGCGCTCCGCGTTCGATAGCACGCAGCGTGGTGGTGACATGCGCGAGGACGCAGGTCTGCGTCGGGATGTCGTAGCGCGCACGCACCGCATCCAGCATGGTTAGCAGGGTGACGGTGGCGTCCACGTTGTCCGTCGCCGGGTTGACGCCGATCACCGCGTCGCCGGCTCCGAGCAGCAATCCGTCCAGCGTGGAGGCAGCGACGCCCTGCGGATCGTCGGTCGGATGATTCGGCTGCAGCCGCACCGACAGCCGGCCTGGCAGGCCGATGGTGTTGCGGAAGCGCGTTGCGACCTGGCATTTCGCGGCGACCGCAACGAGGTCCTGCAGGCGCATCAGCTTGCTGGCGGAAGCTGCCATTTCCGGCGTGAGGCCGGGGCGCAGAGCGGTCAGCGCCGCCGGTTCCGCGGCAAGCAGGAATTCGCGGAATGCACCGACGGTCAGCGATGCGACCGGTGCGAAGGCAACGGGATCATGGCTGTCGATGATGAGCCGCGTGACGTCGTCTGCTTCGTACGGGATCACCGGTTCGGCGAGCAATGCGGCCAGCGGCAGGTCGGCCAGCGCCATCTGCGCTGCCACGCGTTCCGCCGCGCTTGCCGCCGCGACGCCGGCCAGCGCATCGCCCGAGCGGAATGGCGTGGCTCGTGCCAGCAGCGTGCGCAAATCGTCGAATACGTATCGTGTGCCGCCGAGTGTGTGCGAATAGGGCAGGGAATTTCCTTCCGCCATGTCATTGCGAGGCGCGACGCGACGCGGCAATCTCGGACCAGCGTCGTACTGGTCGGA
>DATAPW010000139.1:0-10924 GCA_036265005.1 Acetobacteraceae bacterium | reverse complement strand
CTCGGCGTCGATGAACAGCGCCACCGCTACCCGCTCCACCGCCCAGCCGTCGTCCAGCAACAGCAGCGCATTCATCCGCCGGTGCACCGGGCTCGGCGTCTGGCGACGCATCATCCGAAGCAGATGCGCTCGGTCCTCGGCTGTGAGAATCGCTCCGCTCATGCCGATCAGCGAATCCCATCCGACCGGCGGTGTAAAGACACCACAGCGAATTCTCACGGATTCAGGGTATACCATGCGCCCGAACCGCCGACCTTTCATTGCGGCCTGTTGCCGTCATACCGACAAAGCTCGGTATCCACGACTTTACTGATGACAATAGTGAAAAACGTGCATGACGGACCTGCGCCCGCCATGACGAAGTGCCGATGTCGATTGGTCATCCACAAGGGCCGTTGCTACTACTCGTGCTGTGCCGTCGTGAAGCCCAGACGGAAGGCTGATATTGCATGCAATGGCGCTTCCGCTCCTTCGGCTCTACACGTTGCACATGAGGGAGTGACCAATCATGTCGGATGGATCCGCAAAGACAGCCGCCACGACGCCGCCGAACATCGTGTTCATCATGGCCGACGACATGGGTTACGCCGACCTGGGCTGCTACGGGCGACCCGAGCTGTCCACGCCCAACATCGACCGCATCGCCGAACGCGGCGTGCAGTTGCGCCAGGCCTATGCCAACTCGGCTGTGTGTTCTGCGACGCGCCTCGCGCTGATCACCGGCCGCTACCAGTACCGCCTGCCGCTCGGGCTCGAGGAACCGCTGGCGGGCAAGCCCGATGTCGGGCTGCCGCCAGAACATCCGACCTTGCCATCGCTGCTGCAGCAGGCCGGCTACCAGACCGCACTGGTCGGCAAGTGGCATCTCGGAATGCCGCCAAAATTCGGCCCCTCGCACAGCGGCTACCAGCAGTTCTTCGGCATCCGCAGCGGCGCGGTGGATTACTACACGCACGAAAACCCGCGTGGGCAACACGATCTTTGGGAGGGCGACGAGGCTGTGCGGCAGAGCGGCTACCTCACCGGCATCCTCGGCGACCGTGCCGTCGCAACCATCAATGGCTACGCCGCCGGCCGGAAGCCGTTCCTGCTCAGCCTGCATTTCAACGCACCTCACTGGCCTTGGGAGGCGCCAGGCGACACCGCGGAATCCGAGCGGCTGCGCGGCAGCAACCTGCGGCACTTCGACGGCGGCACGCAGCGCACCTATTTCCGCATGGTCCAGGCGATGGACCTGCAGGTCGGCCGCGTGTTGCAGGCGCTGGACAGCACCGGCCTGTCCGACAACACCATCGTCATCTTCACCAGCGACAATGGCGGCGAACGGTTCTCCGACACCTGGCCGTTCACCGGCGTGAAGACCGAACTGCTGGAAGGCGGCCTGCGCATTCCGGCGCTGATCTGTTGGCCGGCAACGCTGCCAGCCGGCCAGGTCAGCGACCAAGTGACGATGACGATGGACTGGTTCGCAACGCTGCTGGCGGCGGCGGGGATCGCGCCGCACCGCGACTATCCCGCCGATGGGATCGACCTGCTGCCGATCCTGGCCGGACGTGCTGCGCCGATCCCGCGTCGGCTATTCTGGCGCTACAAGACCAACTCACAGCGCGCGATGCGCGAGGGCGACTTCAAGTACCTCAAGATCCAGGACAACAGCTTTCTGTTCAACGTGGTCGAGGATCCCAGGGAGCGCGGCAACCTGACGGACCGGCGCAGGGACTTGTTCGACCGCATGGTGGCGGACTGGCATGCCTGGAACGCCACCATGCTGCCGGAGATTCCCGACAGCTTCGGCGAGACCTACACCGCAGCGCAGCTGGCGGACCACATCGGCGCGCGATAGCTCACAGCAATCTCAGCGTCGCCGTCCGGCCGCGCCGCAGGACGACCACGCCGCGTTGGCGGAAGCGCGCGGCAATGCGGATGACCGGCCGCGGATCGCCGCCCACCAGCAGCATCGCCTCGCGCCAGCGCTGCAGTGAGCCCTCGGCGTCCAATACAACGAAGCGACGCAGCGACTGTCGCAGGCGCTGCTGCATGCGGCGGTTCCAGCCGTCCGGCATGCGACGCGACATCGGGTTCCACGCCGTGACGATGACGGCCGTGCGGCTGTCCACCGCTGCGAACATGGCGTGGGGCACGCGGCGATCGATGCGGATCGTGATGCCGGCGACCAGGTAACCGGTCTGCCGATACGCGCGCAGCAGGTGCGGCGGGATCGGTGACGCGGTCATCGACATGGCGGCCTGGCTTCTCCCGTCATGGCCGGGCGCGTCCCGGGCACCGGAAGCGGCACTCTGCCGTGACGGATGGCCGGGACGCGCCCGGCCATGACGAGACCGTGGATCTTACCGTCATGCCGACGGGCTGGATCGGCAAATCTCGCTCATGTGGCGCTGAAAAAACATCCTTTGTGCGAACAACACCAAACCGGGTAGCACCGGCAACACGTCGGCCACGTTGCCTGGCATCGGGCAGCGAGCCTTCTTGTGAAGTCGAGCACGCCATGCAGAAGCCAATGGACCTGGTCGCCATCCTCCTAGGCATGCTGGTCACCGGAACGGCCCAGGCAGAACCGTTGTCTGGCGCAGCCTTGGTCACGACTTTGCACCAAGGCGGTTATATTCTTCTCATGCGGCACGCGAGTTCGCCTCCCGAAGCACCGACTGTCGGAACTGCCGAGTCCGACAACCCCAGGTTGGAGCGACAGCTCAATGAGGCGGGGCGCGGTTCGGCACAGGCCATGGGCCAGGCAATCAAGGCGCTGAACATACCCGTTGGCGAAGTCTGGTCGAGCCCGACCTACCGGGCGCTGCAGACGGTGCGCCTTGCCGGCCTGCCCAGCCCGAAGACAGCGTTCGAGCTGGGGGATGGTGGCCAAAGCATGCAGGCGACCTCCAAGGGCCAGGCGGTCTGGCTACAGGCGAAGGTTGCCGAGAGGCCGCTCGCCGGAACCAATACGATCATCGTGACGCAGTTTCCCAATATCCGGGATGCTCTCGGCGAGAACGCCGCAGGTCTCACGGAAGGAGAGGCCCTGATTCTCCGTCCCGGCGGCGCGGGCACGGATGCGATTGTGGGACGGGTGAAGATTGAACAGTGGCCCACTCTGGCTTCTCAACAATGAGCATTGCCCGGCGCGCGCGTCGCGGCGTCACGTGCCGTCGCGCCGCGATGCTGATAGCGGAGGGACCCAGCTCAACGTTGTCGGTTGCGTCTCATAGCTGGTCACGTCGCCGGGGATGACAACCCAATCCTGCTTGCTGCGTGTCCAGAAGTGGATCGTCGGCGCCAGCCACGATGTGTCGTCCAGCGTTCCAGGCTTGACGTTGCGGTTGGGATAATCCACCCCGCCTGGGAGGTGGTAGAGCCTCGTGCCGCAAGCCGGACAGAACCAGCACTCCAAGGTCTTCGTCATGCTGGCCTTGCGGGCGAACATGTGCGGCGTGCCCTGCGTGATACGGAAGTGCTCCTGCGGGATGACCGCCGCCATGGCGAAAGCCGAGCCGGATTGCTTCTGGCACTCGGTGCAATGGCAGGCGTAAACCGACACCGGCGGTCCGGTGACCTCATAACGAACCGCGCCGCACTGACATCCGCCTGACTGCGGGAAATTCATTGTCCACGATCCTTTGCCGATGACACCCTGACTGCCCGCCAGCCTACAGCGTATCGCGCACCTCGCGGAACTCGACATCCCGATGCACATGCACCGACATCAGCACGCCGAAGCCGATCATCACCGTGATCATCGCCGACCCGCCATGCGAGACCAGCGGCAGCGGCACGCCGCCGACCGGGATCGCACCCATCACCATGGCGATGTTCACCAGCACATACAGGAAGAAGTTGGTGGCGATGCCGAACGCCACCAGTCGGCCAAACTGATGCCGACAGCGCAGCGCGATCGCCATCCCGCCCAGCACGATCAGGCACAGCAGCGTCATTACAACGATGCCGCCGACGAAGCCGAACTCCTCGCCGATCGTGGTGAAGATGAAGTCGGTCTGCTTCTCCGGCAGAAAATCCAGATGTCCCTGCGTACCCTGCAGGTAACCCTTCCCCCACATGCCGCCGGATCCCAGCGCGATCTTCGATTGGATGATGTTGTAGCCGGCGCCCAGCGGATCGCTCTCGGGATGCAGGAAGGTGTCGATGCGCGCGCGCTGGTAGTCGTGCAGATGCGAATACAGGATGCGCGCGGCGAACGGGATCGGCAGCACGACCAGCACGAACTTCCACCAGCGCACGCCGGCGGCGAAGAACACTGCGCCGCCCAGCGCCGCGGTGATGACTGCGGTCCCGAGGTTGGGCTCCTTCACGATCAGCCCGACCGGCACCAGCACGGCAGTCACCGGCACCAACAGGAATAGCGGATTGCCGATGCGCTCCCACGATGCACGGTGGAACCACGACGCCAGCGCCAGCACCAGCGCGATCTTCATCAGTTCGGATGGCTGGAGCTGCAGCCCGCCCACCTCGATCCAGCGTTGCGCGCCCTTGCCGATATGGCCGTAGCGCGCCACCAGCAGCAGCAGCCCCAGCGCCACGAAGTAACTCGGCCAGGCCAGGCGCGCGATGAAGCGGATATCGACCATGGCGATGCCGACCATCAGCACCAGGCCGGTGGCGAACCGGAGTACATGGCGCGACGCATACGGTTCCGCCGCGCCGCCCGCCGCACTGTACAGCGCCGCATAGCCGACGCCCGCTAGGCTGCACAGCAACAGCACGTACAGCCAGTTCACTTGCCAAATCTTCGCGCCAAGATCGAACGAGGTCTCGCGCCAAAGGCGGCCTTCCCTCATGGCTGGGTTCGGGCGACCGCCCGACCTTCAATCGTCAGGGCCGGACTTGATCGGGCGCTCATTTCGGCACCCCGCGGTCGGCGACCTGCGCGCCCGGCGGTTCATCGCGTCCGCCGGGATCGCGCTGCAGCGTGTCGAACATGATGTCGCGCGCGATCGGGCCGGCCATGGCGGCGCCGGCGTTGCCGTGCTCCACCACCACCGACAGCGCATAACGCGGCGCGTCGTACGGCGCATAGGCGACGAACAGCGCGTGCGGGCGCGCTTCCCACGGCAGCTTGGAACTGTCGAAGTTGCCCTGCTCGCGCTGCTCGCGCGACACGCGCCGCACCTGCGAGGAGCCGGTCTTGCCGGCCATCTGCCAGCGCTGGTCGGGCAGCCTCGCCTGCGGGGCGGTGCCGCCCGGCTCGTTCACCACTGCCCACATGCCATCGCGCACGACATGCAGCGAACGCTCGGACAGCCCCAGGACCGGCCAGTCGGTCGGCTGCGAGCCGGACTGCAGCACGCCACCCAGCTTGCGCGTCAGGTGCGGTTCCACCTTGCGGCCGGTCGCCACCCGCGCGGCGTAGGTGGCAAGCTGCAGCGGCGTCACCTGGATGTAGCCCTGGCCGATGCCGGACACCACGGTGTCGCCGAGATTCCACGGATGGCCCTGGGCGATGCGCCACTCGCGCGTCGGGACCAGCCCGGTGCGCGCGCCCGGCAGGTCGATGTCGATTTCGGCGCCCAGGCCGAAGCGGTGTGCCATGGCGGCGATGCGGTCGATGCCGGTGCGCTTCGCCACCTCATAGAAGAACACGTCGCAGCTGTTCTTGATCCCGCCGCGCAGGTCGAGCGTGCCGTGGCCGCCCTTGCGCCAGCAATGGAACCGCGCGTCGCCCAGGTCGAAATAACCGGGACAGTTGACGGTGTCGCCTGGCGAGATCGCGCGCGACTCAAGCGCCGCCATCGCCACCGCCATCTTGAACGTCGAGCCCGGCGCATAAACGCCCGCGACCGCACGGTTCAGTAGCGGCGTGCGCTTGTCCTGCGCCCATTCGGCCCATTGCGCCTGCGACACGCCGGAGTTGAACAGCGACGGATCGAATGACGGGTTGGTGGCCATCGCCAGCACCTCGCCATTGCGGCAGTCCAGCACCACGGCGCTAGCGCTCTCGTCGCCGATATGGCCAAGCACGGCCTGCTGCAACGTGGCGTCGATGCTCAGGCCGACCTCCTCGCCCGGATCCCCTTCCTGGCGGTCCAGCTCGCGGATCACCCGGCCCAGCGCATTGACCTCGAGCTGCACCGCGCCGGCGCGGCCGCGCAGGTCCAGGTCGTGCTCCTTCTCCAGGCCGGCACGGCCGACCCGGATGCCCGGAAGCGCCAGTTCCGGGTCCTCGGCGACATCCGCCTCGCTGGGCGGCGCGACATAGCCCACGACATGGGCAAGCTGGTCACCGAACGGGTACATCCGGGTGGTGCCGACATCGACCAGGATGCCCGGCAGGTCCGGCGCATTCACCTCGATCGCCGCCATCTCATCCCACGTCAGGAACTCGCGCACCATCACCGGGATGAAGCGGCGATGGCGGTGCACCTCACGGTCGATCCGCGCGCGCTCGTAGTCGGCAAGCGGCACGATGCGGGAGAAGCTGTCGATTGTCGCCGCCAAGTCGGTGGTCTGCTCGGCAATCAGCAAGGCGCGCCAGTTCAGCTTGTTGCCGCCGACCACGGTGCCGAAGCGATCGAGGATCCGCCCGCGCGGCGGTGCGATCAGCCTGGCGCTGACACGGTTCTCCTCCGCCAGCGTGGAATAGCGGCCGCCCTCCACCACCTGCACCTGGTACAGCCTGGCCGCAAGGCCACCCATCAGCGCCACCTGGCCGCCCATCATCAGCAACGCGCGGCGGGTGAAGACACCAGTGCGTCGCGTGTCGCGCCTCATGGGACGGGCCAATGGGCTCTGCCCCTTGGATCCCCGCTAAGGGCGCAGCCCTTAGAACCCTTTTGTTTGGCACCGGTAGGGGGAGGGTATGACCTCGCGATGGCGAGGTCATACCCTCCCCCTACCGGTGCCCAACAGGAGGGATTCCAAAGGCTCTGCCTTTGGTGGGGGTCCAGGGGGCAAAGTCCCCTGGTCGGTCCCAGGTTACGCGCCACCATCACGCGCGCTCCGGATCGGCGACGGTGCGGTGCGCCTGGACGAACAGAATGGCGAGAGCAGGGTACAAAGCGGCGGTCAGCACTGCCTGGAACAACGCCGGTGCGACCGGCACCAGGCGGAAGGACAGTGCGGCGATCAGCACCCAGCCCAACGCGGCGGCGCCGATGGAGAACCCGGCGAACGCCAGCCAGACCGGCAGGAAGCCGAGCCGCGTCAGAATCCGCCGCCATCGGAGTGCCAGGCCATGCACGACCAGCAGCGTGAGAATGCCGACGCCGACCGGCAGGTAGCCCAGCAGGTCGAACAGCAGGCCTATGAAGAACACCATCGGCGGCGGCATCGCGGCGGGACGGAACAGCGACCAGAAATACACGCAGGCCAGCGTGACCGCCGGCAGCAACGCGAACTGGTCGGCAATGCCGAGCGGCGTCTGGGTCAGCAGCATCAGCAGTATGGTGCAGGCGGCGGGGAATGCGTGGCGCGCGGCAATATCGAGCTGTCGGCCGAGTGTGGCGCGCGGCCGGATGCCCGGAACCTGATCGCTGCGGGCCATCAGCGGCCGCGCCGTTCGGGCAGACGGCCAGCCGCTTCCGGCGCCACCACGCCGCCCAGCCCGTAGTCGAAGATGCGCACCACCTCCAGGCGGTCGAGCAGTGCGGCCGGCACGACCTCGGGCACATTGGCGCTGGTGAAGTGCACGATGCCGATCGGCAGGTTGGCGGGGAAGGCGCTCGCCTCGGCGCTGGTCACCACCCGCTCGCCTTCCTGCGGCATGATGCCCTCCGGCCAGTAGACCAGCCGCGGCCGTGATCCGTTGGTGCCGATCAGGATGGCATGTGCACGCGAGCTCTCCAGGATCACCGGGATGCGGCTGTTGAGGTCGGTGATCAGCAGCACGCGCGCGGTTCGCGCGCCGACCTCGGTGACGCGCCCGACCAGGCCCCGTTCGTCGAGCGCGATCTCGCCCTTGCGGATGCCGTGATTGGGTCCGACCGAGAGCAGCACCGCCTTGGCATAGACGCCGCCGGCATCGGCGACGACGCGGGCGGTGATGTAGGAGGGCGCCGGGTCGGGGATCCAGCGCAGGTTGGCCTTGAGCCGCTGGTTCTCCGCGTCGAGCGCCAAGGCAACCGATTGCCAGCGGCGCAGGCGTTCATTCTCCTCGCGCAGCCGCGCGTTATCGGCGCGGATGTCCCACAGGTCGGTGGCATTGGCTATGGTGTCGCGCACACCGGCGAGCGGTTCTGCCAGCGCGGCGTAGATCGGCGCGAGCGTGTCGGCCAGTGCCATGCGCGCGCGCTCGGCCAGCACGGTATCGGCCTTGCCAAGCAGCATCAGGCCGAACGCCGCCGCGATCAGCACGGGCAGCGTCAGCCTGGCCAGCGCCTGGCGCGCCTGGATGGAGAGTCGGAGCATGCGGGCGGCAAGCTAGCGCGTGCCGCACAAATGCGCGACGGGTTGCGATGCAACAGCCGAAGATAAAATCGCAGCCGGCGCGGGCGAATTTTCTAACTGCAGCTTTCGGGATCGCGCCGTGATATCCCCGGCAATCAATCAGGATAAACGCGCCACAAATCGGTTGAGCGCCGTCAAGCCAGCTGGTTAACGCAAGTTACGGCTCCGGCTGTTCGATGGGCGCGATCGGGGGCGCGATCGGGGGCGCGATCGGGCGGTTGCATAGACCGCCACGTTCCCATTATGTTCCGTTATGGCCGCCGCCAATGCATCCCCTCGCGCACAGCGATCGGCAATCCTTGCCAGCCCACTGCACGAACAGACCGGCTTCTGCCTCGAGGTCGATTGTCTGGCTGTCGGCTGTCGGCGCAACCGGACGTTCGCCATCGCCGAATTGGCAAGCTTCTACGGCCGCGACCGCACCGTCGGCGAGGTGCTGCGCCGTATGCGGTGCTCGGGCGAATGTGGCGGCCGCGTCAGGGCTGCGTGGCTGGTGACCGGCTCGGTGCTGAACATGCGGGTGCGACCGCGCCGTGTCGCACTGCTCGGCGCGGAGACGCGGGGCTAGCGAATGCCCTGCCGTCGGATCGTCCGCTCGCACCAGCAACGTGATGGCACGTCTCAGTCAAGTGAGCGGCACCGCATCGTCGGTTCAGGAATTCGGATATATGATGCGTCAGCTGCAACCGAAGGAGCGGCACATGCGACTCATTGTTTTGGCCACCGCACTGATCATACTCGCCCCGGCGACATTTGCCCAGACGACCACCCCAGGTACGGCCGGCCAGGGACGTATGGGCGGCACCAATGCGCCTCCCATGGCATCGTCCTCTGGAGCATCGTCGTCTGGCACGATGACCAGCCAGGCCACGAACCCCAACAATTGCGGCACGCCGGACGAGCCGAAGCCGTGCCCACCGATGCCGCGCCGGCCACTGCAGCACTATCCCGCAAACAAGCAGTAGGCCTGCAGACAAAGCAGCAGGCCTGGCACTGATCGAGCGGTGACGGTTCGCGTTCGGTCGCGAGGCTGACCGCAGACCCCGCCTCGCATCCCGTCGGCCAACAATATGCAGGCAGGATGATGCGGATCGGTCGAGCCACGTCGCTGTTCGGTGATCTGTACGCGGTCGCCGCGCTGGCCGTTGGGACCAGGGCGGAGCAGGTCAGCGGGTCGCCGGGTTGGCCCGATGGATGCTGAGCGCGGTGCCGATGCGACCGCCATGGGTTGTGTTCGGCGCGGCCACCGCCAGCGCCCACAAGTTCGGACTCTACGACGTGCGGCAGGACTGGACGCAGTCCACCGATGTCGCCGCGCACAATCTGCGCAAGGTCACCGAGCTGACGGAACGAGAAGGACTACCAGGTGGGTGTCGCTCAGGTTCGCCGGCACCATCAGCGAGCTGACGATAACACTCAATCAGCCAAAGCTGACGGACCATGACAGGATGGAGCGCCAGGAGGCGAACCGCGCCGCGCTGGACGCCAACTGGACGCTGCGGATAACGCGGCCGCCGTAGCGACCGCACGGGTCACGGCGCAGGCGGGCTGTCCACTGCTCCTGAAGCACTCCAGGGACATGATCGCTGTCAGTCGCTCCTGGTCGAGAGAAGACGGCTGGCGGTGGCATGTCCGCCTAGTCCGATCCGTCCGACTTGCGCGTGCGATTGCTTTCCCCGCGACCGCCAGTCCGAGTTCCCGTCCTGCAACGGTGTCGCTCCGATAGTGGATGCCTGCTGCAATGCGCGATTGGTTGGCCTCCTCGGCCAGTGCCGCGAGTTGAACGGCGTCTCGCGGGAACAGGTAGCCTAGAACTGCAGCCGATGCCGTAGAGAAGCAACCATGCGCCGCCGGATAGCTCGGGTGGTTGGGTGTCGGAAACACCGTCTTGACGTCCGGATCGGCCTGAAAGGCACGGATGATCCAATAGCTGCATTTTGCATCCCAACACGCGACGCCAGCGTCGTGGAACGTGGTCCAGACTATGGCGTAAGCGCGAGCGGCTCGTGGCGCATCCGAGTCCATCCGATACTCGAAAAGCAGACGCGCGAGGGTTTGGTCCCAATACTGAAAAGTGCGCCGGCCGCCAACCGCGAATTCCCCAAAGGCTGCATCGGAATTGCTCTTGGGCGTGCGGGGGAAGTTCAAGTCCTGCCTCGACATCGCTCGGATACGCGACGCCGGCGAGCAGAAGTGAGCGTCCGGCTGCCTCGGCCTGTTCAGCAAAGAATGCGGCGCGGTCCGGAAAGATGTAGGCCAGCACAGCGGAGGCCGCGCCCGCTGCGACTGCGTGCTCGGACGGATAGGACGAGCTGCGCGGATTGGCAATGACCGTGGTGAGACCTGGATCGACCTCACCCGGATGCCGTCGGTTGTAGGTATACTCGCTGTCCCGGGCGGCAATCGTCGCGTCATAGATTGCCACATTCAAGCATGCTACTCCAAGTCCTGAACTGATGTCCGGGGCTGTTCGATCGGGATACTACGAATTCCATAGATAATTGCGTCGAGG
>DATAPW010000138.1:0-7022 GCA_036265005.1 Acetobacteraceae bacterium | reverse complement strand
GGTGATCCTGCTCGACTCGATCACCCGCCTCGGCCGCGCCTACAACACCGTGGTCCCCTCCTCCGGCAAGGTGCTGACCGGCGGTGTGGATGCCAACGCCCTGCAGCGGCCGAAGCGCTTCTTCGGCGCAGCGCGTAACATCGAGGAAGGTGGCTCGCTCACCATCATCGCGACCGCGCTGATCGATACCGGCAGCCGCATGGACGAAGTGATCTTCGAAGAGTTCAAGGGCACCGGTAACTCGGAAATCATCCTCGACCGCAAGTTGTCCGACAAACGCACCTTCCCCGCGATCGACATAACCAAGTCGGGCACCCGCAAGGAAGAGTTGCTGGTGGAGAAGGGCACGCTATCGAAGATGTGGGTGCTGCGCCGCATCCTGAACCCGATGGGCACCGTCGATGCGATGGAGTTCCTGTTGGACAAGCTGAAATACAGCAAGACCAATAATGAATTCTTCGACGCGATGAATACCTGATACCCAGCCCTCGCTGAGTGCTACTCATTCCGCCGTCGCGGGCGAAGGCCGGCGATCTACGTCTTTCTAGCCGACTGCTCCGAAAGACGTAGAGAGCGAGCCTGATCGGCACCGCAATTCTGCCAACCTAGTCAAGCGATTTACTTGCAGAACGGGTGAACTCCGCGTAATTGGGTTCAGTCGGTAGTCGTCTGCGGGCTCGATAAGAACCGCTTTCGACGTGAACTACTTTCGATTGGGTGTGCGATGAAGCACGTTGCTCCGGTGTTGCTTGGTGGTTTCGCGGTCGCAGTGGCTATGCTGGTATCCGCCACTGTCGTCTTTGCGGCTGGACTGTACGATGGAACCTATCATGGCACCCTGATTGCCGATGGCGCGAACGCCACGAATTGCGCCAAGCAGGCGCCGATCCAGATGACCGTTACCGACAGCAAACTCGAATATAACCATATGGGAGCTGCCACCATCACTGCCACCGTGGGGGCGGATGGTTCGTTCAGCGGGTCGGGGCAGAACAAGTTCTCCGCTGCACGGGTTGGACCGCTGGTCACGAATATAGTGGGAACGATCGCCGCCGGAGCGATCCAGGCGGACGCCAACACGGGGAACTACTGCAAATACAAGTTACAGCTGAAGAAGTTCTGAGGTCTGGGACGTTAGCACTCGGTATCGGGCAAAGAGTACAGCTTACCGCGCCACGCCCCGCATCGATGCCGGTTGGCCGGGCAGCGCCATGGTGCCGACCTGGACCAGCCTGCCGCCGACGATGTGGAAGACCTGCAGGGTCTTGTCTATGTAATTGCCGATATAGACGTAGTCAGTCTTTGGACTGAACGCGATGCCCTCGGGCAGCGCGCCGATCGGCGCCTTGCTGACAACCGTCAGCTTGCCGTCAGCCCCCACTGCCATCAGTGCCGCGTGGCCGCCCTTGGTATAGTTCCAGGCGCTGTGCTTCGCGCCGGATCCCTCGATAAGCGCCGACGCCGCCCATTTGCCGTTGGGCGAGATGGCAAAGCCCTCGGCCCCGGTGCCCGGCGCAGCAATCGCCACCACGTGCGGGTGCGCGCCGCCGGTGTCGATCGTCACCTCGGCATCCGCGTTGTTCCCCTGTGCGCCGGTGTGCGACGACACGACGTACTTGCCGTCCGGCGTCACGTCGATGTTGTAGGGATTGAACGCCGACGGAATGTCGAGCGTCTTGTCGTAGGTCACCTGCTGCCCGTCGATCGCCAGCACGCCGACCTTGTTCACCAGGTTCATGCAGGCGAAGGCGCGCTTGCCGTCCGGGGTGATGGCGACCGCGGCCACCTCGTTGTCCATCGGCACTTCGCCGATCGCCTTCACCGACATTCCGTCGATCGCCACCACCGAGACGCTCTTGCCCGCGCGGTTGCCGATCAGCGCCAGGTCGCCCTTGTGCGAGATCATCAGGCCTGACGGCTGCTTGCCGACGGTGACCGTGTCGATCAGCTTCGGCGGATTGGCGGTCAGGTCGATGACGTACAGCTTGTCGTCCGGCACGGCCTTCCACGTGGCGCCGTCCTGGGTGTTGACCACCGAATTCGCCACCAGGGCGAGTTTGCCGTTCGGCGTGATCTGCAGGTTGGTCGGCGGCCCCAGCAGGGAATTCGCCAGCGGCAGGCTGGCCCGGATCTTCGGGTGCGCCGGGTCGGTGACGTCCATCACCAGGACCGCGTCCTTGCCGCCCGGCCCGGTTGTCTGGCCATTGGCGTCGTAAACGACCTTTTCATCCAGGCCGACGAGGATGTCGTTCATGCCGGCGCGTGCGGCGTGGCCGGTGAGCATCCAGGCGGGCGTCAGGCACAGGACGAGGGCAACGTTGCGGACGCCCATGGCGCTTCCTCCGGGAATGGTCCTCTGGCGAAACCGTGACCGGGCGATCTAAGCGGCACCCGGACGGTGCGGCAAGCCGGCCTCGATCGAGGATTGCAAACATGCAGATATCTTTATATATCGGCGCCGACCCATGCAGGAGCGAGCGGACATGTCCGGCACGACGGCGACCCAGGACTACAAGGTAAAGGACTTCTCGCTGGCCGAGTGGGGCCGCAAGGAAATCTCCATGGCCGAGGACGAGATGCCCGGCCTGATGGCGACCCGCCAGGAATACGGCAAGTCCAAGCCCCTGAAGGGCGCGCGGATCGCCGGCTGCCTGCACATGACAGTGCAGACCGCGGTGCTGATCGAGACGCTCCAGGCGCTGGGCGCCACCGTGCGTTGGTCGTCCTGCAACATCTTCTCCACCCAGGACCACGCCGCATCGGCGGTCGCCGCGGCGGGCGTGCCGGTGTTTGCCTGGAAGGGCATGAGCGAGGAGGAGTTCTGGTGGTGCATCGAGCAGACGGTGCGCGGCCCGGACGGTTGGACGCCGAACATGATCCTCGATGACGGCGGCGACCTGACCCTGCTGATGCACCAGAAGTATCCGGACATGCTGAAGGACGTGCGCGGCGTCTCGGAAGAGACCACCACCGGCGTGCATCGCCTGCGCGACATGGCGCGCGACGGCAAGCTGCTGACCCCGGCGATCAACGTGAACGACAGCGTGACCAAGTCGAAGTTCGACAACCTGTACGGCTGCCGTGAATCGCTGGTGGACGGCATCCGCCGCGGCACCGACGTGATGATGGCCGGCAAGGTCGCCGTGGTGAACGGCTTCGGCGATGTTGGCAAGGGCTCGGCCGCGTCGCTGCGCAACGCAGGATGCCGCGTGATGGTGACCGAGGTCGATCCGATCTGCGCGCTGCAGGCGGCGATGGAAGGCTACCAGGTCGTCACCATGAACGACGCCGCGCCGGTCGGCGACATCTTCGTCACTGCCACCGGCAATGTCGATGTCATCACGCTCGACCACATGCGGGCGATGAAACATCGTGCCGTGGTCTGCAACATCGGCCACTTCGATTCCGAGATCCAGATCGAGGCACTGCGCAACTACAAGTGGGAGAACGTCAAGCCGCAGGTCGACGAGGTGTTGTTCCCCGACGGCAAGCGGCTGATCGTGCTGAGCGAGGGGCGGCTGGTCAATCTCGGCAACGCCACCGGCCATCCGAGCTTCGTGATGAGCGCCAGCTTCACCAACCAGGTGCTGGCGCAGATCGAGCTGTTTACCGCGCCGGCCGGCAAATATGAGCGCCAGGTCTACACGCTGCCGAAGGCGCTCGACGAGAAGGTGGCGGCGCTGCATCTGGCCAAGGTCGGCGCCACGCTGACCAAGCTGTCGCCGCAGCAGGCGGAGTATATCGGCGTCGGCGTCTCGGGCCCGTTCAAGCACGACCTGTACCGCTACTAGGCGTCTGGCTACCAGACGTTGGGCGGAATGCGCTGGGCTTTTTGTCACGTGTCAACGTACGGTCGCTGGCAACATAGCTGTTGTGCGCCGTTGCAATGCTGCCTAGCATTCCCGGAATAGCGGCGTGGCACGGCAACAGCCGGCCATGAAGCTGCGACAGGGGCTCTGGGAAGAAGGCAACAGCCATGAACGAACAGGACCTGCGTCACGCAATCGAGGACGTGCGCCTGGGCAAGGTGTCGCGACGCGCGTTCACCCGTGCGATGGTCGGTCTCGGCCTTACCGCACCGCTGGCGGCGCAGATGCTGGCGTATTCCGGCGTGGCGATGGCGGCGGAAAAGCCGGTCTACAAGCCGACCAAACGCGGCGGCGGCGGCGCGCTGAAGGTGCTGTGGTGGCAGGGCCCGACATTGCTGAACCCGCATTTCGCGGTCGGCACCAAGGACCAGGATGGCTCGCGCATATTCTACGAGCCGCTGGCCGGCTGGAACTCCGACGGCGACCTGGTGCCGGTGCTGGCGGCGGAAATTCCCTCGGTCGAGAACGGCGGACTGGCCGAGGACGGCACGTCGGTCACCTGGAAGCTCAAGCAAGGTGTGAAGTGGCACGACGGCCAGCCGTTCACCGCGGATGATTGCGTCTTCAACTGGCAGTACTCGTCGGATCCGGCGACGGCCGCGGTGACCATCGGCAGCTACAAGGACGTCAAGGTCGTCAAGGTCGACGACCATACGATCCGCGTGGAGTTCAAGAAGCCGACGCCGTTCTGGGCCGATGCCTTCGTCGGCAATTTCGGCATGGTGATCCCCAAGCACCTGTTCGAGCCCTACATCGGCGCCAAGTCGCGCGAGGCGCCGGCGAACCTCGTGCCGGTCGGCACCGGGGCCTACCTGTTCGTCGATTTCAAGCCGGGCGACCTGGTGCAGGGCAAGATCAACCCGAACTATCACATGGACAACCGGCCGTACTTCGACACCATCGAGATGAAGGGCGGCGGTGACGCGGTGTCGGCGGCGCGCGCCGTGCTGCAGACCGGCGAATACGACTTCGCCTGGAACCTGCAGGTCGAGGATGAAATCCTCAAGCGGCTGGAATCCGCCGGCAAGGGCCAGGTCGTCATCCTGCCGGGTGGCAGCATCGAGCATATCCAGCTCAACAACACCGACCCCTGGAAAGAGGTCGATGGCGAGCGGTCCAGCCTCAAGACCAAGCATCCCTACCTGTCCGACCCGGCGGTGCGCGATGCGCTCAACCTGCTGGTGGACAAGGCGTCGGTGCACAAGTTCATCTACGGCCGCACCGGCGAGGATACCGCGAACTTCGTCAACGCCCCGGAGAAGTTCGTTTCAAAGAATACCAGTTACGCGTTCAGCATCGAGAAGGCGATCAAGCTGCTGGACGATGCCGGCTGGAAGCCGGGCGCCGACGGCGTGCGCGAGAAGAACGGCGTGAAGCTGCACGCGGTGTATCAGTCCTCGATCAACGCGCCGCGGCAGAAGACCCAGGAAATCGTCAAACAGTCCTGCCAGAAGGCCGGCATCTCGATCGAGATCAAGTCGGTCACCGCTTCGGTGTTCTTCTCCTCGGACGTGGCGAACCTGGACACCTATCCGCACTTCGCCTGCGACCTCCAGATGTACACGACGACGATGGCGCAGCCGGATCCGAGCACCTTCATGCGGCAATTCCTGTCGGAGGAGGCCGCGACCAAGGCGAACAAGTTCCAGGGACGCAACATCACCCGCTGGCAGAGCGCCGAATACGACAAGCTGTTCGCGCAGAGCGAAGGCGAACTCAGTCCGGTCAAGCGCGCGGCGCTGTTCATCGCCATGAACGACCTGTTGATCAAGAACGTGGTGGTCATCCCGGTGGTGACGCGTCCGGGCGTGACGGCGGTGGCGAAGAACCTGCACGCGCCGCTGAGCGGGTGGGACAACAACACCTACGCGATCCAGGACTGGTACCGCGACGCCTGAGGGCTGCCGCGAGGCAGCGGTGATCGCCGTGACAGTCGAAGTGCCAGTGTCAGCCACTGAAGCGGCGCGCCCGTGAGCCGCTATTTCATCAGGCGCCTGCTGATCGCCATCCCGAGCCTGCTCGGGATCAGCGTCGTGCTGTTCACCGTATTGGCGCTGGCGCCGGGCGATCCGTTCGGCGAACTGGCGACCAATCCCGCCATCCCGCCGGAAGTGCAGGCTGCGCTGCGCGCCAAATTCGGCCTCGATGATCCGATACCCGTGCGCTACCTGCACTGGCTCAACGCCATGCTGCATGGCGACTGGGGCTTCTCTTTCGCCAGCCGGATCAACGTCGATACGCTGATCCTGCAGCGACTGCCGACCACGCTCGGTGTGATCGGCGCCTCGCAGGTCATCGCGCTGCTGATCGCGTTCCCGGTTGGCATCTACGCCGCCACGCGGCCCTATTCGGTGTTCGACCAGATCGCCAGCACGGTCGCCCTGATGGGGTTCTCGCTGCCGGTGTTCTTCACCGGCCTGGTGTTCATCCTGCTGTTCAGCGTCACGCTCGGCTGGCTGCCCTTCGTGTTCCGCTCGGACCTGGCCGCCACCGGCTTTGCCTGGTGGTGGGCCGAGTTCAAGCAATCGATCATGCCGATCATGGTGCTCGGACTGTTCCAGGGCGCCACCTGGACGCGCTTCGTGCGCTCCGCCGTGCTCGACGTGATCCGCCTGGACTACGTCACCACCGCGCGCTCCAAGGGATTGCCGGAGAGCGGCGTGGTGATGAAGCACATCGTGCGCAATGCGATGATCCCGGTGGTGACGCTGATCGCGCTGCAGATGCCGGTCGTGTTCGGCGGCGCCATCATCACCGAGCAGATCTTCCGGATCCCCGGTATCGGATCGCTGTTGATCACGGCGATCCTGGCCAACGACACGCCCGTGGTCATGGCAGTCACGTTTGTCTTCGCCTGCCTGGTCATCCTGTTCAACCTGATCGCGGATTTGCTGTATGGCTGGCTCGACCCACGCATCTCCTACCGCTGACGGCGCGCCCGTCGCCGCCCTGCGCAAGCCGCCGGCGCGCCACGTCACGCCGTGGACCGAGGCGTGGCGGCGCTTCCGTCGCCATCGCCTCGCGGTGGCGAGTTCGGTGATCCTGTCCGCCATGATCCTCGCGGTGCTGTTCGGCCCGTTGCTGTGGCGCGTGCAGATCAACGACATCGATTTCACCGCGCAGTTGGAGGGACCGAGCTGGGCGCATCCGTTC
>DATAPW010000137.1:0-5422 GCA_036265005.1 Acetobacteraceae bacterium | reverse complement strand
CGTTGGGAGGTACCGGAGGGACCGATAAGTATACCACTGGCAACAGAATGCTTCGTTGGATGGTGCGGCCGTTCGTGGTCGCAATCACCAATGTCACGGTATAGACTGTGCCCGCCTGACCGCCGGCGAGCCACAATACCGCGACGGTTCCGTCGGTAGTGGCACTTTGCAAACTCAGATCGCCGGGGTTGTTCGGTTCGATGGACACATCAAGTGTCGCAATGACATCGCCGTCATTCCCGACGACTGCGGGCGTGATGTCGAACTGGTAATCCAGCACGTCAATGGGATCTTTGGTCGGCCAGTTCAACGGCGGCGGCGCGGCGGCCGCTGACCCACGCGGCACTGGAATGAACGCGTCCAGTACCACAGTTCGCGCGTTGCTGGGTTTCCAGACATGTGTTGCTGGAGTTGGCATGCCGGTTTCCTGATTTGAGCGAAAAGCTTGAAAGGGTGAGCAGATGCGAGCGGCAGCAGCCGGCTCTCATCCTTCGTTGGACAAGACTTCAAGCTGGGCGCTGAGGATGGCGAGCTGCGCTTGCAGCTCTGCGATTGTCGGAGTTGGCACGACCGTCGGCGAGGCGGGAGGTGGGGTGAAGCTCTTCCCATCAAATATCCAGCCGTCGGCTACGCTTGGTTCCGACGAGACGTCCACCCAGTCGAGGGCAGGATTGAACATGGCGGTTATGTCGCCATCGGTTTTCAGCATTTCGGCGACCAACCCTTGTTGAATCCGGGCATACGTTTTCATTGGCTTTCCTACCATCTCGCCACGACGAGACCAGGTGATCCCGCGCCACCGTTATACGACGTGGTATTGTTCGCGCCGGTTCCGGCACCGGACGCGCCACCGCCCGGAAAGGCACCCGTCAGGCCCCAGGTTCCACTGTTCTGACAACCGCCCATCGGCGCGCCGCCGCCCAGCCCACCCTGATTCAGAATGCCGGCCTGTCCCGCAGAACCTGCGAAGTTGACATCGCCAGCCACACCGATACCGCTCGGCGTAGCGCCATTCTGTGGGTTTGCGACGTTGGCGAGTGGGTTCAAGCTTCCGCCGGTGGCACTGACGTACGGACCGAAGCTGGAGGACCCACCTGCCGTTGGTGCCGAGCCACCCGAGATGCCGGCGGCGCCGCCACCACCAACAACCACCGAGACGGTCTGCCCGGTAATCAAACCCGTGACGCGCTTGCGTGCGTAGCCGCCACCTGAACCGCCGCCGCTCGCAATGCTGTTGACCGAGGCGAATGTCCCTGAGCCGCCGCCCCACACTTCGACTTCCACTTGAGTCACGCCGAATGGCACGGTGAAGCTGCCGGAAATAAGAAAGGTCTGAACCCCGGTCGCGAAGCCGGGCCGCAGCGCCGGAAGCTTCCAGTTGAGAAAGGGGGCAGTGGCCAATTGCGTGATACCAGCCGCACCAATCACGGTCTGACCGTATGACACCGTGACCACGTAGAGACCGACCCAGCCATTGTCCACTGGAGCGGTAGCTTGCGAGCCGGTATTGGCAGGAGCTCCGGCTTTGAGTTGCAACTGCACACGCTGAATACGGCGCGTATTCTGTGCGATACCCGAGTTGGTCGGTCCGCTATAGGGCTGTGCCGGATTAGCCGCGTTGTAGTATGGCAGCACCACAGGATTGGTATCGCTCTCCTGCAATGCAGCCTGGATCAGGTAATTGATGGACTGGCCGGATGTCGCGGGTGAAGCGAGTGTGAAAGGGGTCGTCGCAAGATTTATCCCCATCTTGACCAGCGGATCCGTCATGTCGGCAGGCAGCGACCCATAGGCGAGAGCATCCACTACCGAGACCTGGGTGATGCTGCCTGGCCCGATGATGACTGTCAGCGACGCCGGGGCAGTCGGAGCGCAAGGGAGCCCATCAACCACGACATTGGTGCCAAGTACCGCCTGCGCCAGATAACCCAGCGCAATCATGCTATCGCGGTTGGCATTCAGAAGATCGGAGTCAAGCGGGATGCTTCCCGGATAAACCAGGCTTCTGTCCATGAGGTCCTCATATAGGTCGGCAGGATCGATTTCAGCTGGTAATTCTGGTCCAACCGATTGTGGCAACTGGCAGTACATCGGCGACAGCAGCGTAGATATCGCTATCCGTCACCTGGCCCTGTACCATCTCCAAGCTGGCATATTCAATGGCGCCTCGGCCGTAACTTCCGACGTTCCCACCCCAGCCGGCAATACTGGCGATGCCACTGCCGATCGGCCGGTATGCAGTAATGAAGCACTGAAACGGCAGCCCAAGATTGCCCCAGCCACCCGCAACGCCATACGCTGTCCCGGCGCCCGGGCCACCGATGGATGCGTAGCCACCAGTATCGGTTGGTCGCGCAGGTTCGAACACCATGGGTGCGCGTTCTGTCAGGTCGGTAAGTATTGCAATGATCGCACCGCGCGTTCCGCGCTCCCTGAACAATTCGCGTTGGATCCTGCTACGGAATGTCTCATCGCTCTGGCCATTCCGCCGCATGACCCGACTGCCGAAGAAGTCGGACGCAATGATGTCGAGCCAGATATCGGACGCAGTCGCGATCCGGGTTTGTGCCTTTACGCATTGCAACAGCCCATGGGCCCAGCTTCCCGCACTGGCCAGTCCGTTGAGCAAACCATCGAGCACTGGGGCCTGGTCAGGGAACCACCCTGTCGGCAGAACCGCCCGGAGCCGCGACAGCATGTCTTGTTGATCGCCTGTCATATCAGTTGACCGCAATGATGCCGGCTTTGATCACGCTGGAAGCCGTTGGAGTGATGTCAGATGGGCTGCCGTTGACGAGCAGCTGACTGACATTGATTACGGCGGGGCTTGCCGAATAGGCGATCTGTGCCAGCCTGGTCAAAGGAAGCCCTACACCGATCGGCAGGGTGTTGATGTAGGAACCGACGGCACGACCGACGAGTGCCGCGATCGGGCCCTTGGCCGTTGCGGCGGCAACTTGGATCGTAAATGATACATCCGCAATGATAACTGTCGGAGGTCGGACGCTGAAGATCGACCCGACCGGTCGAACCGCATCTACGGCGTCCTGGATCGTGGACAGCAAGGCGGTTGACGGACTTCCGGAGCCATCATCGACTGTCACGACAAACCTGCCCATGAATGGCGTACCAATGGGGTATAGATTTTCCTGGATCGTGTAATTCAGGCCTTGCTGAATGCCGCAGATCGCGTAACCGACGGCAAGTGGTGTGGCGCGGGAGCGGCTCGCAACGAAATTGCAGAACCGGCTCCGGAATGCATCGTCAGTCTCGGCATCCAACCCGTTCTGGAAGGCATTCGCGTTGCTGACGGAGTCTATGCCGGGCAGAGCCGATGCAAGCAAGGTAACAGTGCCAGCCTGCACATTGCCTGAACTTCCCGCAGTTTGGGCCGCGACCGGTACGTCGAGAGAGGCGACACCGGATGCGATGACATAGCCATTGCTGGCGGGCGACCATGCCGTCAGCAACGTATCCACGCTGATTTCGAATGTTTGCGTGCCATCCGCTGTACGGACCAACGCACCAGCGGGTATCAAGGCCGCCACGGTCGGTGTGAACCGCGAGAACGTGACGATGCCGGTGGCGGCGATGGCCGGAAGCCGCGCCAGTGAAAAGTCGCCCATCCAGCTATCGAGATCACCTCCGCTGCTCGTGGCTGCGTGTGTCATTCGCAATACCAGCAGAATGAGCCACTGCATCCACAGGCCAATGGAAGCGTTTGCCTCCAGGACTGCGCGCAACGTCGAGCCTACGCTCAGATCAACAAGTTGCGTTGCCGAGGCCTCGACCGCGGCAGCCATGTTCTGCACGAGAGTATTGAAGTTGCGAAGTGAGAGTTGCATGATCTATGCGGAGACCGAGAATGAGAGAGCCTGTGTCTGTCGGTTGTGTGCATCGACGTAACGTATGTAGACGTACACAGTGCCTGCTGCTCCGCCGGGTGATACCTGCACATCGATCACCGGCTCGGGTTGCCTGGCCACTGCCGACTCCTTGAATATTTGGCTTCGGACGACGGCCCTTATCTGCAGTGGACTGATCGGCTGACCGATGAAGCGCGCCAGCCCTGCGCCATAATCGAGCTGCCAGATGTATTCACCAGGGTTGGTCAAAAGTCGCCGCAAGACACGTTGCTGGCCGAGTAGTTGGCCCGAGATTGTGCTGATATCGCCGGTTGAGCCGGTCGCGAGATCGGATCCCCACTGGTGGAAGGCGTCTGCCATGAGGCTCAGTCCGGTTGATTGGTTACAGACGTTGCACTTCCGCGGGAGTCCGAATGCGTATGGTCGTTGTAGTGACCACGCAGCCGGGACAACGAGCCCTGCGAATCGTAAATGTCACCAGCCACATGAAGATCGCCGTGCATTCGGATTGTGCCGTCATTCTGCAGCTTGACGAAACTGCCGGAGCTATGGACCAGCCAAAGTTCACCTACTGGTGTGGCCGGTGGGTTCTGAGTGCTGGAAAACGATCGTCCGACGATGACGCCGTGCTCGGCATCACCCTCCTGCGCAAGAACCAGGACCTGATCGCCCGGTGACGGGGGGCAGCATATGCCCCATCCGGCGCCGATCCAGGGTGAGAGTACTGGCAACCAGCCGCTCAGAACGCCTTCTGGCTGCAGTGTTACGCGCGCCGTCGCAGCTACAGGATTGACCGAGGTGACCGTGCCGAATCGCGGCTGACTGCCGCCTTGATCCAATGCGCCAGCGTGCTGCTTAACAATGTTGAGAAGCCGCTCCATGTGCTAAATCCCACCGTGACCACTCAAATCCGCGGGCGTGGTCGTCTCGGTACGTGGAGAAGTGTTCTTCGCGCGAATATGCTGGGTGAGCCCGCCTGTTTGGTGGAGCCGCCGTTCGATGACGTCGATGTAGTATGCCTGGTCGAAGTCCGAACAGGTCCCCTCCAGCATGATAATGCTCCGTGGAGTCAACATAAGTTCGCCGGGAACGGTCATCCCGATCGTGCGCTCATGTCGCGTTAGCTCGGCCAATGTCCGTTGCGCAAGTTTCAACGCGTCATCGGGTGTCAGATTAGGTCGAACAAGTACATACTGTTGCGGCTGGCTTGCAGACTTGCCGGAGACACAGCGGCCGTTGGCACGTGCACGCTGTACGAACGCGCTGTTCTGGCGCGAATTCCAGCTCTTTACCACCACCTCGATATCTCGTGCCAAGGTCAAGGATCTTTCGAGTTTCAAATCGATCAGATCATCTGGTTGAAACAATGCCGCGATTTCGGTCGGCTCGGTTGCAGGTTGAAAATAGAGCGTCTGGCCCTGAACGAACACGTCGAACCCTTCCTGACGCGCCAGGAAGATGAGAAGATCCCATTCGGTCGTCGAATGGCTGAACTGATTCAAAGTGATGCGATCGTGCTCGTCTTGATAATACCGACCGACCGGTGTCGTGGTTGC
>DATAPW010000136.1:0-29230 GCA_036265005.1 Acetobacteraceae bacterium | reverse complement strand
CCCGGTCAGACCAGACGCCCCGCGCGACGAAGCGGTGGCCCAAATGTCGTCTTTGACATTCGCGAGCCCCAGGCAGTTGGGACCGCTGATACGCATGCCTGAGGCGCGGGCAAATTCGCCCAATTCCCCCTGCAGATCACGCCGGTCGTCCGCGTCGCGCTCGGCGAATCCGGCAGAGATCACGATTGCCGATCCCGCCCCCTTCCGGTGGCTCTCCTGGAGGACATCGAGCACCTGGTCATAGGGCACCACGATGCCCACAACGTCGGGGGCCTCGGGCAGGTCCGTGACACTCGGGTAGGACTTCACCCCCATGATTTCGTCGTAACGCGGGTTCACGGCATAAACCCGCACCCGGTCCTTGGCCTTGAGTGCCGCTGCCAGAAACCGCCCGCCATACTGCATCCGCGGCGTCGCGCCCACGATCGCAATGGAGCGCGGGTTGAGCATTTTGTGGATCGACGCCATCTGCGGTTCTGTCCAGAACGCCATGCCACCCCCTGAAAACAACCCGGTCCGTCGGGTCGGCAAGCCCACGCTCTACGAACGGGTCTGCCATCGGCCGATCGTCCCGCATCATTGGCTGAAGCGGAGCGCTCGCCAATACCTTGATCCAGACCTGCACGCTCAACCGCGTCGAACCGCTGGCCAAGAGCCTGATTGTCTTACGTTGCTGCCTCGACCGATCGTGCCGCAGCCTTTCGCAGCAGGGTCATGAGCTTGGCGAACGTCTGTTCGATCGGGGTGAGGTCCGGACTGCAGGGCGACCGAAAGAACCTGGCGCCGGGCGTTCGACACCACGAAGTCGTCGATCGCCGAGGAGGCGTTGCGGCAGATCCAGCAGATCCGCTGACCAGCGTGTGCTGCAAAGGCAGACGCGCGGTTTCATCGCGCGCTGACTTCCCGGTGCCGCCAGCGGCGGTGAATCCGTAGTCGGCGCTTCGACCGTGCGGTTGCGATGTTGCGAATCTGATAGCACGACCCGAGGCTGGCTCCGCAGCCTGCCCCCGACGCGATACGCTGGCACCATGCGTGCGCCTCGCAATCGGCGCCAGGCTATGAGGCCCTGCAGGCTGGCGAATTGCACGGCTGAAACCGCCAGCCTGCCGCCGGCACCGTCCGCGACGCTGAACGGGGCGGACCTTGCGATCCGCCCCGTTCACTTTCGGCGATCAACGTCAATCAGAAGCCCATGTCGCCCATGCCGCCCATGCCGCCCATCCCGCCGCCACCCGGCGGCATCGCAGGTGGATTCTTCTCGGGCTTCTCCGCGACCATCGCCTCGGTGGTTACCAACAGGCCAGCCACCGATGCGGCGTCCTGCAGAGCCGTGCGCACCACCTTGGTCGGGTCAACGATGCCGGCCTTCACCAGATCCTTGAACTCGCCCGCCTGGGCATCATAACCCCAGTTGTACTCATCTCTGTCGAGGATTTTCCCGGCGATGACCGCGCCGTCCTCGCCAGCATTTTCCGCGATCTGGCGCAGCGGCGTTTGCACCGCCTTGCGTACGATCTCGATGCCGAACTGCTGATCGTCGTTGTCCACCTTCAGCTTTGACAGAATGAGCGACGCGCGCGCCAAAGGTACACCGCCGCCCGCCACCACGCCTTCCTCGACTGCCGCCCGCGTCGCATGCAGCGCGTCGTCGACGCGGTCCTTGCGCTCCTTCACCTCGACCTCGGAGGCGCCGCCGACACGGATCACCGCCACGCCGCCGGCGAGCTTGGCCAGACGCTCCTGCAGTTTCTCGCGGTCGTAGTCCGAAGTGGTCTCCTCAGTCTGCGCGCGGATCTGGTTGCAGCGGGCGACGATATCCTGCTTCTTCCCAGCGCCCTCGACGATCGTGGTGTTCTCCTTCTCGATCAACACCCTCTTTGCCGTGCCGAGCATCTGGAGCGTGACATTCTCGAGCTTGATGCCGAGATCCTCGCTGATCACCTCGCCGCCGGTGAGGATCGCGATGTCCTCCAGCATCGCCTTGCGGCGATCGCCGAAGCCGGGCGCCTTCACTGCCGCGACCTTCAGGCCGCCGCGCAGCTTGTTCACCACCAGGGTGGCAAGCGCCTCGCCCTCGACATCCTCGGCGACGATCAGCAACGGCTTGCCGGACTTCACGACGCTCTCGAGCAACGGGAGCAACGGCTGCAGGGTGGACAGCTTCTTCTCGTGGATCAGGATGTAGGGGTCGGCCAGCTCGGCGACCATCTTCTCGGCGTTGGTGATGAAGTACGGAGAAACGTAGCCGCGGTCGAACTGCATGCCCTCGACGACTTCGAGCTCGGTTTGGATGCCCTTCGCCTCCTCCACCGTGATGACGCCCTCGTTGCCGACCTTCTGCATCGCCTCGGAGATCATCTTGCCGATCTCGGTCTCGCCGTTGGCGGCGATCGCACCGACCTGCGCGGTCTCCGCCGGCGTGGTGATCTTCTTGGTCCGTTTCTTCAGTTCGTCGACGACGGCCTGCACCGCCTTGTCGATGCCGCGCTTGAGGTCCATCGGGTTCATGCCCGCGGCGACAGCCTTGGCGCCCTCGCGCACGATGGCCTGGGCGAGAACGGTCGCCGTGGTGGTGCCGTCACCGGCAATATCGCTGGTCTTGGAGGCGACCTCGCGCACCATCTGTGCGCCCATGTTCTCGAACTTGTCGGCGAGTTCGATGTCCTTGGCGACGGTCACGCCGTCCTTGGTGATACGAGGCGCGCCGAAACTCTTGTCGAGCACCACATTGCGGCCCTTCGGCCCCAACGTGACCTTCACCGCGTCAGCCAGAATGTCGACACCACGCAGCATGCGCTGGCGCGCATCACCGCCGAACCGTACGTCCTTGGCAGCCATGGATTGATATCCTCCCGTATTGCGTTCTGATGAATGCCGGCGCGCCGATCAGGCCGCCTTCCGCTTCGCTGCGGGCTTGCCCTCGATGATGCCCATGATGTCACTCTCCTTCATGATCAGAAGGTCCTCACCATCGAGCTTCACCTCAGTGCCCGACCACTTTCCGAACAGGATGCGATCGCCGGCCTTGACATCGAGCGGCACGAGCTTGCCGGCTTCGTCACGTGCGCCGGGACCGACCGCGATGACCTCACCCTCCATCGGCTTCTCCTTTGCCGTGTCGGGGATGATGATGCCGCCCGCGCTCTTCTCTTCGGCTTCAAGCCGGCGGACCACGACACGGTCGTGTAGGGGACGGAACTTCATTCGGAACCCTCCTGTTGGTCTTGGAATGTGGCTTGCTGTGGCTCGCCGATCCTCCCGCGATACGGCGGCCACGAACACCCATTTCAGCACTCTTCTTCCGCGAGTGCCAGTTGACGCCCGTATAGATGACTGGTGCAATGGGCGCTACCCCGTTCGACCTCCGCAACCCGCCATGAGGTAAGTGCGAACGAACGGCGAGATGCCCTGGTCCGCGAGCAGTCGCTCCGGTTCAATGAATCGCGCGGCGATTATTTCGCGGCTGTCGATCCTGAGCTGCGGCTCGGCATGCAGATGTAGCTCGAAAACGTGCACGTGGTCGCGGCGAAAGTCCCATTCAGCGACAGTTTCGAGCACGAACCGCAGGTCCCCGGGCGCAACAACGAGCCCAATTTCCTCGGCAAGCTCACGCCGCGCGGCGTCCCTTGGTTGCTCACCGCGGCCGATCCCGCCTCCAGGGAAGGTGAGGTTGGCGCGATAAGACTGACGGACGGCGAGGACACGGCCGTCGAGCCAGATGGCTACCACGGCGCCATAATGGTCTGGATGACGCAGCCACCACCACAGCCGCGCCCCGCGAAAGCCTACCCTGTAGGCGATACGCCATAACCAATTCACCGCGTCGCGCCTTTCCGGTTGACGGCCGTCTGCGCGAAGTTCATGAGCGACTATGGGCAGGACCACAAGCATCACAAAATGCCTGCGGCTACCGCGCGCTTACCCCGTGCCGCGACGCCGTTTGCGCAACGCGTCGTCGGGAGTGGGTTGCCACCTCGTGGGAACTCGTCGAGCCCCGAGGCGCCAGAGCCGACAGAATCGCTCCGTTAGCCCAACGCCAATTCAAGCTGTCCGGCGGGCAAGGACAGACGCCGTTCGAGGTGTGCAAGGCCGTGGACAAATGGTTGGCTCGATGGCGTGTAGCGGGTTGGCCTCACCGGCGCATACGGTAGACCGTCAGGCGGGTAAGTGGCCGCCAGCGCGCAAGCGAACCTGATCGTGTCGCGCAGTTCCTCGATGCCCGAGCAAAGGTGGTCGTTGAAAAATTGCAGTCCCCCCTCGCGGTGATGCTGGCGGATGGCGCGTGTGAGATACGCTGCCGCTCTGTCGCGCCGGATATTCAGCCTCAGTCGCGTAATGCGCAGGGCATTGACCAGGCAAGATCGCCCTTCTCCGTCGCTGAACATATCTTGCACCCAGCGATCATCGTCCTCAAAGAACTCAAGCAGGCCGCCCAGAACGAGCACGTCCCGTGACATTGAGCTACCGTCAAACGGCATGGCCGACCCTCCCAAGCATGCGTGGAAATGCTAAAGCGCCGACCGGCGGCCTGCCAGTGGACAACCCAAAATAACCGGGGATAACCGAATGAGACAGTTTGGGCTTCGCACGCTCCTGCGCGTAGAGCACCCGGCCCGAACGGACACACCCATCGAACCCAGCCGCTGGATTTTCGCACCGGAATTGTGCAGCGAAAAAGGGCAGTCGGCTCAATGGGCCGCTTCTGTTGCGTATGTCTTGATTTTTGCTCATCGTTCCAGGGAACCTTAAACCGAGCCTCCTACTTGGCTCCCACGCGCCGAGGGTCCAGAAACGCATGACCGAGCCGCCGCCCATCGAATCACCAATCGAATGCCAATGAAAGTTGGATGGAGACTTACCATGCCAGCCCGTGGTCCATGTAGAGGAGTGAAACCACCAATGTCATCGCCACGATACAGTACGATAGGCGCGACGGTCGCGGGGTTGCTTTCAGCAACTTTCCTCATCGGCGCAGTCATGATGCCGGCACTCGGCGCATCGCCTCCGGCGAAGCCGGCCATCACCGAGGAGGCACGCTCGGCTCTCCAGCAGATGGGCCAGACTTTGCTCGGCAAGCAGTTCTCGTTTCAAGCGCGCACACTGCGGGTCTATGCGGATGTCGACCGCCGGTTTCTCCACATCGGGCATACCGTGAAGGTCCTCGTCCGCCGTCCGGATCGGCTGCGCGTTGACATCGACGGGGACGATGGCGCGACGCAACTCTTCTACGACGGCAAGACGCTCGTGCTGTACGGGCCGGCCAAAAAGGAATACGTCAGTATACCCGTCCCCGATACCATTGGGGGAATGATCAAAGAGGCGGAAAGCCGCGTCGGCTTTGACTTTCCCTTCGAGGATTTCCTGAGCTCAACCCCCGACAAATCGCTGACGAGCGGTGTTACCGAGGGCAAAATTGTCAACGAGGTGACAATCGATGGCGCACCTGCCAATCACCTGACCCTCTTTCAGCCGCCCGGCCTTGAGCTGGAACTCTGGCTAACAAAAAACGCTCAGTCGCTGCCTGAGCGCCTGTTCATCACCTATCGGTCGGTCCCAGGCCAGCCGAACTTTATCGCCACGTTTTCCGATTGGAACTTCTCGGTCACGCCCACCGACGCCGATTTCACCTTTCAACCGCCGGAGGGAGCAAAGCAGGTGGAGCTGAAAGCGCCCGCAGCCCCACGCACCAAAGTGAAAGGAGCGACACAATGAATCGACTGATTGGTTGCTGCTTGGCGACCGTGCTGGCGCTTTCAGCGATTCCTGATGCCCTCGCCTGGAGGGGCGCCGGCGGCGGCGGTGCGTATCACGGCTCGTTCGGCGGCGCCGCCGTCAGGGGGCCAGGAGGCAACTGGGCCGCAGAAGGTCCGCGCGGTAGTACGGCCTCCGGAAATAGTCGCGGTGACTGGAACGCAACGGGCTTCCGTGGCGGCACAGCGTCGGGAAGTAATGGCTCTTGGTCTGCGCACGGCGCCTACGGCGGTTCCGCCTCCGGCGGTGGCGGCTCCTGGGCGGCGACCAATCGCTATGGCACCACGGCCTATGGCGGCACTGCTTATCGGGGCGGGTACTATGGTGGCGGGTACTATGGTGGCGCGTACTACGGCCACTCGGCCTATCCTTATGGCGCAGTCGCCGCCGGTGTTGCCGTTGGCGCAGCGGCGGGCGCAGCCGCAGCCGCAGCCTACCCGGCGCCCTATTACCAACCCCCGTGCGGCTATTATCCCTACCCGGCCTGTTACTAGGCCGAGGACCGCAGCCTGGGGCATGCCGTTTTGGACCGATCGTCGGCGTGCAGAGCGAGGCCGGTATTACCGGCGGGATCCGGTTTGTGCGACGCCACGTTGAATGAGCTCTTCGCGGCGGACTGACGTCTACGCCCGCCGCCGACGATAGCGCCGTATCAGCGCATTGGTGGATCCGTCATGCGCCAGCTTCGGCTCCGCGGTGCCAAGCTCCGGGATGATCCGCTGCGCGAGGGCCTTGCCCAGCTCGACGCCCCACTGATCGTAGGAATCGATGTCCCAGATCGCGCCCTGGGTGAACACGTTGTGTTCATACAAGGCGACCAACGCGCCGAGGCTGTGTGGGGTCAAGGCATCCGCCAGGATCATGTTGCTTGGACGGTTGCCCTCGGTGACCCGAAACGGCGTCTGGAACGCCGGCGAGCCTTCCTCCGTCAGCTCTTGTGCGGTCTTGCCGAACGCCAATGCCTCGGCCTGGGCAAACAGGTTGGCCATCAGCAGGTCGTGCTGTTCCACAAGCGGGCTCAGATGGCGGCAGAAGCCGATGAAGTCGCAAGGCACCAGCTTGGTGCCCTGGTGCAGCAACTGGTAGAACGAGTGCTGCCCGTCAGTGCCCGGCTCGCCCCAGATTATCGCGCCGGTCTGCCCGTCCACCGGGTGACCCTGCAGGTCGATGTGCTTGCCGTTGCTCTCCATCTGCAACTGCTGCAGGTAGGCGGGGAAGCGCCGCATATGCGACGAATAGGGCATCACGCCGATCGTCTGGGCGCCGAAGAAATTGTTGTACCAGACAGTGAACATCCCCATCAGCAGCGGCAGGTTGCGCTCCGGCGGCGCAGTAAGGAAATGCTCATCCATGGCGTGGAAGCCGGCAAGCATGTCGCGGAAGCCGTCCGGTCCGATGGCGATCATCGTGGACAGGCCGATCGCGGAATCCATCGAGTAGCGGCCACCGACCCAGTCCCAGAAGCCGAACATGTTGGCCGTGTCGATGCCGAATTTGCGGACCGCCTCGGTATTAGTCGACAGCGCCACGAAATGTTTCGCCACGGCAGCGTCTGAGCCGAGTGCATCGACCAGCCACTTCCGCGCCGTGGCCGCGTTGGTCATTGTCTCGAGCGTGGTGAAGGTCTTCGACGCCACCACGAACAATGTCTCGCCGGGATCAAGGTCGCGCGTCGCCTCGGTGAAGTCGGCGCCATCGACATTGGAGACGAAGCGGAACGCCATCGACCGTTCGCTGAACGGGCGCAGCGCGAGATACGCCATCTCGGGCCCGAGATACGAGCCGCCGATGCCGATATTGATCACATTGCGGATGCGCTTGCCCGTATGGCCGAGCCAGGTGCCGGAGCGGATGCGCGTGGCGAAATCGGCCATCGCGTCCAGCACCTGGTGCACGTCCGGCACGACGTCATGTCCGTCGACCAGGATGCGCGTGCCTCGCGGCGCGCGCAGTGCCACGTGCAGCACGGCACGCCGCTCCGTGATGTTGATCTGGTCGCCACGGAACATGGCGTCGCGCCGCTGGGTCACGCCGCGCTCCTGGGCAAGCTGCAGCAGCAGCCGCACAGTCTCGTCGGTGATGCGGTTCTTCGAATAGTCCAGGTAAAGCCCCGCGGCTTCGACGGTCAGGCGCTCGCCGCGCCCCGGATCGTCGGCGAAGAGCCGCCGCAGGTGCACGTCCTTGATCTGCTGATAATGCGTGGCCAGTGCCTGCCATGCCGCCGTGTCATTCGGCCGCTGCGAATCTGCCATTCTGTCCTCCGTGACGGCTAAGCCAGCGCCTTGCTCTTGGTCTCGATGGCGCCCAGCAGGTCCTTCCAGGAATCGACGAAGCCCTTGGCGCCCTCGTCCTGCAACTGCCTGGCCATCGCGCCGACATCGACGCCGGCGCGCGTGATCGCCACCAGCACCTGCTCCGCGTCACCGCCGTCGCGCGGCATCGCGCGATCAACCGCGCCGTGCTCGCCGAACGCCAGCAGGGTCTCCTCCGGCATCGTGTTGACCGTGTTGGGCGCCGCCAGCGCGCCAACATACAACACGTCCGAGGCCAGCGGGTCCTTGGTGCTGGTGCTGGCGAACAACAGCCGCTGCGGCCGTGCACCCCACCCCTCCAGCCGTTGCCAGCGATCCGACTCCAGCAGGTCGCGATATGCCTTGTAGCTCTGCTGCGAGACCGCGATGCCAAGCCTGTCGCGCAACTCCGCCGGAACCTTGTCCAGCGTCGCCTTGTCCCAGCGGCTGACGAAGACGGATGCGACGGAGCGTACATCCGGGTTCAGCCCCGCCGCCACGCGACGCTCCAGGCCGCGCATGTAGGCATCGGCCGCCCGCACATAGTCGTCACGCGAGAACAGCAGCGTGACGTTGATGGGCACACCGGAGAAGATGGCTTCCTCGATCGCCGGCAGGCCTTCCAGCGTGCCGGGGATCTTGATGAACACGTTGGGGCGATCGGCTTTCGCATGCAGCACACGCGCCTCCGCCACCGTCTTCGAGGTGTCATGCGCAAGCAATGGCGAGACCTCCAGCGAAACCCAGCCATCGACGCCGGCTGTCCGCTGGAAAATCGGCGCGAACATGTCGGCCGCCTTGGTCAGGTCCTGGATGGCAAGCTCGAAGAACAGCGCTTCCTGCGACCTGGCGGCCGGCGCCAAGCGCCCGATCTCCTCGTCATACGATTTGCTGTGCGCAATCGCATGGTCGAATATCGACGGATTGGAGGTGAGACCGGTCACCGACAACTCGTTGATATAGCGCTGCAGTGTACCGCTGGTGAGCAGATCGCGGGTGATGTTGTCCAGCCAGAGGCTTTGACCCAGCGCGTGCAGCCGTTCCGTTGCCTTCATGTCCTGCCTCCTGTCACTGCTTCACGCGGTCAGAGATACACGTCGAGGTCCGCCTGCACGCGATCATTGTTCAGCAATGTGTTGTCCAGTCCGAACCGAACGACGAGGTCGTGCATCATCGTGATGCCTCCGGCGTTGTGCCGGGGATTCGCCACGGCCCGTCCGGGCCGATCAGCGCTTCGGCTTCCCCCGGGCCCCAGCTTCCCGGCTCATAGGGATAGACCGGTGTCGCGTTGTCCAGGACGGGCTCGACGATGCGCCACTGGGCGTCCACGATGTCGTCCCGCCCGAACAGCTCGCCCACTCCCCGCATCGCATCGCCGAGCAGCCGCTGATAGGGCGGCCGTAGGCTGGGCGCGTGTTCGGTGAGGATCATCTCGACATCCTGGCCGACCATCCGCTCGCCGGGCAGCTTCACGCGAACGCCCATGGCGATGCTGACATCCGGGCTGATGCGCATCCGTACATGCCCGGAACTCAGCGGCACCAGCTCGTCGAAGGTCTCGCGTGGCGGCCGCTTGAAGTGCACGACGATCTCGGTCGCGGTCACCGGCAGCATCTTGCCGGCGCGAATATAGATCGGGACGCCCTCCCAGCGCCAGGACTCGACGAACAGCTTCAGCGCGACGAATGTCTCCACGCTCGAACCGGCGTGCACGCCTGGCACCGACCGGTATCCGGTGTACTGCCCGCGCACCACATGGGATGGGTCCAGCGGACGCACTGCCTTCAGCAGCGCGGACTTCTGGTCGCGCATCGCCTCATGCTCCTCGCCGGTCGGCGGGTCCATGAGAAGATGCGCCAGGACCTGCAGCATGTGGTTCTGCACCACGTCCCGGATGGCGCCGGTCTCGTCGTAGAAATGCCCGCGATCCTGCACGCCGAAGTCCTCGGCCATGGTGATTTGGATGCTGCTGACGTGGTCGCGGTTCCACAGCGGCTCGAACATCGAGTTGGCGAAGCGCGTGTAGATGATGTTCTGCACCGGCTCCTTGCCGAGGTAGTGATCGATGCGGAAGATGTTTTCTTCGGGGAAATACTGCGCGAGCAGCCGGCTCAGCGCGCGTGCCGTCGCACGGTCATGGCCGAATGGCTTCTCGACCACCATGCGGGCGTCATTGGCGCTGCCCGATTCCTTCAGTCCGTGCGCGACGGTGCCGAAGATGCTTGGTGGCACGGCGAGATAGTGCAGAGGCCGCTGTGCCTGCCCAAGCTGCGCTCGCAGTTCCGCGAACGTGGCCGGGTCGTTATAGTCACCGTCGACATAGCGCAGCAGGTCCAGCAGGCGCTGCGTGGCCTCGGTGTCAGTTTCGCCATGCTGCTGCAGGCTGTCGGCTGCGCGCGCCTTCAACTGGTCCAGGTTCCAACCGGCCTTGGCGACACCGATGATCGGGACGTTCAGTCCTTCGTCGCGCACCAGTCCGAGCAGTGCCGGAAAGATCTGCTTGTAAGCAAGATCGCCGGTGGCCCCGAAGAACACCAGGGCGTCGGACTGCTGTGCCACCATGGCCGCCACCTATGACTTCCGCTCGACATGGCCGCCGAATGCGAACCGCATCGCCGACAGGATGCGGTTGGCATAGTCCGCGTTGTCGCGGGATTCGAAACGCGAGTAGAGCGCCGCGCTGATCACCGGCGCCGGCACGCCTTCGTCGATCGCCGCATGCAGCGTCCAGCGGCCTTCGCCGGAATCGGAGACGCGTCCCTGGAAATTCGCCAGTGTCGGATCCTGGCGCAAGGCACCAGCGGTGAGATCGAGCAGCCAGGAGCCCACCACGCTGCCACGCCGCCACAACTCGGCGACGTGGGCGACATCGATCTCGTACTTGTAGTGGTCCGGCTCGCGCAGCGGCGTCGTCTCGGCATCCACTTCGTGAGCACGCAGGCCGATATTGGCATTCTTGATGATGTTGAAGCCCTCGGCGAAGGCCGCCATCATGCCGTATTCGATGCCGTTGTGGATCATCTTGACGAAGTGGCCGGCGCCATTCGGACCGCAGTGCAGGTAGCCATACTCGGCCTGTGACGGCTCGCCGGTGGCACCCGGCGTGCGGGGCGCCGAATCGACGCCAGGCGCCAGGGAGCGGAAGATCGGATCGAGGTGGCGCACGATCGCGTCCTCGCCACCGATCATGTGGCAGTAGCCGCGCTCCAGCCCCCAGACGCCGCCACTGACGCCGACATCGACGTAGTGCAGGCCCTTGACCTTCAGTTCGTTCGCCCGGCGGATATCGTCATGGTAGTACGAGTTGCCGCCCTCGATGACGATGTCGTCCGGTTCGAGCAGCGGGACAACCGTGTGCAGCACGGGGTCCACCGCCGCGGCAGGCAGCATCAGCCATACCGCGCGCGGCTTCGCCAGCATCTTCACGAAGTCAGCCAGGACGGTGGTGCCCTTCGCACCTTTCGCGGTCAGGCGCTTCACGGCATCGGCATTGCTGTCGAATACCACGCACTGATGTCCGGCCTGCATCAGTCGTTCCACCATGTTGGCGCCCATGCGGCCGAGGCCGATCATTCCCAGTTGCATCGCTGCATCCCCCTCACATTCAGTGCGTGTGGCCCATCGCCTGTCTCGCCGCGGCAATGACGGCTGCAGGCGTGAAGCCGAAATGCTCGGCCACCACCTTCATCGGCGCGGACATGCCGAACGTGCGCATCCCCAGCACGACGCCCCCCGGCCCTGCATAGCGCTGCCAGCCCAGCGGCGAGCCTTCCTCGACTGTCACCCGCGCCGTCACCGCGGGCGGCAGGACGCTGTCGCGGTAGCCTGCATCCTGCTCCTCGAACAGCTCCCATGACGGCATGCTGACGATGCGTACCGCCACGCCGTCGGCGATCAGCGTCTCACGCGCCGCGAGACACAGCCCGACTTCGCTGCCGCTGGCGATGAGGATCACGTCAGGCTTGCCGGAAGGAGCGTCGGTCAGCACATAGGCGCCCCTTGCCAGCCCGGAGGCCGGCGCGAACTTTGTGCGGTCGACGATCGGCAGTGCCTGGCGTGAACAGATCAGCGCCACCGGCCGGTTGGTCAGCTGCAGGGCGCAGCGATACGCCTCGGACATCTCGTTGGCATCGGCCGGACGGATGACCACCATGCCGGGGATCGCGCGCAACGAGACAATTTGCTCGATCGGCTCATGCGTTGGGCCGTCCTCGCCGACGCTGATCGAATCGTGGGTCCAGATATGCAGCACCGGCAGTTCCATCAGCGACGCGAGCCGGATCGCGCCACGCGCGTAGTCGGTGAAGATCAGGAAGCCGGAGCCGAAGGCGCGCAGACCGCACAACGTCATGCCGTTGACCGCGGCGCACATGGCATGCTCGCGGACGCCGAAATGCATGTTGCGGCCGGTGTATGCGCCGAGTGGTCCGGCGGCCTCGAAGTCGCCGGCGGCGTCGAACGTCAGGCGCGTTTTGGTGCTGGGTGCCAGGTCTGCCGCACCGCCAATGATCCAGGGGACGCGTTTGGCGACCGCGTTCAGCACCTGGCCGGATGCGTCGCGCGTGGAAAGCCCGGTCGCGTTCGGCGGGAATACCGGCAGCGCTGCCTCCCATCCGGCGGGCAATGCGCGCGCGTTGATGGCGGCGACCTGCTCCGCGAGGTCGGGGTGCTCCTCGCGATAGCGCTGGAACATCGACCGCCAGGCGCGCGACAGACCTGCGCCGCGCGCGCCGAGTTGCCCGGCGAAATGTTCGCGCACCCCGTCGGGCACGACGAAGCTTTGCCCGGGATCGAAGCCGAAGAACTGCTTGGTGAGGCGGACTTCATCCTCGCCCAGCGGCTCGCCATGGGCTTCCGGCGAATCCTGCTTATGGGGCGCGCCGTAGCCGATATGGCTGTGCACGATGATCAGGGTCGGACGATCGCCGGTGCGGAGGAATGCCTGGTAGGCCTGCTCGATCCGGTCGGTGTCATTGGCGTCCGTGACGCGCAGGACGTTCCAGCCGTAAGCCAGGAACCGCGCCGCCACGTCCTCCGAGAAAGCGATGTCGGTGTGGCCCTCGATCGTCACCCGGTTGCTGTCATAAATCCAACACAGATTGGCCAGGCGCAGATGTGCGGCCATGGAGGCAGCCTCGCTCGCCACGCCCTCCATCATGTCACCGTCGCCGCATAGCGCGTAGACGTTGAAGTCGAACAGATCGAAGCCCGGACGGTTATAGGTCGCACCGAGCCAGCTTCTGGCAATCGCCATGCCCACGCTCGTTGCCACGCCCTGGCCCAGAGGCCCGGTGGTGGTTTCGACGCCTGACGTCCAGCCGTGCTCCGGGTGGCCAGGACAGCGGCTGCCGGCCTGGCGGAAGGTCCGGATGTCATCGAGCGCGACCGCGTCCCGCCCAGGTTCTCCATAGCTCGGATCGATGGCCTTGACGCCCGCCAGATGGAGCAGACTGTAGAGCAGCATGGAGGCATGGCCGCTGGACAGCACGAAGCGGTCGCGATTGGTCCAGCCGGGATCCGTCGGATCATAGCGCAGCACGCGCTGCCACAGCGTATAGGCTGTCGGAGCGGCATCCATCGGCGTGCCGGGGTGGCCCGATTTGGCCTTCTGCACGGCATCCACCACCAGCATCCGGATGGTGTTGATCGCAAGCTGGTCCAGATCAGGCTGCATGCTCATGTCGATCCTTGCCGAGATTAGGCTGCATCCGAAGCGATCGCGACCATACTGTCTTGCACGATCCAGCCCCCGGTTCCAAGTTCCTCCACAAAGAAGCCGATCCGCCGTCCTACCTCAAGCCGCTCCCAGGCGCAGGCTGGCAGCGAGCTTCACGAACTCGGCATGCGCCCATGCCGGCGGCATCGCCGACCCTTTCGGTCGGCCCGGAGCGCGTTCCAGCGGTGCGAGGAGCTCGGCATCCCATAGCTGCTCGGGGAACGACGCGAGCAACTCCCCATGTCCGGCATCGCACGGAGCAGGGCGCGGGCCTGCGGCAAGTTCGCAGTCGCCTCGCTCCCCAGTCCGGTCGCCTCTCGATTGGAAGATTCGCCGCCCGGGCAACCGGGCGGATCGGCTGGATCAGGCTCGCGCCTTGTGTCGGGCGATCAGTTGATCGGCCACCTCATCGAGGTCGTCGCCGACGATCTGTGGCTGCGGGCCGACACCCAGAACGTCGTTGCCGACGCGTCTGATCAGCGCCGCTTCCCAGCCCGCCGCCACGGCGCCAAGCGTGTCCCAGGTGTGGCATGCGACAAGGCAGAGCTGCGAGGGCGCAACGCCAAGCTCGCTCGCGACATAGGCGTAGGCCTGGCGCGACGGCTTGTGGCGCTTCACGCCGTCGGCGCTGAAGCGTCGCTCGAACTGATCGACGATGCCGCCATGTTCAAGTTGGCGGGTCTGCACCTCGAGCAGGTTGTCGGTGAGGGTGAACAGCCGGAAACCTGCACCGCGCAGCTTGCGCAACGCTGCCGGCACCTCGCGGTGCGGCGGCATCGTCGAGAACCGCTCGGTCAGCTCTCGCTTGTCCGCGTCGTCGATCCTGATGCCTTGCGTATCCGCCAGCATCTTCATCACCGCCGTTCCGATATCGGTGAACGGAACGTAGCAGCCGGCCACGGTCAACGCCGCGGAATACAGAATGAGGTTGGCGAACCAGAGGCGCATAGCGGTCTTCTCGCCGAAGATGCGCTCGAAGGTCGGCGCCATGGTTTGCAGATCGAGCAGCGTCTCGTTGACATCGAATACAATCAGGGGAAGTGCAGCCATGTTGTCGGTCTCCGGTTTGCTATGTCCGCAGGACGCGTGCGTCCGCTGGATCGCCCTCACTTCGTCGCCGGCGACGTTCAGCAGCGCATTGAGCCGGCCGAAAAATCGCGAGGCAGCCTGAGCGCTGGCGCCCTGGCGATCCCGGAACATACGCCGGTCACGATTGCTGCTGAGTGCGGCATGTTTCTCTCCGTCTCGCTACGGTTTCGTACGCGCCTCGCGCCGCGTCAGGCATGCGCCACGACCATCTTCCCGCTGGCGTCGCTGATGTCTCACATCAGGTCCCGCGCAATCGAATAATGCCATTCGCGATTGCAGACCTCATTCGCGCCCTCATGCGCGCGCAGGGTCGCCTGCAGCAGGAAGGCATCCTTCGTGCAGGACAACCGCATCACCGTTTCGACGCGCACGCGCCAGGTGTCGCGGGCAACTGTCTCCGTCATCGACATTTCGGCGAACGCACTGAGCGGATCGTCTTCCTCGACATGGAATGTCGATCTGCTCGCACGGCCCAGTTCCAGCCCGATCCGGTCGAGGTAAACGCGACCCGGGCCGAGGACTGTCGGTCGCTCGGGCGGCGCCATCTCCGGGCCTGGCAGCGGCGGCAGTGCGTCGATGCCCTTGGGCGAGCGTATCGGCAGGTCGAGCATGCCGCCGAACACTGTCAGCGTCGGCTTCGCCGGAGCCGGCCAGATCATCGGCCAGTACGTCGTGGACAGCGCGAGCCGTATCCTGTGGCCGGCCGGAAACACCGCGCCTGCGTCGTTGAGCTGGATACGCATTTGGTAGCGCTGCCCGGCCACCAGCGGCGCAGGCGTTGCGTGCCCATCGCGGTGCGTCAGGTTGAGCACGCCGTAGCTGACGCGGAGCGAACTGCCGGACGGACGCACATCGCAGAGCCGGACTGCCAGGTTGGCGATCGGCTCGTCGGACGCGATGTCGAGCGTGACGGTTGCCGCGCCGAGGATCTCGATCGGTGCAACGAGAGGTGTCGACTCGAACACCAGCGAACGCGCGTCGTCCTCGCGCTGGTCGCTCGCCTGGTCGGGTGACAGGCCGAAGGGACACCACTCGCCCGCGCGCTTGCCGACGGTCTGCAGCGAGCACATCGGCCGCGGTGTTTCGAGTGCGCCTTCCGGGCGCAGTCCAGCGTCGGTGAGGAACAGGCGATGACGCGCCGATGCGGTCGGCGGCCACGCCCGTTCGGCAACCCATCGTCCCGGCAATACCTGGTGGCGGGACGCCGGTTCCACGCTCTCGGTCATCCAGGCGCGCAGCATCGGCTCGTCCATCACACCGGTGTCGATGCCCTTGAGCCAGTGGTCCCACCATCGCAGGATTTCCTGCAGGAATCCGATCTGCGGACCGGGCAGCGCAAAGTGCGGATAGGCATGCGCCCAGGGTCCGATGAGGCCTTTGCGCTGCACCGAGAGATGTTCGAGCAGACGCGGGATTGCGTTCTTGTAGCCGTCGGTCCAACCGCCGACCGCGTAGACCGGGCATTGGATCGTGGTGTAGTCCTCGCACACCGACCCCCACCGCCAGAAGTCGTCGCGCCGCTGGTGGCGCAGCCATCCTTCGAGGAACAACGGCACATGCTCGAGGCGCTGCAGCCACATCGAGCGCCAACGATCGCCGACCAGCGCAGGGTCGGGTGGGTGGCACATCGAGGTAAAGAAGAACGACGCCCAGTCGAGCCCCGCGGTCAGCAGAGTGCCGCCCATGTAGTGCACGTCGTCGCGGTACCTGTCGTCGGTCGAGCAGATCGTCACGATCGCCTGCAACGCCGGTGGACGACGCGCGGCGACCTGGAGTGCGTTGAAGCCACCCCAGGAGATCCCCATCATTCCGACTGCGCCACTGCACCAGGGCTGCGCCGCCAGCCACGCGATGACCTCCAGCGCGTCGTCCTGCTCCTGCCTGGTGTACTCGTCGAACAGCAGGCCACCGGACTCGCCGCTGCCCCTGATATCGACCCGCACGCCGGCATAGCCGTGGCCGGCCAGATACGGATGCGTCATGGCGTCCCGCTCATAGGTGCCGTCCCGCTTGCGATACGGCAGGTACTCAAGGATGGCGGGCACCGGGCGGCTCTCGGCATCCTCCGGCAACCAGATACGCGCTGCCAGCGTCGTGCCGTCGTGCAGCGGGATCAACGTGTGTTCGATGACGCGGACGGCGCGGGGAAATGCCGAGACGATCAAACGACCCTCCATTGCGTCAGTTCGCCGGGATCGATCCAAGAAATTGCCGGATCATCGCGGCGATCTCGTCGCAATGCGTCTCGAGGGCGAAGTGGCCGGTATCCAGGAAGCGCACCTCCGCGTCCGGCATGTCACGCTTGAACGCTTCGGCGCCCGGCGGCAGGAAGAACGGATCGTTCTTGCCCCAGACTGCCAGGAACGGTGGCTTGTGCCGGCGAAAATAGCTCTGGAATTCCGGGTAGAGCGCAACATTGCTCTTGTAGTCGCCAAGCAGGTCGAGCTGTACCTCGTGCGCGCCGCGGCGTGCCAGGTAAAAGTTGTCGAGCGAATATCCGTCGGGGGAAATCGCCGACGTGTCGGCGACGCCGTGGGTGTATTGCCAGACCGTTGTCTCCGGCGCGACGAAGGCGCGCAGCGCGTTGCGGGTCGCGTCCGACGGATCCTGCCAGTATGCGCGGATCGGGCTCCAGCCGTCGCTGAGGCCCTCGACATACGCATTGCCATTCTGCGAGATGATTCCGCTGATGCGCTCGGGATGCCGCACCGCGAGGCGGAAACCGGTTGGCGCGCCATAGTCGAAGACATAGATGGCGAAGTGGCGAAGTCCGATCACCTCGGTGAAGCGGTCGATCGCAGTTGCGATGTTATCGAAGCTGTAGCTGTAGCTGGTGCGTTCGGGCATGTCCGATTGGCCAAACCCGGGCAGATCGGGCGCGACGACATGGAACCGGTCGGCGAGCTGCGGAATGAGATCGCGGAACATATGGCCGGCACTTGGGAAGCCGTGCAGCAGCAGCAGCGCCGGCGCGTCCTGCGGCCCGGCCTGGCGAAAAAAGATATTGAGCCCGTCGACATCGACCTTGCGGTAGCTGACCTTGCGCATGGGGACCTCTCTATCAGTAACCACCTTGAACTTCGTCCAGAGTTTAGGGTGCGGCCGGCGGCTATCCGCCGCTGAAGCGGTTCGCCGGCCTGGGCAGGCCGAGGCGATCGCGCAGCGTCCCGTGGGGATATTCCCTTCGGGTCAACCCGCGGCGTTGCAGCTCCGGTACGACGAGTTCGGCAAACTGCAGCCAGTCGTCCGGCAGCAGCGGGAACATCAGGTTGAAACCATCGGCGGCCCCGCCGACGTACCATGCCTCCATCTCGTCGGCGATCTCGGTTGGCGTTCCGGCCATCACCGGGCCGGTGCCGGCGTTCGCGATGCGCCGGGCAATCTCGCGAATGGTCAGGCCTTCTTTCGCGAACGCCTTGAGCCGCTCGAGATTTGTCCGCTGGCCGTCGTAGGTCGATACGTCGGGCAGCGGCGGAAGCGGGCCACCGATGGGATAGGCCGACAGATCCATGCCGCACCAGCTCGACACAAGGTCGATGCCGACGCGGGCGGGCACCAGCGTTTCCAGGAAGTCACGCTTCTCCCGGGCTTCCGCCCTTGATCCGGCAACGATCGGCAATATTCCTGGCAGGACCTTGAGATCGGTGGGTTTGCGGCCGATGCGCTGCAGGCGTTCGTCGAAATCCTTGCGGTATCGTTGGCCCTCCGCGATGGTCCGCACCAGCGCAAAGTTGAGGTCGGCATGCTTCGCGGCGAGGTGCTTCCCGTCCTCCGAGGAGCCGGCCTGCACGATGACCGGATATCCCTGCGGTGGCCGCGGGACGTTCAAGGGGCCGCGCACCTTGAAGTGCTTGCCGACGTGATCGATGCGATGAATGTGCCTGGGGTCCGCGAAGAAGCCCGACTTCTTGTCCATCAGCAGCGCGTCGTCATCCACGCTGTCCCAGAGCGCTTTGGCGACGTCGAGGAACTCGTCTGCGCGTTCATAGCGGAACGCATGCTCGAATTGGCATCGCGGCCGAAATTCATGGCCTCTTCGTTCATGCCCGACGTCACGACGTTCCAACCGAACCGGCCGTGGCTGATGTAATCGAGCGATGCGAAGGCACGCGCGATGTTGTAGGGCTCGCTGTACGACGCCGAGGCCGTGACGATCAGACCGATGTGGCGCGTTACGGCGGCGAGGGCTGCGAGCATGGTCATCGGTTCGAGCCGCGGGTTGGCATAGTGCGCCAGGCTGCTCTCGTAGGTGTCCCACATCGCCACGTGGTCTGCGACGAAGATCGTATCCATGCAGGCGGCTTCCGCGGCGTCCGCCAGCCTTCGGTAGTAGGACAGATCGAAGATCTCGCGACCCGGCGCATCCGGATGGCGCCAGGACATCCGGTGGTCGCCCTGGGGATTGAAGAAGAACGCGCTGAGGATCATCGGTGTGCGTGCCATGGTTCGTGCCTCCACTCTCCGCCCGGTCAACTCGGCCACGCGCTATCGTGCAACATGGGCTGCCAGGAACGCGCCGATCGCCGCGGTGATTTCCTGGCAATGCGTCTCCAGGGCAAAGTGCCCGGTGTCGAACAGCCGTATGTCGGCAGCCGGCAGATCGCGGCGAAAGGCCTCGGCTCCGGCGGGCAGGAAGTACGGGTCGTGCTTCCCCCAGACGGCCAGCAGCGGCGGCCTGCGTGTGCGGAAATAGTCCTGGAATTGCGGATAGAGCGCGACGTTGGTGCCGTAGTCCGTGAACAGGCCGAGCTGCACCTCGTGCGCACCGGGCCGGGCCAGGTAGAAGTCGTCGAGCGTGCTGCTGTCGGGCGACACCGATGCCGGATCCACCACACCCTGCATGTACTGGTGACGCGTCGCCTCGGGGGTGAACGCCTCGCGCAGTTGCTCGCGGTACTCGGCGGTCGGATGCTTCCAGTAGTCTTTCAGCGAGTCCCACCCCGCGCTCAGGCCCTCGTCGTAGGCATTGCCGTTCTGCGATATGATCGCCGTGATCCGCTCGGGATGCCGGAGCGCCATGCGCAGGCCCACCGGCGCGCCATAGTCGAACACGTATAGGGCGAAGCGCTCGAGCTTGAGTGACTCGGTGAAAGTCCCCATCGTCTGCGCGAGGTTCTCGAAGGTGTACTGGTAGCTGCCGTCGGTCGGCATTCGCCGATTGGCCAAAGCCTGGAAGGTCCGGAGCGACCAGGCGGAAGCGATCGGCCAGCAGCGGAATGAGATTGCGGAACATGTGGCTGGCGGTCGGAAAGCCGTGCAGCAGCAGGAACGTGGGAGCGTCCGGGCGCCCGGCTTCGCGGTAGAATATCTCGATGCCGTTCGCTGGCATTCGCCGGTAAGCCACTTCGGTCATTCGTCCGGTCCTCCTGGATAACCTGATATCCCCTCCATTGACGGTCACCGCGTGCCGAGGTCCGCGACAGCCTCGAGAACCACTTCGATGACGGACCGCGGCGCGCTGACCAATGGCGTGTGGTCAACCTTCTCCCGTCGGATGCGTGCGCCCATGCGTTGCGCCATAAAGAGCTGGGTCGCCGGACTGATCATCCGGTCTTCCTCGGCCACGAGGTACCAGGACGGCCGCACCTTCCACGCAGGTCTTGTAGATTTTTCCTGGATGCACGCGACGGCGATCGGCCGCTGTGTCGCCGCAAGCAGTGCAACCCGCTCGGCAGAAGCGTGTTGCGAGAACGCGGCGGCAAATCCCTCGTGCGGCATCCAGATCAATCCGTGTGTGTCGGGGGCCAGTTGCGGTGCCTGCGGATGCGGCGGCGCGCGATAGAACACCTCGGCGACCGTCTCGCCTTCGGCCGGCGCCAGAGCTGCGATGAAGACCAGTGTTCGGATCCTCTCGTTGTTCGTCCCGGCGATCACCGCGCCGGCATAGGCGTGGGCGACCAGGACAACGGGGCCACTCGTGCGGTCCAGTGCGCGATCGAGTGCGGCGATGTCATCCGAAAGCGATGTCAGCGGGATCGGCGCGGCGAGGACATCGAGGCCCTTGGACAGCAACGGCCCGATGACGTCGTTCCAGCTCGACCCGTCGGCCCACGCGCCGTGCACCAGCACGACACTGGCCGGATGCTGCGAACCGCTCATGTGATGACCCCCGGCGCTTCCGGCCGGAGATAGACCATGAGACAGAGGCATATCAGCGCCATGCCGCCGGCCGGATATTTGACGGCAACGAGAGCTGCCGCAGCGAAGATTGCCAGTGTGGCCAGCGACCGCATGCGCATCATCATGCGTGCCCGCGGCGGCACGCCCGCACTTCGCGGGCGATCGACGACCTCGAAGCACAAGGCCAGATAGGTTGCGTTCACCAGGACGAAGACGCCCGCGTAGATCGCCACCGGAACCGCCGCCAGCTCGGTGCCTGCAATCCATGCGGTCGAAAACGGCATCAGCGACACGGTGAACAGGTGGGCGAAATTTCCCCAGATCAACCCGGGCGTCGCGCGGTCCGCGTAACGCCAGACATGATGGTGATTGACCCACACGATCGCGACGAAGAGGTAGCTGACGGCGTAGCTCACCGCAGTCGGCCACAGGGACAACAGGGCTGCGAAATTCGGCGATTGCGGCGGCTTGAGGTCGAGCACCAGAATCGTGATGATGACTGCGAACACCGCATCCGAGAACAGGCTCAGGCGATCCAGCTGCAGCTCGTGCGTGCTCATCGCAGTCTCCATCGGGTCAGGCCCGAGAGACATGCGCCGGCGGTCACCTGCAGATGGTGCTGTCGTGCTCATGGGCGTCCAACCATCCGCTCGAGCGGGTGGTAGTCGCCCTGCCAATAAACCAGTGGGAAGGACCCTGGTGATGCGTGGGCGGCGCAAACCCGACCAATGACGATGGCGTGGTCGTAGCGCGGCAGCATTGCCGCGACCTCACAATCGAAGGCGGCGAGAGCATTCTCGAGGACCGGTGTTTCGGTGCGCATGGTGGTCCATTGGGTCCCGGCATATCGGGCGACTGCCAATCCGTCTCGTCCGGCGAACCGGTTCGCGAGACTGCGCTCCGCGTCGCGCAGCAGGTTCACCACGAAGCAGCGGTGTTGCTGAATCGCCGGCCAGGAAGCGGAGTTCTGGGCGACACAGGCCGCGAGCCGTGGTGGGTGGGTGGACAGCGACGACACGGACGTGGCGGTAAAGCCGGTAATGTCGTCGTCCTTGCCGACCGTGACGACGGCGACGCCGCCGGCCAGCTCGCGCATCGCCGTGCGGAACAACTCTGCATCGACTTCGGCAGATGCGTCCGCAATCGGTGCTGGCGAAGCCGGCATCTGGGACATTGTCGAAGGCCTCCTCATTTGGGTGCGACCAAAGCGAGCCACCGGCGACGGCCAAGCCGTGGCAGCCGTTCGGTGATTGGTTCGAAAAGTTCGGAACCGATGCGATCGGAGAACCAGCGGACAGGGATCGACCGCGGCCTGGCCGTGGGACCCTCCGACGCGCCGGCGCCATCTTCTGCCCTCTCAGAATTCACGTTATCGTCACCACGTGCACCAGGCGGAACGCGATGAGATTTGTCCCTGAGCGGCGGCAAATCCTTGGGCATTTTCTAAAAAGTTCTAAAGAGCACGCCGGTTCAATCATCCCGGCAGCCTGGCTTCTAATCACGGCCCGGTGATCGCGCGCTGCTGACGATGCGGCGCTGAACTGCCATTGGCGCGACGAAGAATGGGATGCTCAGGGGTCACAGTGCGAACCACAGAGATGCTCACCGAGGGCATGCGACCGGTCTATGCATCAGGTGAGTGCGAGATCGATCTCGAGCGCCGGGAACTTCGTGTTCTTGGATCGCCGGTGCCGGTTGGCGGGCGCGCCTTCGAGGTCATCGAAGTCCTGGTCAAGTCGGCCGGTGAACTCGTCACCAAAGACCAGTTGATGGGCCGCATCTGGCCCGGCGCCGTTGTCATGGAAAGTACGCTCCATGTGCACGCGGCGGCAGTTCGCAAGGCGCTTGGACCTTACCGGAGCTTGCTCAAGACCGAGTCCCGACGCGGCTATCGCCTGCTGGGTGACTGGATTGTCCGGCGTCACGGCGCGGCAAAGCCTCCAGTCGGTCTTCAGAGGATGCAGGTCGACGGCCAATCCCCGGCGACCAACTTCCCCGTGACGGTGACCCGCCTGGTTGGTCGGTCGGCCGCAGTGCAACGGCTACAGGATCTCATGTCAGCCTACCGCATCGTAACCCTGGCGGGGCCGGGCGGCATCGGAAAGACCGCCCTTGCATTGGAGGTCGCCCGCCGCGTCGTCGGCGAATTTACCGACGGCGGATGGCTTGTCGAGCTGGCTTCGCTGTCGGATCCTGGCATCGTGCCATCTGCCGTGGCCGGGGTGCTCGGACTGAAGCTTGGATCGGACGACATTTCTCCCGGAGTTGTCGCTCGCGCCGTCGCTGGCAAGAATATTCTGCTGCTGCTCGACAATTGCGAGCACCTCATCGAGGCGACGGCGACCCTGGTCGATATGCTCGTGCGGCTGTGTCCGCGTGTCACCATCCTATTGACCAGCCGGGAGATTCTCCGGGTCGAGGGGGAATACGCATATCGGGTGCAGCCACTGGAAGTGCCGGTAACTGACCTGGAGGACGCACAGCAAATTCTTCGCCACAGCGCACCGCAGCTTTTCCTTGCGAGAGCCAATGAACTTGGTTCGGAGCTCGCGTCACCTCCTGAGAATCTGCCGACGATTGCGGCAATCTGTCGCCACCTCGACGGCATACCGCTCGCTATTGAATTTGCGGCCGCTCGAGCGGCATCTCTGGGGATCGAACAGGTGGCAGCGCGATTACGCGATCGCTTCGCGCTGTTGACGAGTGGCCGCCGAACGGCACTTCCGCGGCATCGAACGCTGCGTGCCACACTCGATTGGAGCTACGAGCTCTTGCCAGATGCCGAGCGCCTTCTCCTGCAGCGCCTGGCAATATTCGCCGGCAGTTTCTCGCTGGCGGCGGTTGATGCAGTTACCAATCGGGGTGATGCCTCGGAAGCAGAGATTGCCGATGCTACGGCAAACCTGATCGCGAAGTCGCTGGTGACTTCAGACTTCACGGAAGGCGGGGGTTATTTCCGGCTGCTTGAGACGACGCGGGCGTATGCGCTGTCGAAACTGGTCGAGAGCGGCGAGTCGCAGGAGTTCGCCGCCCGGCATGCCGAATACTATCGGGAACTGCTTGAAAGCACCGAGAACGAGTGGGAGAAGAGATCGACGCCCCTCCCTCACGTCGATAACGTTCGCGCGGCTTTGGAATGGTGCTTCGGCGCCAGCGGTGATCTCACGATCGGTGCTCGACTTGCCGCAGCTGCCGCCCCGGTCTTCTTGGCTATGTCTTTGCTTCCTGAAAGCTATCGCTGGTCGAAACAAGCAATACTCGCTCTGGATGATGACACGCGTGGCGGATCCGAGGAAATGCATCTCCAAGCGAGCCTCGGCGTTTCGTTGATGCAGATGCGCGGGCAAAGCGATGAAGCGCGTGCAGCATTGAACAGAAGCCTGTCGATTGCCGAAACGCGCCGTGATGTCCTCAGCCAGGTGGGGCTGCTGGGCATGCTGTCGATGTTCGATGTCCGCGATGGAGACTTCAAGACTTCGCTGCATTACGCAAGGCTTAGCCGGGCCGTTGATGGAATTGTGGAGAATTCGACCGCAATGGCCTTGGCAAATTCTATTCTGGGTCGGGCACTTCAGTTTGTAGGCGAGCATCGTGAATCTCGTGCGGAGCTTGAGGCTTCGTTCCGGTACTGGTCGCGCTCTCAAGGAGCAGGCGAGGTTCACCTCGGCCTCGATCATCACATCGTTGTTGGTATAGCCCTGGCACGAAATCTCTGGCTCCAAGGTCATCCGGCCCAGGCCGGTGAACGCGTACGCCAGACCGTCAAGGATGCCGCAGGTAAGGACCATTCGGCGTCGCTCGGACTCGCTCTGTCATGGGCTCCGGGGCTATTCTTTTGGCTCGGCGACCTCCGGAGCGCTGAAGACCACGCAGATTGGTTACTCTCGCACGCCGAATCGCATTCCCTGCGGCCGTATCTTGCTGCCGCACGCGGCTATAAAGGTGCGCTGGCCATTGACCGCGGCGACGCGACGGCTGGGGTTGAGGTTCTGCAGGGCTGTCTGGAGCAGCTTCAGGCCATGCGATACAGGATATTCAATACGGGGTTCAAGCTTTCTCTTGTTCAAGGCCTTGTGGCGATCGGGCAGTTCGACGAAGGCCTCGCGGTGCTTGACGAGACAATCAGGCAGGTTGAAAGCAAGGGAGACCTCATTCACATGCCGGAGGCACTGCGTGTGAAGGGACGTGTTCTCCTATCGATGCCCCAACGACGAGCTCGTGACGCAGAAAATTGCTTTATCCGGTCACTCGACTGGAGCCGTCGCCAGGGGGCGAGATCCTGGGAACTGCGCACAGCGACGGACTTGGCAGCGCTGTGGGCAGCTCAGGGCCAACAAGAACGAGCCCGGACGGTCCTACGGACAATTCTGGATGAGTTCGTTGAAGGCTGGGACACCGCAGATCTGAAGTCAGCCCAACACATGCTGACGACATTGCAGGTGGGTTGACCGGGTTCGGGGGACGGTTTGTCGCTTCGGTCATTCCGGTGATCGCCACCGGCTGTTCCGGCAACCTGCAATCCATGGACGACGACACGCGCTTGAAGCGGCGGTGCGCAGCCGGTATGCGGCGTAATGATAGGGCCGCTTGCGGGAGGGGTTAGGGGAAGGAACGGTCATTTCCCCTATATCCGATACCGGTCGTTGTAGCGTTTCAGGAACAGACGCACCCGCTCGGTCTTCGGATTGAAGAACACCTGCTCCGGCTGGCCCTGCTCGACGATGACGCCGCCATCCATGAACACGATCCGGTTGGCGATATCCCGGGCAAAGCTCATCTCGTGCGTTACCACCACCATCGTCATGCCGTTGCGCGCAAGCTGCTGCATCGCCGCCAGCACCTCGCCCACCAGTTCGGGATCCAGCGCCGACGTCACCTCGTCGAACAGCATGATCTTCGGATCCAGCGCCAGCGCACGGGCGATCGCCACGCGCTGCTGCTGGCCGCCCGACAGCCGCGCCGGATATTCGTCCGCCTTGTCCGACAGCCCGACCATCGCCAGCAGGTCGCGTCCCCTCGCCTCGGCCCTGGCACGCGGCACGCCCTTCACCCGCACCGGCGCCGCCACGATGTTCTGCAGCACGCTCATGTGCGGGAACAGGTTATAGCTCTGGAACACGATGCCGACGTGTTCGCGCGCGGCGGCGATCTCGCGCTCGGACATGCGCACCCGTTTGCCTGACCGCGCATCCAACTGGTAGCCGATCGGATCGCCGTCCACCGTCACGGTGCCCTGCTCGTAATCCTCCAGCAGGTTGATGCAGCGCAGCAGCGTGGTCTTGCCGGAGCCGCTGGGGCCGATCACCACCACGACCTCGCCGGCGCCCACCGACAACGACACGTCGCGCAGCACCTCCAGCGTGCCGAACCGCTTGCTGATGCCGGTGATCTCCAGCATCGGCCGACGTTGCGTGCCGGCCTGTTCAGTGGCCGTGGAGGACGCGTCGTTCAAGGTATTTCCCATACAGCGCGAGGGTATAGCAGATGCAGAAATAGATCGCCGCCGCGCCCAGGAAGATCTGGAACGGCGCCAGCGTGCGTTCGACGATTTCCCGGCTCGCCATGGTGAGTTCCCACAGCCCGACAATGGAAACCAGCGACGTCGCCTTCACCAGGTTGACGCAGAGATTGACGAACGGCGGCGCAGCGAGGCGCAACGCCTGGGGGAAGATCACGATTTGCAGCATCAGCCGCCGCGTCATGCCGAGGCTGCGCGCGGCGTCCCATTGCGCGCGTGGCAGCGACAGGATGCCGGCGCGGAACACCTCGCTCATGAACGCGCCGTAGTAGAATGCCAGGACCAGCACGACGCCCCAGAACGGCGGCAGGTCGATGCCGGTGAGCGGCAGCAGGTAGTAGGTGAAGGTCAGCAGCACCAGCAGCGGGATGCCGCGGATGAAGAACAGGTAGCCGACGACCGCGGCGCGGGCAAAGCGCGAGCCGAAGATCTGCAGCAGGGCGATTGCTATGCCGAGAAGCGTCGCCGGGATCACCGCGACGACGGCCATCAGCAGGGTCATCTCCGCGCCGCGCAGCAGGTACCAATAGCCATGCAGCAGGGGTGCGAATTCCCTCATTGCACGAACGCCAGTCGTCGCTCGGCCAGCTTGCCCACCACGTTGGCGACCGAGGTCAGCGCCAGGTAGATGATCGCGACGCCGAGGAACACGTCGTAGGTGTTGGCGGAGGATTCCACCCAGACCTGCGCCACCTTCATCATCTCCATGACCGCGATCGCCGCGACCTGCGAGGTGTCCTTGATGATGCTGATACCCTGGTTGGTCATCGGCGGGATGATGCGCGCGATCACCTGCGGCATGATGACGACGCTGTAGAGCGTCCAGCGCCGCATCCCCAATGCGCGCCCGGCCTCATACTGGCGTGCGCTGACCGCCTGCAATCCGCCGCGGTAGATCTCCGCGACGTAGCCGCCATTTTGGATGCACAGCGCCAGCAGGCCGGAGGCGAAGCCGGAGAGCCCCATGCCGATCATCGAAAGGCCGAAATACACGATGTAGAGCTGGATCAGCAGCGGCGTATTGCGCACCACCTGGATATACGCACCGGCGATCCAGCCCAGTGGTCCCGGCGTCGCCTGGGCCAGGGCCACCACAAGGCCCCAGACCAGGCAGATCGCCATCGTCAGTACTGCCAGCTCCACCGTGACCTCGGCGCCTTCCAGCAGCGCCGGGAACAGCCGGGCGAGGAAGTGCGGATCGAACGGCACGCAGCGCCGCGATCAGTACTTGTTGTAGTCGTAGAACCGCTGCGGCGGCGGGTCCTTCTTCAGCCATTTCTGGTACCACGCGACATACTGGCTGTAGCGCGAGCCATAGCGCAGCTCGCCCACCCAGGTGTCGAGGAACAGCCACCACTTGAAGTCGCCGGGCTTCAGGAAGATCGCATCCTGGCTTACATAGGCGAACGGCGTGCCCGCGGTGTCGAGCCGCATCAGGTCCTGGTTCTCGGACTCGTAGTAATCCGCGATCGGCTTGTCGATGGCGAACGCGGTGGCACGGCCGGTCTTCACCGCGAGGAACAGCGCCGACGGACTGTCGAGCAGCAACTGCTTGACGTTGGGGAGCACCTGCTTGGCGCGCTCGATCGCCGGCGGCACGTTCAGGATCGCGTAGGTGAACTTGGGATCGTTCAGCGCCTGCACGGTTTTGATGCCGGCATCCTTGCGCGCGATGATGCTGCCGCCCGTATCGAGATACGGCCGGGTGAACGCGATGCGCGCCGCGCGATCACCGGTGATCGTGGTGGAGCACAGGCCGAAATCGATCTTGCCCGACAAGGCGGCGGGGAAGCGACCGTCGGACTGCACCACGACGAATTCCACCTTCTTCGGATCGCCCAACAGGTCCTTGGCGATTTCCCGGGCCATGTCGATTTCGAAGCCGACCAGTTCGCCCTTGTCATCGACGAAGGCGAGCGGCGGCGAAGTGCTGTATTGCGCGACGATGAGCTTGTCGCGCTTGAGCACGACATCCATCTGGGATTCCTGTGCGCGCACCGGCAGCGCCAGTGACGCCAGCAGCAGGCCGAGAGCGATGGGCAACCAAGGCAAGCGCGTCGCCGGCGTTGGATGCACATGCCATCGGTCGGCGATGTTGGTGATTCGCATGATGTTCTGCCCCCGTTTTGATTGCGCCTCGCAGTGCGGCGCAATTCCTGCCCGGCGAATAGTAAGATCGCCCCGGGTTCAATAAGCAAGATACATGCCGGGTACGCCCCGATGCGTCAGCGTACCCTCACGAGATCGCACGCTCGCGTGCCAGCTGCCGCAATCGGTCGAGATACTCGCCATCGGTCTCCGGTCGGATCCCGCGCTGTATGATAATCCACAACCGGTGTGCATTTGGCATCTGTCGCCGCAGCCGTCGCAGTTCCGCCGCAGCGAGCAGCGGACGGATTGGCAACAGCAGCAGCCGGCCGGTTGTATTCAGGATGTCGTGGCTCGATAGCATCGGCATCACCTTGCCGGCAAAGGGTGTACGTTTGATGAAATCAGTAGGCTGATGAACTCAGCAGGCGCAGATAATTACCTTAGCGCAAGGCCGATCGTCTCCGGCGATCATCCCGGCAGACCGGCCTGCACGTCGCCAACGCCGACGCCCTCGGCGAGGCGCATCTGCCTACCGGTCGGACGTTCGCCGGCGGCACCGCGGCAATCGGCCAGGCCGCGTTTCGGCGCTCAATACCAAGCCGGCAGAGCGCCGTCGTGACGGTGTCGGGTCGCTGTGACCGGGAGTCGGACAAC
>DATAPW010000135.1:0-2712 GCA_036265005.1 Acetobacteraceae bacterium | reverse complement strand
CTTGTCAATACAGGTGGGCGAGGCGTGCCATTGTAGGCGCGAAGTGGACCAACGCCGCCGGTGGTTGTCAGCTATCGTGGCGCGTTTCGTCTGACGGCTGCACCTCGCCCTCGATATGCCCCGCATCAGGTCCCGGATCAGGTAGAGCACGCAGCCGCCCGCTCGCCACCAACTCCATCAGCAATGCCAACTCAGCGTTCGACAGGGCGGACAGATCGATGTCGGCCTTCCGTCCATCCTCCGGTCGCATCTCTTTTACTTTGCCATAGGCACGTTCGAGTATCGAATTGGCCGCAACAACTGCGATCCGTCCATCCGAATCGCGCAGCCGATCGATCAGCGTCCGCATTGCCTGTGGACTGGCCTCGCGGGCGAGAGCAAGCGTTTCGCCATACCGGGACGGTCGTGCGTTCTGGCCGAAGCGGTTGCCGGGTTGGAAGGGCCGCAGCATCCCCTTGCCGTGTGCCGGTTTGATCCAGCCGTCACCGGGTTCCTTGGGCGCTACGCGCGCACGACGGCGGTCACGCTGCGGCATGTCGGGGACAAATGGTGACATATCCAGGTTTTACCCTTTTCAACGCAATTGGGCCAGCACGCCCAATGGTATATTTTTTTCAGTGCATCGGGGCCTTAGTCCCAGTTGCAGGGGCAGCGTAGGTCGTCACCCAATCCTGTGGCGCCAGTGCAGTCACGTGGTCGAGATCGACAAACTTATCGGCCAATGCGACCGCGAAGCCGCTCGGCCCGACGTGCCAACTGATGTGCGCTTTGCCTTCTTGCCGCAAACTGTCAGAGACTGCCTTGCGCATCAGGCCACCACTTTCCGGGTGGTTGAACGCGGTCCATAGGCCGGCAATGCCGATCCAATTGAAAGCCGTGACGTCGCCAGCCTGCTTCGCCTCGACGAAACTCCGCGCGATCAGGCGCACCAACTGATGGTAGGTCAGGCTGCGTGCGATGTCCGTAACCCGGTCGAGCGCCGCGACGATGGCAGCTGCGTCGGAGACGAAGGTGGTTGCATCGACGCCTTCGACATCGAGAGTGAGGGCGATGACCCCTTCGGGGGCCACGAAGTCTTCAGCTGCAACGCGATCCTGGCCGCACCAGAACCGGCGCAGCGCGACCAGCGGATCATCCTGCTTCGGATAAGTGCCGGCCTGCTGCCGGCGGCGTGCTTCGCCCATGGGTTGAACCTCCTGTTGATAGTTGGTTGGTTTGCTCTTCCAGCGCGGCGTTCCGCGCTCCTCGTGGGTAGGAGCCCACGCCCGGCGGCGGTGAATATGGGTAGTGAGTGCAGGATTTGGGGTTGCGCGTGCAACGCCCCTTTCTGCCTTGTCGACAATGTCGCTTACGCGCGCGCGGGCATTGGGGAATAGAGACAGGAAAATGTCGGGAGTGACCGGGTTTCTATAGAAAATAAGGGCTCCAATTCCCTGTAGTATCCGCACGCGCGCGAGCGACAATGTCGACAAATCGCCATTGGTGGAGCGCCTGGGGCACGGAGACGTCGACAATGTCGCAGGCAACCGTGCGAACGTCGACACGCGAACGGCGCTACGGCAGCCCGAACAGGCTGTTTTCTCGCGAAGTCCCCAGCGACAATGTCGACAAATCGGCATCAATCGGCCTCGCGGCGCTTCCGGCGCCGCACCTCGATGTCCGCCAGGAGGCGTTCGCGGGCTTTGCCTCGCGCCTCGCGCTCGCATGCAGCGCGGGCTTCGAAGGTGGTGTACACAGCCGGATTGACCGCCCAGGCAGACACTGGTTTGGCGGCGTTCGAGGACACTTCCGGCTCCAGCCAACCGAATGCCACGAGGCTGGCCATGACGGCGGCCAGCTCGTCCCTGGCTTCTGGCGAACCCAACGCGCGATAGGCGCGCACCACATCCCGGGTGGTGATGCGGTCCATGGGGTGTGCCAGGATGTGCCCAGCGATCCATTGTGCGTGTGTGGTCTGTGCGGTGGCGAACATTACGGCCTCCGCGCGCAGCAGATGGGGCAGCACGATGTCGCGCATGAAGTTGGCGACCCGCCGCGCCGTCGCTTCCGACACCACATCGAGACAGGGACTTTGAACGCAAGTTCCGCGTGCATCGGCAACCTCGATCAGGTGGAAGGTCAGGCAAAGCCTGGCGAACAACCCGGGCCACTTACCGAATGCCGCGCGGAGCCTTGGCGACGTATCGGGCTGGCTGGCCATGACGCGAGCGAGTGCGTCGATGTCCTCCCGATGTTGGTGAGCTTGCTTATGCAGTGCTACAGCGCGGTGTTCACCACCGCCAATCGTCCTGCTGGGATGCAACGCTGCCAGCTTAGGGAACAGCGTCTGGTAACGCTCTAATGCCTCGGCATCGGGTTTGCGATCCACCCCCGGCAGTTGCCTACCGGGGACGCTGTACATGAACCGTTGAAGCAGCCCGTCGTCGTCGGCCGCTTTGGCGATGCGCTGGATCGGTCCGGGCTGAATGCCGCCGAGGAGGCATGCGCTCCAGTTTGGAATGGCGAACGAACCCCGATTGATCCGGTCGATGACGTATCGGCCGCCGTTGTAGAGCCGCAGGTAAGCGCCGCGATCACCGCCGCCACGGCCGCCCGTGCGGTAGCGATCGAAATTGGCCACAAATTCACTCATCTCGTCATGCCGCGACAGCACCTTCTTGGCCGGTGCCTTTTGCAGCGCCTCGTTATCATCTCGCAGGACTTCTGACAGCG
>DATAPW010000134.1:0-34926 GCA_036265005.1 Acetobacteraceae bacterium | reverse complement strand
CTATTGCTGCGACATGATCGTCGCGTCGGAGCGCGCCGAGTGGCGGCTACCGCAGAGCAGCCTCGGCATCATTCCTGCGCAAGGCGGTGCGGTGCGATTGGCGCGATGGGTCGGCAAAGGCCTGGCGATGCGCGCGGCATTCGGTTTTCCGCTGAAGGCCGAGGAAGCGTATCGCATCGGCCTCGCGCAATGGCTGGTGCCGCATGACCAGTTGATGGCACGCGCGATGGAGGTGGCCGAGCATATCGCGTCGCTGCCGCCGCTGGCGGCGCGGCTGACGAAGGAATCGCTGAACCGCGGCATGGACGTGCCGCTGGCGGATGCCGTGCTGGGTGATCTGTATCGGTTCGCGATGCTGGAGCTGACCGAGGACAAGCAGGAAGCGCACCGGTCGTGGCGCGAACGCCGCAAGCCGCAATTCAAGGGCAAATGACGAGTGGCGGAAATGCGCAGCGCATTCCGCCGTCCAACCGAAACCAGAGGGGAAAGCCGATGCCGCAATCAATCCGGGCCGTCGTCGTCGATCCATCGAGCGACGCCAAACTGGCCCTGCGCGACGTAGACCTTCCGACGGCGGCGCCCAATGACGTCACTGTGCGCGTGACCGCGATTTCGCTGAACCGCGGCGAGGTGAACCGGGCCTTGTCACAATCCGCCGCCGGTGCGCGCCCTGGCTGGGATTTCGTCGGTGTGGTCGAAGAACCCGCGGCGGATGGCAGCGGACCACCGGTGGGTATCCGCGTGGTCGGCATGCTGTCAACCGGTGCGTGGGCACAGCGCCTGCGCGCACCGAGCGATGTCGTGGCAGCATTGCCGGATGCAGTGACCGATGCACAGGCCGCGACCTTGCCGGTTGCCGGACTGACCGCGCTGCACGCGCTGCGCCAGGGCGGCCTGCTGATCGGCCGAAAGGTGCTGGTGGATGGTGCGACGGGTGGCGTCGGTCACCTCGCGATCCAGCTCGCCGCAACCTCCGGCGCCGAGGTGTATGGCCAGGTGCGCCGGGCGGACCAGAAGGCGATGATCAGCGAATGGTGCGCCGATCGCGTTGTGGTCTCTACCGATCTGCGCGCAGCCGCATCCAGCGGGCCGTATCATCTGATACTGGATTCGATCGGCGGTTCGGCGTTGTCCGCCGCGCTGACGATGCTGCAGCCCAACGGCACCTGCGTGCATTTCGGCGTGTCGGAGTCACCCACGACGACATTCGAGAGCGGCGCTTTCTTCCGACAGGGCGGCGTGAAGCTGTATGGGCTGATCCTGTTCCACGAGCTGCGGCGGGTGGAACCGGCTTCGGAGGGCCTCGCCGTGCTGGCGCAACTGGTGGCGCGCCGTGCGCTGCGCCCGCATATCGAGATCGAGGCGCCCTGGACGGATATCGCCGCCATCGCCCACCGCCTGATCGCCCGCGAGTTCGTCGGCAAGGCGGTGCTGCACGTGACCTGAGACAGGCTGGTGATGACCTGCCGGCCACTCCGTCATTCTCGTAGGATGGGTTGAGTGCGGCGATACCCATCATCCACACGACGATAACCGCAGATCATCACCGCCGCAGCACGATTGCAGCCGCGCCCAGCATCAGCAGCATCCCCACCACATCGCCGATGTCCAACCTTTCGCCGAACAGCGTGGTGCCGATCACCACCGCCACGACGGGCGAGACAAACGCGTAGCTGCCGGTGCGGCTTGCGCCCCAGTCGCGCACCAGCAGGAAGTAGATCACGGTGGACAGGATCGAGCCCGGCAGCAGCAAGTACAGCCAGGCAAATGCGGCGCGCCATCCCCATGGATGGAGCAGCGCTTCGACTGCGCCCGGCTCGAACACGATCGACGCGGCCAACAGCAGTGTGCCGCCGATCAGGTTGGTCATTGCTGCCATCTGCGCCGGCGCCAGCGACGTCATCAACGGCCGCGCCATCACCGAACCGGCCGAATAGCACAACGTGCCGATGATCACCCCGCATGCGCCGAGCAGTTGCCACGCATCGAGCGTTCCGGCAAACGCCGACGGGCCAAACACCACCAGGATGCCCACTGCACCGATCGCAATGGCCGCCACCTGGCGCCAGGCAAAGCGCTCCTGCCCCAATGCCACCGCAAATCCCAGCAATGCAATCGGTGTCAGCGCGCAAGACAGCACCGCGGCCAGCCCCGCCGTGATGTAGCGCAGGCCGTACAGCTGGATCACCTGATTGAGCGAGACCATCAGGATGGCGACCACGATCAGGCGTCCGGTCAGCCGCATCGGGATCAGCAGACGCTGGCCGCGCGCCCAGCGCCACAGCAGCAACATCAATCCAGCCATCGTCCAGCGCGTGCCGGCGAACACGCCCGGCGGCACGACGGCGATGCCGACCTTCATCCCGAGCCATGTCGTACCCCAGACAAAGCACAGCACCGCGAACAGAGCGCGCTGGCGCGCGGCCGGCGTCATCGCCACGCGAGCCGTCGAGGCAATGACAACCATCTATGCGGCCTGCCGGCGCCCTTCGGTGAATCGGCTGAAGCGGAACGGCGCGGGGTCGACGATCGGCGTGTCACCGGCCACCAGGTCGGCGGCGAGCCGACCCGCGCCGGGGCCGATGCCGAAGCCGTGGCCGGAGAAACCGGTGGCGAGGAAGAAGCCCGGTATCGCGGCCACCTCGCCGATCACCGGTACCGCGTCAGGCGTCACATCGATCAGCCCGCCCCAGCCCTCCGCCACCTGCATGCGGGCAAACACCGGGAAGGCGCGCGACAATGCCGCCCGCGCCTCTTCGAGCGTCGCCTGCTTCGGTGCCGGGTCGAGCACGCGCATTGCCTCGAACGGCGTCGCCTGGTCCAGCGACCAGGTCCGACGCGTGCCCCACTCCTCGAGGAAACGACGGCCGATGCGCAGGCGGATCTCGCCGTAGTTCTGTCGCAGCGTCGGCAGGTATTGCAGCAACAGCCGGAACGAATCCGGCGTGATGTCGGCGACATTGGCGTTGCGCCGGGCAATCGTGTAGCCGCCGTCCAGCCGCTTGCGGAATGCGAACACCGAGCCACCGGCGGTGACCTCCGGCCCACCGCTGAGCGGGGCGGTACGGAACACCGAGCCCAGCACCTTCAGTTGCGGCAGGTCGATGCCGGCATTGCCACAGAACAATCGCGACCATGCGCCGCCGGCCAGCACGACACTGTCGCACGCGATGCGCCCTCGCTCGGTGACCACGCCGGATACGCGGGCGCCTTGCGTCTCGATGCCGCGCACCGCGCATTCCGTCAGGATCGTCGCCCCGGCAGCGCGTGCCGCCTCGGCGATCGCCGGCGCCGCCTGGGATGGTTCGGCGCGGCCGTCGGTCGGCGTGTGCATCGCCGCAACGAACATGGTGGAGGCGCCGGGCACCAGCGCATCGATGGCCGATCCGCGCAGCAGCCTTGCATCCACCTGATACTGCCGCGCCTCCGCCAGCCAGGCCTCCTGCGTCGCAACTTCCTTTTCGGTCTCGCATAGATAGGCGATGCCCGGCTGGCGGAAGCCGGTATCACGGTTGATCCGCTGGTTCATGCCACGCCACAGGTGGAGGCTTTCGATCGCCAGCGGAATTTCCCGCGCATCGCGACCCATGGTCCGGCACCATCCCCAGTTACGGCTGGACTGCTCGGCGCCGATGCGGCCCTTCTCGCACAGCACGACGGAATGGCCCTTTTCCGCCAGGAACAGTGCAGTGCTCGTGCCAATGATACCGCCTCCGATCACAACGATCCCGGCACGGGAAGGCAGGACCGGATCGGACTGCACGATATCGACGGGTGGGGACATAGCGTTGGTGGCCAGTGGTGAAGTCGTAGCATATGCTCGGTCTGTATCACTGACCAATGAACCCTGATCACTGGAGCGTTGCGCATAATGACCTGGCGTGTCGGCGTCGATTCCGGCGGGACCTTCACCGATGTCTGCCTGTTCGACGAAGACGGCCTGCGGATCGAGGTATGGAAGGTTGCCTCCACACCGGATGACCCCTCGCGCGGCATCGCCGAGGGCGTGGCAGAGGGCACCCGCCATGTCGGCGTGACGCCGGACGCGGTTGGATATTTCGGCCACGGCACGACGGTGGCGACCAATGCGCTGATCCAGCATCGCGGCGTCAGGACCGGGCTTATCACCACCGAGGGCTTTCGCGACCTGCTCGAGATCGGCCGGCAGAAGCGTCCCGACCTGTACGACATGCAGGCCGACAAGCCGCCGGTGCTGGTGCCGCGCGACCTGCGCCTGGAAGTGCCGGAACGCATGCGCCACGACGGTAGCGTCGAAATTCCGCTGGATGAAGCGGCATTCCGTGACGCCGTGCGTCGGCTGCGCGAAGCGGGTGTGCAGGCGGTGGCGGTGTGCTTTCTCTACGGCTTCGTCCGTACCGCACACGAGGAGACGGCGCGACGCATCCTGGCCGAGGAATTCCCCGAGGCGTTCGCCTGCGTGTCGCATCAGGTTGCGCCGGAATTCCGCGAGTTCGAGCGGATGTCCACCGCGGTGGTGAACGCCTATCTCGGTCCGGTGATGCAAGGCTACATCAATCGGCTCGGCGACCGGCTGGCGGACCTCGGCCTGCGCGCGACGCCGCATCTGACGCAATCCAACGGCGGCGTCATCGGCTTCGACCAGGCCGCGCGATTGCCGGTGCGCACGGTGCTCTCCGGACCATCCACCGGTGTGGTGGGCGCGCAGGAAGTCGGGCGGCTCGCGGGATTTTCCGAACTCATCACCTTCGACATGGGCGGCACCTCGACCGACGTCGCGTTGCTGCAAGCCGGGCAGTGCCGCCTGGCCAGCGAGGCGGTGGTGCACGGTTATCCGATCAAGGCGCCGATGCTCGACATCCACACTGTCGGTGCGGGCGGCGGATCGATCGCGTTCGTCGATTCCGGTGGGCTGCTGAAGGTCGGTCCACGCAGCGCGGGCGCCGATCCGGGCCCGGTGTGCTACGCGCGCGGCAATGCCGAACCCACGGTGACCGATGCCAACGTGGTGCTGCAGACACTGAACCCGATGCATCTTCTCGGTGGCCGCATGGCGGTGCGGCAGGATCTGGCGCGTGCCGCGATCGAGCGGTTGGCCGCATCGCTTGGCATGGATGCGATGGCGACTGCGCAGGGCATCATTTCTGTCGTCACTGCCAACATGGCGCGCGCAATTCGCGTGATCAGCGTGCAGCGCGGCCACGATCCGCGCGACTACACGCTGGTGGCGTTCGGCGGCGCAGGGCCACTGCACGCCGCGCGGCTGGCGAAGGAACTGGAGATCGGTCGCATCCTGGTGCCGCGCAATCCCGGCATCCTGTGCGCCATGGGCCTGCTGTTGACCGACCTGCGAGCCGACTTCGCCACGACGCGGCTGCACACTCTGTCAACGGCCGCGCTGCCCGACATCGCCGATGCGTTCCGCACCTTGCGCGGGCAGGCGGAAGCGTGGTTCGCCGAGGAAGCCATCGCGCCGGCCGCGCGCCGCATCACGCGCACGGTGGACATGCGCTATGCCGGGCAGAATTATGAATTGGCGGTGCCGCTGCCGGAGGGTGAGATCGGGTCGGCAAGCCTGGATGCGTTGGCCGAGGGCTTCGCGGCCGCGCATCAGCGGATGTATGGCTTCGTGGCCGAGGACGAACCGGTGCAGCTGGTCACCTTCCGCGTCGAGGCGGCGGGGACGGTGCCGAAGGCGTCGTTCGAACCGCACGCCGACGCCGGAGCCGACGCATCCGCCGCCATCCTGGCGCACCGTGATGTCTGGCTGCCGGAGGCGGGTGGCTTCGTGTCGTCCCCGGTGTACGACCGGGATCGGCTGCGGTCCGGTAATTGCATCGCCGGCCCGGCGATCGTCGAGCAGATGGACGCGACGACGGTGGTGCTGCCGGGGTTGGTAGCAAGGGTCGAGCCGCATTTGAATCTGGTTCTGGAGGCGGGATGATCACTGGTGCCGGCAAATCATCCTCCCCCACCCCTTTCGGGAGGGGGAGACTGCGGCCAGCGGCACGCCTTTCGCCCGCCACGCTGGACGACCTCCGATGAACGACGCCGCCCCGCACCCACACGCCACCATCGCCGTCGATCCGATCACCGTCGAAGTGATCGGCAGTGCCCTGTCATCCATCACCGAGGAAATGGGCGAGGCGCTGATCCGCGCCTCCTACTCCACCAACATCAAGGAACGCCGCGACTGTTCCACCGCGCTGTTCGACGTCGGCGGCAACACGCTGTGCCAGGCCGAACATATCCCGATGCATCTTGGCAGCTTCATCGGCCTGATTCCGCACATCCTGAAGCGCCACCCGATGGAGCAGATGCGTCCCGGTGACGTTTTCTGCGGCAACGATGCCTACGAGGGGGGCGGTACGCATCTCCCCGACATCGTGCTTGCCGAACCGATCTTCGTCGACGACCGCATCATCGCCTGGGCGGTGAACCTGGCGCACCACGCCGACTTCGCCGATCGCGGTCATGCGCATATCTATCAGGAAGGACTGCGCATCCCGCCGATCCGGCTGTATCGCGCGGGCGAGTTGCAGCGCGACGTGCAGGAACTGATCCTGCTGAACTGCCAGGTGCCGCGCGAACGCCTGTCCGACCTGCGCGCGCAGATGGCAGCCAACCGCCTCGGCGTGCAGCGCATGCAGGCACTGTGCGCGAAGTATGGCCGCGAGACGGTGCTCGCCGCCGGCGACGCGCTGCAGGACTACGCCGAGCGCAAGATGCGCGCCGGCATCGCGGCAATTCCCGACGGCACCTACCGCTTCAGTGATCGCTACGACTGTCCGGAGATCGACGGCGAACTTGCCATGTCGTGCGAGATCACCGTGCAAGGCGACGAGATGCAGCTGCATTTCGACGCGCCGCCGCAGGTGCGGGCCGGACTCAACATGACCTACACCGCGCTGCTCTCCACGGTGTACTACGCGGTGAAGACGGTGGTGGATCCGACAATATTGCCGAATGCCGGGCTGGCGCGCCCGCTGCACGTCACGGCGCCCGAAGGCACCATAGTCAACTGCGTGCATCCCGCCGCGGTGAACGGCCGCCTCGGACCGTGCCAGCGCATCGTCGATCTGATCCACGGCGCGCTCGCCGAAGCCGCACCGGAGCGGGTGATCGCCGCGTGCAATGGGGCTTGCTTCTCGATCACGTTCGTGGGCCACCAGCCGCGCGACAATTCGATCTGGGTGTACCTGGAGACGATTGGTGGCGGCTCCGGCGCACGCGCGACCAAGGATGGACTGGATGGCGTGCACGTGCATATGACCAACACCTCGAACCTGCCTGTAGAAGCGCTGGAAATCGAGTACCCGCTGACGCTGTTGCGCTATGAGCTGGTCGACGGCTCGGGTGGTCCTGGCAGGCAGCGCGGCGGCATGGGGCTACGCCGCGTGTACCGCGCCGAGGCGGATTGTCGCGTGCGGGTAGATGGAGCGCGCCTGTTGTCGCCGCCATGGGGTCTGTTCGGCGGCCAGCCCGGCGGCATGGCCGACGTGGTGCTGAAGGGTGGCGCAATGCCATTCGATCACGGATCGGGCGCATTGCGGCCGGGCGGGATCATCGAAGTGGTGACCGGAGGGTCCGGCGGATACGGACCACCGGAGCAGCGGGACCGAACTGCGGTACGGCGCGACCTCGAGGAAGGGCGCCTGGATGCGGATACCGCGCGCCAGGTGTATGGCTGACGGCACGAGCCCCTCCCTGTGGTTGCCCACGACATCAGGAGTGCCCGACATGAAGCTTACCCGCCGCTCCGCCTTGATCGCCGGCGCTTCTCTGCCGTTCCTGCGCAATTCCGCGCGCGCAGCCACGACGCCGGGCCGTCTGGTATTCGGCCTGTCATCCTATCCGCCGACAATGCTTCCCTGGGCCAATGCCGGCACTGCTGCCGCGACCGCCAAGCTGATGTTCCATCGCGGCCTGCTCGGCTACGGGCCGGATGGCACGCTGCGCGGCGAACTCGCGGAGAAGTGGGAGCATGCCGAGGACGGCGCCTGGGTGCTGCATCTGCGCGACGCGGTGTTCCACAACGGCGCACCTGTCACCTCGGCCGATGTGGCATGGACCGTCGAGCAGGTTGCCGCAGAAAAATCCACCGCCTATCTGCGCGCGGAAATGCAGCGCATCGCCCGGGTGGATACGCCGGATGCGAAAATCGTGCGCCTTGTCACCAAGGAGCCGATGGCAACCCTGCCCTACCTGCTGGCGAGCTATTTCCTGCCGGTCGTGGCAAAGGATTCGACCAAGGACAATCCACTCGGCGTTGGCGCAGGCCCGTTTGTCATGACCAGCGAAGAGCGCGGCGTGGCGCTGGATTTCCAGGCATTCGACAAATTCTACCGCCCCGGCCTGCCGAAATTGAAGACGCTGCGCATGGTCGCCTATGCCGACGAGAATTTGCGCGTCGCCGCACTCCAGGCCGGTGATGTCGACCTGATCGAGTACGTGCCGTGGCAGTCGATGCCGAGTATCGAGGCCGACCCGAAGCTGTCGTTGCAATCCACGCCAGGTCCGTTCATGTACCTGACATTCAACGGCAAGGTGAAGCCGTTCGACGATGCACGGGTGCGCCAGGCGGTTGCGCACGCGATCCGTCGCGAGGAGATCATCAAGGCGGCATTCTTCGGCCGCGGTTCGCCGATCGAGGGACTGCCGCTCACCGAGGGTACCGCCTTCTACGACGCCAAGCTGGCGCGCGGCTGGACATACGACCCGGCGAAGGCGAAGTCGCTGCTGGCCGCAGCAGGCGTTGGCAGCGGCTTCTCGTGCAAGCTGCTGTCCACCGCGCAGTACGGCATGCACAAGGACACCGCCGCGGTGGTGCAGCAGCATCTGGCCGAGATCGGCATCCAGGCTGAACTCGTGCTTCCCGACTGGGCGACGCGCGTCACGCTCGGCAATCGCGGGCAGTACGAGATGGCGGTGATGGGCAGTGCGTCGGAGTACAACGATCCGGATGGGCTGACGTCATTCCTTGCCGGCAATCTGGCCGTCTCGTACGTCCGCAGCTTCGGGCTCGATATCCCCAAGATCGACGAATTGCTGGCGGCAGGACGCGCGGAATTCGATGATGCCAGGCGACACGCGATCTACACCGAATTGCAGCAGGTATTCCTGGATCAGGCACCAATCGTCGGCCTGTGCTTCCGCGCACAAGGCTACGCGATGAGCAAACAGGTGACCGGCTTCCATAACCTTCCCGGCGCGCTGACCTTCTACTCCGGCACCACGCTGGAAGAGACCACTACCGGCTGAGCGCACGCGATGCAGCGGAAATCTCCTGCCAGCGCCGGTATCACCTGATGCTCTGGATTGCGCGGCGTATCGGCGTTGCCATCCTGCTGGTCTGGGCCGTCGCGTCCATCGTGTTCCTGGCTATCCGCCTGGTGCCAGGCGATCCGGCAGAACTGCTTTTGTCGCAGGGCGGTGTCGCACCCGATCCTGCCACCGTGGCCGAACTGCATGAGCAGCTGGGGCTCGATCGCCCAGTTCTGACCCAGTACATCGACAACTTCCGCCATCTGCTGAGCGGCGACCTGGGGCAATCGTTGCAGGATGGCAGCCCCGTCGCCGGCGAGATCGCTCGCCGCCTGCCGCGCACGCTCGAACTGATCGGAGTGGCCGCCGTCTTCGCCGTACTTCTCGGCATCCCCGGCGGACTGTTCGCGGCAATCCGGCGCGATAGCGCGCTTGATCGTATCGGCACCTACCTGTCGGCGCTCGCGCTCGCCGTGCCGGTGTTCGTCGTCGGCACCCTGATGGTACTGGTATTCGCGCAGACCCTGCGGTGGGTTCCGGCAGGCGGCTACGTTCCGCTCGCACGCGACCCCCTGCAACATCTTGCATTGCTGGCAATGCCGGCAATCACCATCGGCCTTGGCCTCGCCGCCACGGTGTTTCGCATGACCCGCGCATCGGTGCTCGACGTATCACAACGCGATTTCGTGCGAGCCGCGCGCGCCAAAGGGCTGGGACAGGCTCGCATCCTGCTGCACCACGTGCTGCGCAACGCGCTGATGCCGGTCGTGACGGTACTCGCGCTGCACCTCGGCACGCTGCTCGGCGGCACGGTGCTGGTGGAATACGTGTTCAATTATCCCGGCCTGTCGGGCCTGCTGGTGGAAGCGGTCAACGCGCGCGACTATCCCGAGGTTGAAGGCGTGGTACTGGTCATCTCGGTGCTGTTCGTCGCACTGAACCTGGTGGTCGATCTGCTCTATGCTGTGCTCGATCCCCGCGTGCGCACCGCATGAGGCGAGTCCGCCTCGGCCCCGTCATCGCTGTCGCCGCCATTGCGCTGATCGCGTTCCTGGTGCCGCTGCTGCCGCTGCCGGACCCGGTGCACATGGATGTCGCCCATCATCTGTCCGCGCCTTCCATGGTGCATCCGCTGGGCCAGGACGAATATGGCCGCGACGTGCTCTCGCGCCTGTTGTGGGGGGCGCGTACTTCGCTGGCCGTGGCAGCTGCATCGGCGCTGGTCGCCTGCATCTTCGGTGTTGCGCTCGGTCTGGTCGGCGGCTTCATGCGCGGTGTCGTGGAGTTCATCGCCGTGCGCAGCATGGACGTGGTGCTGTGCTTCCCGCCACTGTTGCTGGCGCTTCTCATCGTGACATTGCTTGGCCCAGGCGCGCGAACGCTGATCCCGGTGCTCGCGGTGCTCTACCTGCCGGGCTTCGTGCGCGTGGCTTACGCCGGAGTGTTGTCGGTCCGCTCGCAGGACTACGTGGAGGCGGTGCGCGCATTGGGCGCCGGACCGATCCGCATCATGCTGCGCACGGTCTTGCCCAACGTCGCCGGACCGGTCCTGGTGCAGTTCAGCCTCGCCGCGGCATCGGCCGTGGTGCTGGAATCCGGCCTGTCATTCCTCGGCCTCGGCGTCGTGCCGCCGGCGCCTTCGTGGGGCCTGATGATCGGCGCCGCACGCGCCACCATGGTGCAGGCACCGCTGCTGCTGCTGTGGCCGTGCGCCGCGCTCAGCCTGACGATATTGGCGATGAACGCGCTGTGCGATGCCCTGCGCGACGCCGTCGATCCGCATACCGTGCCCGGCCGTGTGCGGCGGCGCATCCTGCCGGCGTTGCCGCTTGGCCGCGCGCCGACCGGCACGGCTGTGCTCGATGTGCGCAATCTCGGCGTCGCGATCGACACGCCTCTCGGCGTTATCCACCCGGTGCGCGACGTATCGTTCACCGTGCGCGCCGGCGAAACACTGGCCATCGTCGGCGAGAGCGGATCGGGAAAAACCCTGACAGGGCTGGCACTGCTCGGCCTGTTGCCGTCGGCAGCGTACGTGCATCAGGGCATGGCCTGGTTCCAAGGCCACAATCTGCTGCGCGACGATGAGGTGGCGTTGCGGAGAGTGCGTGGCGGGGCCATGGCGATGGTCTTCCAGGATCCGCTATCCAGCCTCAATCCAGTGCATCGCATCGGCCGGCAGATCATCGAAGCAATGCGCGCCCATTTCGACGTGCCGCACCACGAGGCCAGGGAGGAAGTGGTCGCGCTGCTGCAGCGCGTCGGCATGCCGGATCCGGAACGCCGTGTCGGCGCCTATCCGCACGAGCTGTCCGGCGGCATGCGGCAGCGGACCATGATCGCCATGGCGATCGCCAACGATCCACGCCTGCTGATCGCCGACGAACCGACCACGGCGCTCGATGTCACGATCCAGGCACAGGTGCTCGACCTGCTGGCCGATCTGCGCCGCGAACTCGGCATGGGCCTGGTCTTCATCACCCACAGCCTGCCGGTGGTAGCCGAGATCGCCGACCGTGTGCTGGTGATGTACGCAGGCGAGATTGTCGAGCAGGGACCGGTGCGCGAGATCTTCGCTGCACCGCTGCATCCTTACACCGCTGCGCTGCTGCAGAGCGCGCCGCAGGATGACGGCACATTGCCGATTGGCATTCCCGGCACGGTGCCGCTGCCGCATGCGATGCCATCAGGCTGTGCCTTCGCGCCGCGCTGCACACGACGCCAGGAGGTTTGCGACGCGCAGCATCCCACATTGACCGAGGTCGCACCTGGTCGCGCAACGCGCTGCCTGCGCTGGCGGGAACTGGCATGACCGCACTGGTCGCAGCCCGGTCGCTCGGTCGTAACTTCGCGGTGCGCGACCTGGTCCTCGGACCGGGCCTGAAGATCAGGCGCGCACCTCCGGTGCAGGCCGTGACCGACGTGTCGCTGGCGATCCATCGTGGTGAGACGGTGGCATTGGTCGGCGAGAGTGGCTCGGGAAAATCGACTCTCGGCCGCATGCTGTTGGGCTTGCTGGCTCCGACCACGGGAAGCGTCAGCTTCGATGGCATCGATCTCGCCGCTGCCGGTGTGGAACAGCGCCGACAGCTTCGCCGGCGCATGCAGATCGTGTTCCAGGATCCGAACTCCAGCCTGGATCCGCGCCGCCCGGTCGGCGGCCAGATCGCCGACGGATTGGCGATCCACAGCATCGTGCCGCCGACGGAGCGGCACGCGCGGGTCGAACAGTTGCTGGTGCAGGTCGGCCTGCCGGCAGGACATGCCGACCGTTACCCGCACCAGTTCTCGGGCGGCCAGAGGCAGCGCATCGGCATTGCGCGGGCACTGGCGACGGCTCCCGAATTCCTGGTTGCCGACGAACCGGTCTCCGCCTTGGACGTATCGGTGCAGGCGCAGGTGCTCGACCTGCTGGCCGATCTGCGAACACGCCTTGGCCTGGCGCTGCTGTTCATCAGCCACGACCTCGCCGTGGTGCGCAGCCTGTGCGAACGGGTGATCGTGATGTATCTCGGCCGTGTGATGGAGACCGGCTCGGTGGCGAGCGTATTCAATGCGCCGCGGCATCCCTACACCAAGGCGCTGCTCTCGGCGGTGCCGACGCTCGATCCGGCACAACGACGCACTCGTATCCTGCTGGCCGGCGATCCGCCGAGCCCGGCGAATCCGCCATCGGGCTGCGTGTTTCGCACGCGTTGTCCGATCGCGATTCCCGAATGCGCGCTGACGGTTCCAGCACTGGCCGATGGCGTCGCCTGCATCCGTGCCGGTCAGGCATAGAGCAACGAATCCCACGACGCTGCGCCCCGCACGCGCAACAGGCCCGCCACATGCGATGCCAGTGCGGCGCATTGCTTGCGGATATCGGGCACCGCGGAGATTTCCCAGAATGCTCCCCGCGTGAGCGGCCCGACCGCGAACAAATGCGGCGAAATCGCACCATTCCGGCTGCGCACCGCACCTGATGCGGCAACATCCAATCCCAGCCGCAATGCGTCGGGGCGATGCATGTAGCATGGCGCTCGCGTCCTTGCCGCGCGGACGATAGTTCACGGCGACTGGATCGCCCCTGGCAGAGCCGCCCACGATCCGCCCCGCCGTGATGCACAACTGCCCGCTGGCGCGCGCCGCATCGATCCGATCGGCAGGTGGCGCAGCAACAGGCCACGCCGCGAGATTGCATGAATTGGCCCGACATGACCTCGGTCAAGTAACGAGATGACCGCATCCACCATGGTCAACCCGCTGCCGATCAGCATGACCGCCGAGTTCGGATCAAGATCGCTGAACGCATCCGCGGCCCACGGATCCGGACGCCAGCACGACGAATCGTACAGGGCTGGCTGCTCTAGCGTGGGTGGCTCGGGTTGGGTATTTCCCATGGGCAGGACTGCGATATCCGCAACAAGCGTGCGACCGGAACCCAGCGTGAGCCGCAGCCTGCTGCCGTTGCGCGCGACCGCTTCGACGTTGTCGCGCACCAGTTCAAGCGCCCCGGCTGTCCGCTGCTGCAATGCTGTGTCGAGCAGATGCTGCAGATAGGCACCGTATAGCTGGCGAGGCACGAAGGCACCCTCGTCGACCACCACCTTTGCCCGGCGTTGAAGCCAAACCAGGAAACCGCGTGGGGCATCCTCGAATGCGCTCATGCGTCCTGCCGGCACATTCAGCTGAAGGGAGGAATTGGCAGTCGAGTAGGCCAGGCCAGGACCAAAGGCGCAGCCGCGCTCGATCAGGCTGATGTGCGTGCCGGCCGGTGCCTGCCTCAGCAGGTTCAACGCAACCAATGTGCCACTGAATCCGGCGCCGGTGCACGAGGGACCGATGCTGTCGAGCAAGGCAAAATACGCCGTCTGCGCCGCGACCATGCTCGCCGCGCGAGCGGCCACGGAGACTGGGTCCAGACCCCCGAGGTCGCCGAACAGGAGCGCATTCCGCGCAAGTTCCTCAAAGCAATCCTGGTGCAGTTGCGCGACCACGGCATCGTCGAGAGTCGGCGCGGGTCACATGGCGGTCACCGCCTGGCGCACGATCCGTCAAAGATTTCGGTCGCCGATATCATCCGCATCTTCGACGGTCCGTTGGCGCTGACGCCCTGTGCCAGCGTCACGCGTTTCCGCCCATGCACGGACTGCGTGGACATCGAGTCGTGCCGATTGCAGCATCTGATGCGGGAGGCGCGTGACGCGGTCGCGGAGGTATTAGAGAATTGTTCGCTCGCCACGCTGGCGGCGCCGCGCAAACGTCAGGCCAAATCCCGCACCACGCGCGCGACGATTTCCGCAAGGCGCTCGTAGTCCTCGATGTCGTTATAGGCGGCGGCCGATAGTCGCAGCCAGATTGCGCCCGCCTGGACATGCGTCGGCGCATCGGTACCCGCCGCCAGCAACCGGGCGCGCAACGCCATTGAACGTTCCGGCGAGGCAGGGCCGCTGAGCGGCAGTCGGACCATGCCCATGGAACCGGCCATCGCACCGGTGGCGCCCGGTTCGGTATTCAGCCTGCGCGCCAGCAGCGACGTCGCTTCCGCTGCCAGTGCGATGTTGCGTGCCATCAACGCCTCGCCACCGAGCCGCACATGAAAGTCGATGGCCACGCCGGTCGCCAGATACGCGCTGGGATCGCGCGTTCCGGTCCAATCGAATTCCTCGAGATAGCTCTTGCCCCAGCCGTGCGAAATCGTCACCGGATGCAGATCGTGCTGGCGATCGGAGGCTGCGTAGAGAAACGCCGAACCCTTCGGTGCGCACAGCCATTTGTGGCAGTTTCCGGTATACCAGTCGGCGCCGATGGCGCGCATGTCGAGCGCAACCTGGGCCGGCCCGTGCGCACCATCCACCAGCACCGGCACGCCGGCATCGCGGCAGACCGCCACGATGCGCTGCAATGGGAGGACCAACGCGCTGCCGGAGGTGATGTGATCCACCACCGCGAGCCGGGTTCGCGACGACAGCGCGCCGGCAATGTTGGCAACGACGGCATCGGCCTGCGGCTGCGGAAATGGCACCGCCGCCTCCACCATCCGCGCTCCGGCCCGCTCGCAGACATGGCGCACTGTGTTGAGCACGGCCCCGTAGCCGTGCGTCAGCACAACGATCTCGTCCTCCGGCTGCAACCGCAGCGAGCGCAGCACGGCGTTGCAACCGGTCGTGGCATTCTCGACGAACGCGATATCCTGGCCGTCGGCGCCGATGAACGCGCCCAGCCGATCCGCGGCATGACGCAGCGCATCCGGCAGCACCGCGCGCATGAACCGGCCCGGCTGAGCTTCGAGCCGCCGCTGCCAGTCCTGCTGCGCTGCCAGCACCACGCGCGGCGCCGCACCGAATGAGCCGTGATTGACGCTCAGGAAATCCCAGTCCAGCGGCCATTCGTGGCGCACCGCCTTGCCCAGCAACGGCATCGCGCTATTCCGCCGCGATCCGCGCGCGGTCGGCAATCAACTGGCGGGTCAGCGGCAGCAGGCTGCGCCCGTACTCGATCGCATCATCCAGCGGGTCGAAGCCGCGGATCAGGAACGTCGTGACGCCGAGGTCGTAGTAATCGCACAATGCCTCCGCCACCTGGAGCGGCGTGCCGACCAGGCTGGTGGTGTTGCCGCGCGCACCGGTGAGCAGCGCCGCACCGGTCCACAGCCGCTTGTCCAGGCGTTCGCCCTGCGCAGCGGCCGCCAGCAACCGGCGCGAACCCTCGTTCGGCGGCTCGCGCGATCCCAGCCCGGCCTTCGCGCGCAGTTCGGCAATGCGTTGCTTGATCTGCTCGGCGCGGGCCCAGGCCGCATCTTCGGTGGGCGCCAGGATCGGCCGCAACGACAGGCTGAACCGAACCTCGCGCCCATGCTGTGCCGCCGCCGCGCGCACCCGCGTGGTGATTTCGCGCACCTGCTCGTGGGTCTCGCCCCACAGCGCGTAAACATCGGCATGCTTGCCGGCAACCGCGATCGCCGCATCCGAGGCGCCGCCGAAATAGATCGGAATGCGCGGCTGCTGCACGCATCGCATCGCCGTCGAAGCGCCGACGAACCGGTAGTATTTCCCCGCATGGTCCACCGGACCGGTCTCTGTCCAGATGCGCTTCAGGATATCCACGTACTCGTCCGTACGTGCGTACCTCTCGTCCTTCGGCAGCGTGTCGCCATCGCGCAATTGATCCACATCGTCGCCACCGGAAATGACGTGGATCGCCGCCCGGCCGCCGGTGATCTGATCCAGCGTCGCGAATTTTCGCGCCGCCAGGGTGGGTGCGACGAATCCCGGCCGGTGCGCGATCAGGTATCCCAGTCGCTCGGTGTGCGCGGCTGCCGCAGCTGCCAGCAGGAAGCCATCGGGCCCATCCGAGAAATATCCCACCAGCACGCGGTCGAAGCTCGCCGCCTCCGCCGCCTGCGCGAAGTCGCGGATATAGCCACGGTCCAGTATCGCCGGGCCGGGCGGGTGGATCTCGGAAGCATGCCGATGATGGATCATGCCGATGAATTCGATGGTCATGCTGGCGTCCCCTGGTGGCATCGCGGCGATCTTACCTCTTTAGCCGCGAAACCGGCGAGCGTCAGCAGGGGCTATTTCGCAATTGCGGAATCGGCCTAAGCTCACGGCCGATCGAAATCAACGAACAAGGAGGGGATAATGTTACGCTTTCGCGTCGGCGCCGTCGCTTGCTGTGTCGCCCTGGCCTGCCTGCTGGCCCTCGCCGGCACCGCAACCGCCCAGACCGAGGTCAAGAGCCCCACCATGGACGCGATCAAGAAGCGCGGCCAACTCGTCTGCGGGGTCGATACCGGCATCCCCGGCTACGCCTTCCAGGATTCCAAGGGCGCGTGGCAAGGCCTCGACATCGCCTATTGTCGCGCCATCGCCGATGCCCTGCTGGGCTCACCGGACAAGGTGAAGTACATCGGCACCACGTCGAAGGTCCGCTTCAGCGTGCTGCAATCCGGCGAGATCGACGTGCTGATCCGCGATTCCGAGCACACTTTCATTCGCAACACCCAGCTCGGACTGGATGAACCGGCGGTCAACTTCTTCACCGGCCAGACATTCATGGTGAAGAAGAGCCTCGGCGTCGCCCACACCAAGGACCTGAACGGCGCCACCATCTGCCTGCTGACCGGCACCACGCTGGAGACCAACATCGCCGACTACAATCGGGCGAACAACATCAAGATCAACACGCTGCTGTTCGACAAATCCGAGGAGGCATTCGCCGCCGCCGACGCCGGGCGGTGCGACGGCTACACCGACGACGGCGGATCGGTCGCCGCGGCGCGTTCCACCATGAAGCAGCCGAACGACTGGATCTTCCTGCCGGAAACGATCGGCGGCCTGCAGCCGCTGGGTTCGTTCACGCGGCAGGGCGACGAAGGCTGGACGCGCCTGGTGAAGTGGGTGCACTACGCGATGCTGGAAACCGAAGTCCTGGGCATCACCAAAGACAACCTGGAGCAGATGAAGCAAACCAAGGATCCCGAGACACGCCGCTTCCTCGGCCTGGAAGGCGACTTCGGCAAGCTGCTCGGCATCGACAACGAGTGGGCCTATCGCATTGCCAGGGACATCGGCAGCTATGGCGATGTGTATGACGCGACGTTCGGCGACAAGGGGGGTCTCGGACTGCCGCGCGGCATGAACAATCTGTACTCGAAGGGCGGCCTGCAAACGATGCCCACCTGGCACTGATCGACTGACGTGGTCAGGCGACCGTCTCCGCGCGCCCGGGCGGCGCAATGGCTGCTGCTCGCTGCGCTGGTAGCGGTCGCCTGGTACCTTGGCTCCCAGGCTGCCGCGAACATGTCGCGGCGGCACACCGGGTTCGGCTTCGGGTTCCTGGCTGAGGACACCAACTTCGACATCCCGTTCCGGCTGATCACCTGGAACGTCGGGGATACCTACGCCCGGGCCCTGCTGGTCTGCGTGCTGAACACGCTGCTGGTGTCGGCGATGAGCATCGTTGCGGCCACGTTGCTCGGACTGCTCGTCGGCGTGATGCGGCTGTCCGCCAACTGGCTGGTGCGCAACATCGCACTGGGTTTCATCGAACTGGTGCGCAATACGCCGCAACTGGTGCAGATCATCTTCTGGTACGTGGCGGTTTTGCAGACGCTGCCCGGTCCGCGCCAGAGCATCCCGCTGCCTGGCGGAGTGCTGCTCAACGTACGTGGCTTCTATCTGCCCAGTTTCGTCGGCAACGATCTGGCCAACACGCTGTGGCCGCTGGCACTCTTGCTGCTGCTTGCCACGCCGTTCGTCTGGCGGCTGCCGTTGCGTGACTTCCCGCTGGGCCCGAAGTCACTGCTGCTGCTGCCCGCTGCGATCGTGCTGTTCGCTGCCGGCGTGGGCCATATGGATTGGCCGGAGCTGCACGGCTTCAACATCGCCGGCGGCGTCCAGGTGGTACCGGAACTGGTCGCACTTTGGGCCGGGCTGAGCATCTACGGCGCCGCCTTCATCGCCGAGATCGTCCGCGCCGCGATCCTGTCGGTGCACAAGGGCCAGCGTGAGGCAGCACTCAGCCTTGGACTGAAGCCGCGCAAGGTGCTGTCGAAAGTCGTCTTGCCGCAGGCGCTGCGGGTGATGATCCCGCCGATCACCAGCCAGTACCTCAACATCATCAAATCCAGTTCACTCGGCGCCGCGGTGGCGTATCCCGAGCTGTTCCAGATCTTCGCCGGCACCGTGCTGCAGCAGACCGCACGCGAGACCGAGACGATGGTGATACTGATGGCGATCTTCCTGTCCATCAACCTGGCCACCTCGGCCTTGATGAACTGGTACAACCATCGCGTCGCGCTGGTGCGTCGATGAGCGATGCGACAGCCGAACAGCGCCTGCCGGTGCAGCGCAGCTTGGCGCCTGGCACTCCCGGCGCACGCGCACTGGATTGGTTGAAGCGCAACCTGTTCGGTTCACTGTTCAACACGCTGCTCTCGCTGGTGGTGCTGGCGCTCGCCATGCTGATCGTGCCGCCTCTGTTCCGCTGGGCGGTGACCAACGCGACAATTTCCGGCGTCACCAAGGCAGCATGCTCCGGCGATGGCGCATGCTGGACTTTCATCCGCATGCGCCTGCCGTTGTTCTTCTACGGACTGTACCCGTCGAACGAATACTGGCGCGTCGACCTGGCATTTGCAGCGCTGGCGGCGTTCTGCGTCCCGGTGCTGCGCGAACAGACCCGACATCGCATGCTGTTCGTGTTCCTGCTGTTCACCGCATTTCCCGCACTGGCGTTCTGGCTGCTGTCCGGCGGCTTCCTCGGGCTGGATTACGTCGAGACCAATCTCTGGGGCGGATTGATGCTCGATGTCCTCATTTCGTTCGTCACCGTCGCAGGATCGTTGCCGCTGGGCATCCTGCTCGCGCTTGGCCGGCGTTCGCAGTTGCCGGTGGTTCGCACGCTGTCCGTCTGCTATATCGAGTTGTGGCGCGGCGTACCGCTGCTCACCGTGCTGTTCATGTCGGCCGTGCTGCTGCCGCTGTTCCTGCCCGAGGGCGTGTCCGTTGACCGGCTGCTGCGCGCGATGGTCGCATTGATCCTGTTCAATGCTGCCTACATGGCCGAAGTGGTGCGCGGCGGCCTGCAAGGCGTCGATACGGGCCAGGAGGAGGCCGCAGCGTCGCTGGGCTTACGATGGCCGCACACGCAGGCCTTCATCGTGCTGCCACAGGCGCTGCGCATCGTGCTGCCCGGGATCATCAACACCGTGGTCGACCTGTTCAAGGACACCACGCTGGTGACGATCATCGGCTTGTTCGATCTGCTGGGAGCGGTGGAGCAGGCACTGAAGGACCCGGCCTGGCTGGGATTTGCCAAGGAGGGTTACGTGTTCTCCGCCATGGTGTTCTTCGTGTGCTGCTACGCGATGTCGGCGTACGGACGCAGCATGGAGCGCCGGCTGGCGCAGGGGCAGTAGCGCGCATCGGTTCTTCTGGCGCACAATCAACGACCAAAGGCCGAACCAGGGGAGGAAACCGTGCGGCCCCGAAGCATCCTGTGTGCCGCGGCACTGTTGCTGTGGGCGCAAGCGGCACGTGCCGATATCGATCCGACCCTGCTGGCCGCAGCGCGCCAGGAAGGTCAGGTCGTCTGGTACACCGGCCTGATCGTCAACCAGATCGTCCGCCCGATGGCGGAGGCGTTCGCGAAGAAGTATCCCGGCATCGACGTGCACTATTCGCGCGCCAGCGATACCGAGACCGCAGTGAAGGTCCTCAACGAGGGTCGCGCGCATCGCATCCAGGCCGACGTGTTCGATGCCACCAATGCGATATTTCCGTTGTTGGACGCCAAGCTGGTCGCGGCCTACCCGCCACGTGCGGCCGAGCATTATCCGGCAGAACTGAAGGACCCGAACGGCTACTGGACCGCCACCAACCTGTATTTCCTGACCGTCGCCTGCAACACCAACCAAGTGAAGTCGGACGACATGCCGCGGAACTTTGCGGATCTGCTCGACCCGCGCTGGAAGGGCCAGATAGCGTGGACCAGCGAACTCGCGCCGCAGGGGCCACCCGGTTTCATCCATAACATCCTCACTGTCATGGGTGAGGAAAAGGGCATGGACTACCTGCGCAGGTTCGCCGCGCAGGAGCCGGTGTTCGTGGCGGCGTCACCGCGCGCCGTGCTCGACCAGGTGATCAGCGGCGAATACAAGATGGGCGTGATGATGTACAATCATCACGCCGCGATCAGCGCCGGCAAGGGTGCGCCGATACAGTGGTTGAAACTCGAACCGCTGGTCGGGTTGCAAAGCATGATCGGCATCCTGAGGGACGCGCCGCATCCCAATGCCGCACGTGTGCTGGAGGAATTCATCCTGTCGACGGATGGCCAGAAGGTCATGGCCGATAACGACTATCTGCCGGCCGATCCGCTGGTGCCGGCACGGATCGCCGAATTGAAGCCCGATGCGGGGCACTTCCAGGTCGATCTGATACCGCCCCAGATGGTGCACGACGACTTGCCGAAATGGCGCGCGATCTTCCACGAGGTGTTCCGATGAGAGTGCTGTTGCTGTGCGCCGCGCTGCTGTTGGCGCGCGCCGCCTGCGCCGCCGATGCCGATCCCGCGCTGGTCGCCGGCGCACAGAAGGAAGGCCAGGTGGTCTGGTACAGCACGCTGATCGTCAACCAGATCGTGCGGCCGATGACCGAGGCGTTCGAGGCGAAGTATCCCGGCATCAAGGTGCAATACTCACGCGCGACGAGTTCGGACGTTGCGCTGAAAATCCGCAACGAGGCGCGTGCCCGCCGCGTGCAGGCCGATCTGTTCGACGGCTCCAACACCGTCTTCCTGCTCGAGGAGGCAAACCTCGTCGCCGAATACCAGCCACAATCCGCTGCTGCCTACCCGGCGGAGCTGAAAGACCCTAAAGGCCGCTGGACTGCGCTGAACCTGTTCTACTGGACGTCCGCGTACAATACCAACGTGGTGACAGCCGCGGACGCGCCAAAGACCTACGAAGACCTGCTCGATCCGAAATGGAAAGGCAAGATCGCCTGGACCTACGACCTGACTCCAGGTGGTCCGCCAGGCTTCGTCCATAACATCCTCACCACCATGGGGACGGACAGGGGCATGGACTACCTGCGAAGGTTTGCCGCACAGGAGCCGGTGACGATCCCAGCGGCGCAACGCGTCGTGCTCGACAAGGTCGTCTCCGGGGAATACCCGCTGGCCGTGATGATCCTGAACTATCATGCCACCATCAGCATGAATCAGGGCGCACCGGTGCAGTGGATCCGGATGGAGCCGCTGCTGCAATCGATGAGCCTGATCAGCATCGTGAAGGGCTCGCCGCATCCCAACGCCGCACGGCTGTTCGTCGAGTTCATGCTGTCGGACGAAGGCCAGAAAGTAATGGCCGATAATGATTATATCCCGGCCAGTCCGGCCGTGCCGGCGAAGGTACCCGAGAACAAGCCCGACGCCGGCCACTTCAAGGTGAATGTCGTCACCCCGGACATGGCGCGCGACGACACGCCGAAATGGACCGCGACCTACAAGGAACTGTTCCGGTGAGCGCATCCGGTCTCGCCGACCGGTCAGCACCGTCGCGTGCGGCATGGCTGGATTATCTGCGCCAGGATCCGCGCCGGGTGATCGCCGCGGTGGTCGGCGTGGTGCTCGCAGTGCTGATGCTGCCGCCACTGTGGATCCTGATCCAGGACAGCGTCACCACCACGGACGCGATCGGCAATGTCACCGGATGGACGTTCGAGCACTTCCGCAAGCTGGTCACCGACCGGGGTGCACTGCGCAGCGTCTGGAACACGCTGCTGTTCGCCTCAGGCAGCACGGTACTGTCGCTGATCTCGGGTGGCGTGCTGGCGTGGCTGGTGGAGCGCACCAACGCTCCGCTGAAGCTCCTGGCATATCTCGCGACCATCATCTCGATGGGCACGCCCTACATTCTGCACGTGATCGCCTGGCTGTTCCTGCTCGGCAAAGTCGGGCCGCTGAACGACCTCTATCGCCAGCTTTCCGGTTCGCCGGACAATGTGTTCAACGTGAACTCGATGGCAGGAATGATCCTGATCGAGGGATTCCTGTGGTCGCCACTGGTGTTCCTGCTGCTCGGCGCCACGTTCCGCGCCGCCAACGCCGACATGGAGGAAGCCGCACGCATGAGCGGCGCCTCGGTGCTCGACACGCTCTGGCGCATTTCGCTGCGGCTGGCGATGCCCGCCATCCTGGCACTGGCGTTGTTCGTGTTCATTCGCGCGATCGGTGCATTCGAGGTGCCGGCACTCGTCGGCATGCCGGGCCGCATCTTCGTGCTCACCACCGACGTTTACGAAGCGACCATCGTCGTGCCGCCCGACCTCGGCTACGCCGCCGCCTTCTCCGTCGTGATGGTCGCAATCGTCGCAGTGCTGCTGTATTTCTACGGACGACTGTCAAAACACGCCGAACGCTTCCACTCGGTCACCGGCAAAGGCTATCGGCCTCGGCCATTCGATCTTGGCCGCGGTCGCTGGATCGCCGGCGCGATCATCGTGGTCAATTTCATCGTCGTGCTGGTGCTGCCGTTGCTCACCTTGCTGTGGATGTCGCTGCTGCCGTTCCTGCGCGGCTTCAGCCTGGCAGGGCTGTCGTCGCTGACGCTGAAGAACTACCTCACGGTGCTGCATGCACCCGGCTACGTCGATCTGGCGCTGAACAGCCTGATGGTCGCTGCCGGCGCCGCCACCAGCATCATGCTGATCACCGCGCTGGCCGGCTGGATCGCAGCGCGCAACGGACCTGGCGGACGTATGCTCGACCAGCTTGCGACGCTGTCTCTGGTGTTTCCCGGAATCTGCCTTGGCGTCGCGGTGATGGAAGTCTATCTGCGCGTGCCGTTGCCGATCTATGGCTCGCTGTGGATCATCGCGATCGCCTACGTGATCCGCTACATGCCGTATGGCATGCGCTACGTTTACGCCGGCGTGCTGCAACTGCACCGCGAACTCGAGGAAGCCGCCGGCGTCGCCGGTGCATCCTCGCTCACCACGTTGCGGCGCATCGTCGCGCCCCTGCTGACACCGGCACTGGTCGCAGGCTGGCTTTTCATCTTCCTGATCGCCAACAAGGAGCTGTCGATCGCCGTCTTGCTGGCGAGCCCCGGGTCGCAGGTGATCGCGGTGTCGATCTTCGATCAGTGGGTGAACGGCCAGGGCGGCGAACTGGCAGCATTCGGCCTGGTGTGGACCGTGTTGATGACCATCATCGCCTGCCTGTTCTTTGCGCAGATGCGTCGTGGCCGCACTGACGTGTTTGGGAACTGACTGCCATGCTGACTGTCCACGGCCTGAGCAAGATCTACGTCAACCGCTTCGATGCGCTCGCCGGCGGCGTGCGCGACATCGACTTCGCATTGCCGCCCGGCACGTTCTTCACTCTGCTGGGCCCCAGCGGCTGCGGCAAGACCACCACGCTGCGTTGCGTCGCCGGCCTGGAACGCCCCGATGCGGGCGCCATTACACTCGGCCAGCGCGTGCTGTACGACAGCGAACGCAAGGTTGCGGTGCCGATGAACCAGCGCGGCATCGGCATGGTGTTCCAGTCCTACGCGATCTGGCCGCACATGACGGTGTTCGAGAACATTGCCTTCCCGCTGCGCGTTGCGAAAGATCGCCGCTATCCGCGCGAGGAAATCCGCAGGCTGGTTGACCAGGCACTCGCCACGGTGGGGCTTGCGGGCTATGGCGACCGCCCAGCAACCCGGCTATCCGGCGGCCAGCAGCAACGCGTCGCGCTGGCTCGCGCCATCGTGCATCGTCCCCAGCTTCTGTTGCTGGATGAACCGCTCTCCAACCTGGACGCATCTTTGCGCGAGGAAATGCGCGCCGAACTGCGACGGCTGCAACAGCAGATCGGCATCACCGCAATCTATGTCACACATGATCAGGCCGAGGCCCTGGCCATGTCCGACCTGGTGGCGGTGATGGATCATGGACGCATCGTGCAGTTCGGCGAACCCCGCGCGATCTATTTCCGTCCCGAGAGCGAGTTCGTCGCCAGTTTCATCGGTGCGGCGAACCTGCTTGCCGGCGTTACGGTGGCAATGGTGTCCGCGGGCGACATCGGGGTGTTGCGCATGGACGATGGGGGCGAAGTCGCCTGCGTGTTTCCCACCGGCAGTACGGCAGGACGAGCGGCAACCGCGTCGGTACGTCCCGAGAGCATCGTCATCGCACCGGTGAGCGCCACGATCACGAATGGTGCGAATGTGCTGCGCGGTTCGATCAGCGCGGCAAGTTTTCTCGGCGCCAATGTACGCTATGACGTGCGCGTCGGCGATCGTGCGCTGCGCGTGATCGGGTCAGCCGAACAGGTATTTTCCCCGGGGACCGACGTACTGCTGGCATTTCCGCCGTCGAGCACGGTGTCGGTCAGCTAACTGCTTTACCGTGGCGTGGCGTGGGCGGCGGCGTGCCCGACATTCACGACGGCAATCGCCCGGTGCACACGAAATGCGGGTTCTCCCAGCCTGGCTTGCCATAACCAAGATCGTCGCCATCGAACGTCCGCACCGTACCGCCGGCGGCTTCCAGCACCGCCTGTGGCGCACAGGTGTCCCACTCCATGGTACGGCCGAATCGCGGATACAGATCCGCGACGCCCTCCGCCAGCCGGCAGAATTTTACGCTCGAGCCGAAATTGATGACCTTCGCCACACGCTTGTCGCGCAGGAACTCATCCAGCCGCGTGCTGCTGCCATGATAGCGGCTGGCAAGAACCGTCAGCCCCTCATTCGGCGTCAGCCGCGCACTGACCGGCGTCTCGTGCGATCCCACACGCTTCCAGGCGCCGCGCCCAACAATGCCGCCGAACAATTCGCCGGCCGCCGGAATGCCGACGACGCCCAGTGCCGGCCGGCCGTTGCGTACCAGCCCGATATTCACCGCGAACTCGTCGTTGCCGGCGGCGAATTCGCGTGTGCCGTCCAGCGGATCCACCAGCCAGTACGCCGGCGCCGGCTGCGTGATGCGACCGGCCGCCACCTCCTCCTCGGCAATCACCGGAACGTCCGGCGTGGCCGCGCGCAGGCCCGCAACGATGATCGCCTCGGCTGCATGGTCCGCTTCGGTGACCGGCGACCGGTCCTCCTTGCGCACCACGTCAAAACCGCGCCTGCGTACTGCAAGAATGGCAGCACCGGCCTCCAATGCCAGCGCAGCAGCGAGCGAGATCAATGCATCATCATCATCCATACCTAGGTCATAACGGCCGCACGCCACAATGGCAACGCGCGTCGGCTACTCGACCGGGACAGACGACGACTGGCTACGGCGACGTCTTGCCTTTGGCGCCGGATCCACCGCACCCGCCGGCGCCTCCGCGGCCGGAGCGTCGTTGGCATCGGCAACGGCGGCAACGCCAGGCGCAGCCGCGTCCGGCGGCGCCGATGTCGTCGCCTTGCGACGCCGCTTGCCCTTCTGCTGTGCATCGACGAGCGACGGAACGATCACCTGGGGTTCGAGCTCGACCAGCGCCTCCTGCATGCGTCGCCCGACCGCCCTTCCCAGAAAGATCTCCGACACCTCCTGCACCAAAGTCGGATCGAGGCCCCGCATGCAGGCGAAATTGCGCGGACAATCCTCTGGCCGCGCAATGTAGCAGGGGCTGCACGTCATGTTCCGCCGCACCGCCACAGCGCGCTTGCCGATCGGCCCCCACTCAATCGCGTCCACCACGCCGGAATGAATGCCAATCGTCGGCACGCCGAGTGCCGCGGCGATGTGCTTTGGCCCGGAATTGTTGCCGACGTACAAGGCGCATGCACGCAGCAACGCCGGCAGTTGTCGCAGCGGCGTCTTGCCCACCAGCGAAACCACGGCGTCCCGATTGGACACCTGTCCAAGCACTTTCTCAGCCAGGCCAGCTTCTTCCGACCCGCCGATCAGTACCACGTTGACTGCGTTCTGCTCCACCAAAAGATCGATCAGCGAGGCGAAATGCTCCGGCGGCCATTGTCGCATCACGTTGCCGACGCCGGGATGTACCGCGACCACCGGCCTGGCAAACAGCGCACGTGCGTCGTGTTGCAAAAATTCCGGCACACCCTCGCCGGGCGCCAGGTCGATCCGGGTACGATCCGATGCGCCGGCCGTTCCGATCGCCTCCACCAGGTTGATCAAGTCGTCGGTGACGTGGCTGCGCTTGCGAAGCAGGTGCCGGTCGCCTTCCCACTCCAGCGAAATGTCGAGGAACGGGAACTGACCCATATAGTCGTAACCGGCAAGAAAACGTGCCGGCGTGTAACGCAGCACATCGCGCGTATCGAGGTGCTTGCGCAGGTCAACCGCGATATCGAAGCGATACGGCGCCAGTTGCGCGCGCAGCGCCTGGTATTCCGCACGGCTGATCTGCTTCGGACCGAGCCCCGAAATGGCATGGAAGAATTCGAATTCGATGAATTCGTCGATGCAGTCCTCGATCTCGGCGAAGGCTCGCGCGGCACGGCTGGCCAGCACATGAATCGAGGCCGCCGGGAAGATCTGCTTCAGCCGGCGGATCGCCGGAATCGCCGTGATGAAGTCACCGATGTGATCGACCTTCACCACCAGGATCCGCTTGATCCCGTCATGGCGGAACAGCGGATGGCCGGCGAACACCGTCTCCACGGGTTCTTCGTCGGGACGATAATCGTCCGATTGGCGCGTCAGGCGCGGATTGAAATACGGATCGCCTGAGGCGAACAATGTCCGCCAGCGCTGCTCGAACCGGCTGAAGTCGAACACGTCCTTCAGCCGGTCACGGCTGACCGCTTCGTGGTGGATCAGTGAGGCATACGGTGTATACACGACGAGTTTTCCCGCCTGGTGCGCACGCAGGCAAAAATCCAGATCGTTGTTGATGATTTCATGCGCTTCCTCGAAGCCACCCAGTGTCAGATACATCGTGCGACGCATCAGCATACAGGCGCCCGTCACGGCGATCACGTTGCGTTGCGTCAACGCCAGTCCGAAATAGCCGGGTTCGTCGGATTGGGCGAAGCGAAAGGCATGGCGCGCGACGCCCGGCGTGGCGAGGAACATGCCGGCGTGCTGCACCTTGTTGTCGGGATACAGGAGTTGCGGCCCGACCACTGCCACATCCGGCCGCTGTATATGCTCCAGCATGGCATCCAGCCAGTCCGGCTGCGTCACCTCGATATCGTCGTTCAGGAACAGCAGGTACTCGCCCGACGCCGCCTCGACGCCGCGGTTGTTGAAGTGCGACCAATTGAACGCATCCGGCATCGGCACGACAACATCGGCGTTCTGCTGCAGCCAGATCTTCCAGGCGACGTGATTGTCCGGGATGTTGTCGACGCAGACGATCTCGATGTTGCGATATGCCGTGCGCTCGCGCAGCGTCTTGATGCAGGTCTCGATATAACCCCGCGCCGCGCAGGTCGGGATGATGATCGACACCATCCCGGTGACCGGCTGCGTGCGCCGAACCCGCCATGTACCGGGCACCGCACCGGCCTCGACCTTGGCTGAAACGCCGCGCCGCTTGACCGCCCCCGCCAGCGCCGCAGCTTCGAGCTCCGCATTGTCGATCTGCTGCGTGCCGCGCAGGCACAGCAGCTTCGGCACGTGGTGGATCGAAGCCGCCTGCTCGGCACATCGCAGCACGGCATCGTATTCGCCGGCCTCCAGCAAGCCGCGCACCGTTACGCCGCTTCTGCCGAACAGCGCCGTCGAGGCAAACCATGGTCGCCCGATATAGTTGGTGGACAGCAGCAGGTCGGGCGAGAAATCCGGCTTGAAGAATGCTTCGCGCTCCCGGCTCGCCGGGCTGATACGCACCTCGTCGCCATAGATCAGGTCCGCGTCGCGATGCAGTCCGCTGGCAAGCGCGATCTCCAGCAGCGCATCGCAGCCAAGCTGGTCGCCCGGCGACAGGAACCCGACCAGTCGTAGCGTTGTGGTTTCAGCAGGATTGCCGACCGGCTGGTCAAACGCCGTCGCGTCGGACGGATCGATGACGTCGATCCGCTCCGCCAGATCGTCCGCTGCTTCAGCGATCAGCAGGCGAACCGCCGAACCGGTATCCGCATCGGCCGTTGCGATTTCCAGGCGCCAATCGCGATAAACCTGCGTGCGCAGCGAAGCGAGCGTCGCGAGCAGACGCTCGAGATCCAGCGCTGAGCCCTGGCGCAGCAACAGACGAAAGCCGGGACGATGACCCAGGCTGTCCAGGATCTGCCCGGAGACATCCGCTTCGACCTGCGACATCCGCCGGCGGATCGTGACGCCGTCCTCGAACTCCTCGGACTTGCGCACCACGATGCGGAAGCGATGCTCCAGGACTTCGCCGCTGCGCGCCCGCACGACGAGTTGCACCACATGGTCGCCGTTGCGCAGACTCCGGGGCGGACAGTGGAACGCGTAGCCACTGCGCAGCGAATCCGTCCAGTCGGGGAACGCCGCACCGACATCCTGCCGTGCCAGGCCATAATGCGCCTCACCCAGCCGCTGATCGTCGAGCAGGACGTCGATCCCGATGATACCCGAGCGCGCCAGCGCCCATCCCTCGATGGTCAGCCGCCCGGTGATCGGTTCAGCCACCGCACCGGCCACGACACCAGGATTATCGATCTCCAGGCGAAAATGCGCCGATGGCATGGGCGGCGGCTCGGCACGCTCGATCACGACGACGCGGATTTCTTCGCGCACATCGTCGAGCCCATTGCGCAGCAGCACACGCAAGCGATGCTCGCCGGACCGCACGTCGCCAAGAGCTTTGCTAAAACGGAATCCGGAATATCGCGCCATGGGGATGTGGCGGTATTCCCCGCCCACATCGTCACGAGGCAGGCCCAATTCGGCTTCGCCAACCACCTCGTCATCGAGGTGGACGGTGATCGCCGATATGCCGATCGCACACACCGCCCAGCCACTCACCGTAATACGGCCCTCGCCGTCGAGGTCCATCTCGTCGCAATAGTAACGGATCTGCCGGCGCGGATCCTGCGCCAGCGCAGGGGTCGCGGGCGGCCCAAGGTTCGCGGGTAACGTACGGTTCGCGGGCAACCCGGGAGTCGGTGAGGACAACAGCGATGGCAGGTCGAGCCCGAGTTGAAACTCCGCTGCCACTTGGTACAGCGGCTGCTGACGCACTATCGGCGACTGCATCGGCCTTGGCGCCTGCGATATGGCCTGCGTCGGCGCCGCGGTCGGCACTGCCGGCATCAGGGCACGCACCCGCTCCACCGGAAGCACGGCCTCGTGCGAAAACCCGTTCAGGCTGAGCGCCTGCACGCGTATCGTCGATACGCCCTCGATAGGAATGTCCACCCGGGTGGCCAGCGCGAAGCCCGACATGCGCGCATTGGGATAGGCGGGAAATGCACTTGCCACGTCGTGGCGCTGGCCGCCGAGTTGCGCCGCACTGATCAGTTCGTCATCAGCGAACACCTGGACGGTCACCATGGTGGTCAGCGACACCGCCCAGCCATGCACCTGCAATTGCCCGCTGTCGTCCAGCACGGCTCGCTCGACATAGAGCACGACAGGCGGTCGCACACGCGCGTAGGTCGAGGACGAGCGGGTGGTGCCCGCGGCGACCGAAACCGGCATCGAGTTGGCGGGATCGATCGCGAGTTCGAAGCTTTGCCGATATGCATCGTTGTCGCGTGTGCCGACGGCGACGACGCAGCCGCGCATGCGATGCACCTCGGCGCGACGCAGCGGCAGGTGGATATGAAAGACGTACTGCAGGCCGGTGCTGCCGTCCGCCAGGCCGACCTCCGGCACGTGGTCGGATTGCCCGTACTGGACCCGGCCGACCACGACGTCGCCGACCAGCATGGCGGCCTCTTCGATCGGCACGCTCGACACGACCCGACCACGGATCAGCAGATCGTAGCGGTCGTGGATATAGCCGGCGGTGATGCCGGGATCGATATCGACCTGGATTTGCGGTGGCGGTGACCGCCCGGGATCCGGCGCGGCCGATGCTGCGATCCGGCGGCGTCCGTCCAGCACCTTCTCCGCGCCGGTGTCGGGCGCCGCTGCCATGCCGGCCGGTGTGACGTCGTCGCTGCCGGTGTGTGGGATCGGCGTGGCCGCTGCTGTCGGGCCCTTCCCCACTGACCGCCCCCCTGGCTTCCGGCTCATGCTTGCATGCTTGCCACGCTGCCCGTTCGCACGACGCCCGTTCGCACAACACGCGTTCGCTCAACACACTGCCTCGACCGGAATACCAACAACCTATCCCCGCTCATGCCGGATCGACCCCAGCGCAGCTTGCCCGATATTGACTTACGACAAGACCAGACCGGCAAGCCTGCTTGCCCCGTATGGCATATCAGCGGTTTGCCGCAAGCGCCTACAGCGGGTACGGCAGCCGCCCTTCCCGATAGCCGTCCTCGGTGAAATGTTGCTGGCCCGAGCCGACAACACCCTTGCGAACGCTCTCGGCAACGTCTGCATTCTCCTCCAGGTACCACCTTTCATCGACCGGCATGGGGAACGGCAGCCGGCCCTCGAAAAAGCCGTCCTCCATGAAATGCTGCTTCGCCGATTCCACCGAGCCGTCCCTGATGGCCTCGGCAATGTCTTCATATTCCCTGAGATACCATTCCTCGTTCACCTCGATCCCCGAGATCAGCATGCGCAGGATGCGGATGAAATCATCATAGGCCACGCTCACCCGCAGCTCGCCTTTTACAGTGGAAATCTCGACCGAACGGCGGATCAGATCGAATGGCGGAAGATATTTCACGGCGGCTCCTGGCTATCCGCAAGCGGCTTGCTTTAGGAACATTGGAAGGCTGCAAAATAGCGGCAAGCCAACCACGATGGAACCGCGAATGATCGCGAAATCGGAAAATTGTGGCTGCCGTTGCATGAAGCTGGTCGGCATGTGATATCGCTTGGCGAGGCCTGCGGCGAGCCAGCGAAGCGCCTGGCACGAGCCCGCCGGCCTGTCCTGGTCACCGGCACTGACCATCGGGCCGGCGATATTGGTTGGGATTGGCACGCATGCAGGATGCTGCGCCGAGCACCGGCGATACCGAACTTGCCGATGTCGTCCGCCGGTTTGCGGATGCGCGGGTGGTGGTTGTCGGCGACGTCATGCTGGACCGCTATGTGCGCGGCTCCGCCAGCCGCCTGTCGCCCGAGGCGCCAATTCCGGTGCTGCGGCCGACCTCCAGCCGGGCAACACTGGGCGGTGCGGCCAACGTCGCGTTGAATATCGCCACACTCGGCGGCAAGGTCTCGCTGCTCGGCGTGATCGGCGATGACGGCGCCGGCGCCGAGGTGCACCGCCTGCTCGCCGGATCGGCGATGATAGTGCCGCATCTGGTGGTCGCCGCCGGACGGCCGACCACGGCGAAGACGCGGTTCATGGTGGGCGTGCACCAACTGCTGCGGCTCGATGAAGAGACCACCACTCCGATCGACCAGCCCACCGCCGCCAGCGTCCTGCAGTACTTCGGCCAGGCGCTGCAGACCGCGGACGTGGTCGTCCTGTCCGACTACGCGAAGGGCGTGCTGACCGATCCCGTGCTGCACGGCGTGCTCGCGCAGGCGCAGGCGCTCGGACGCCTCGTGATCGCCGATCCGAAGCGCGCCGACTTCGCCGCCTATCGTGGCGCCACGGTGCTGACGCCCAACGAACTGGAAGTGCGCCAGGCCACGCGGATCGACGCGGCGGATGACGCAGACGCCGACCGGGCCGGGCGGCGGGCCCTGGACGACACCGGTGGCGCGGCGGTGCTGGTGACGCGGTCCGAGAAGGGCCTGACGCTGGTGCAGCGCGATCAACCCGCACTGCACCTGCAGACGCGCGCCCGCGAGGTCGCCGATGTGTCCGGCGCCGGCGACACCCTGGTCGCCGCACTGGCGGTGGCTCTCGGCGCCGGCGCTTCGTTGCCCGAGGCAGCGATGCTCGCCAACATCACCGCCGGCATTTCGGTCGGCAAGCAGGGCACCGCGACGGTCAGCCGCGAGGAGCTGCTCGGCGTGCTGCACCTGGAAGACCTGGTGGCGACCGACCGCAAGGTCGCCACGTGGGACCTGGCGACCCAGCGCGTGTCCGGCTGGCACGCACAGGGCTTGCGGGTCGGCTTCGCCAATGGCTGCTTTGACCTGATCCATCCCGGCCACGTGCGGCTGCTGACCGAAGCGCGGGCGCGCTGCGACCGGCTCGTGGTGGCGTTGAACACCGACGCCTCGGTGAAGCGGCTGAAGGGCCCCACGCGTCCGCTGCAGAACGAGACGGCGCGGGCGACGGTCATGGCGTCGCTGGCGCCGGTCGATCTGGTGGTGCTGTTCGACCAGGACACGCCGTTCGAACTGATCCAGGCGCTGCGGCCCGACGTGCTGGTGAAGGGCGCGGACTACAGCGTGGAGCAGGTGGTCGGCGCCGACCTGGTGCATAGCTGGGGCGGCACCGTGCTGCTGGTCGAGCTGCAGCAGGGGCACAGCACGACCGGCACGATCAGGCGGATGACCGATACCGCTCCGGCATAAATCGCCCCCCTGAACCGTCAGGCCGGTGCGATATGCGTGGTCAGGTCGGCGGCCGGCACGGCCACATCGCGGTGGAAGCGCCCGCCGTCGCGGGCCGCGAAGCCGAGACGCGGATACAGCCCGGCCACCACGTCGTTCTTGGCGGTCGGCTGGTATTCGCCCACCAGGCGCGCCGCCCCGCGCGCCAGCGCCTCGGCGATCACGCCGCGCAGGATGTACTGCTCGGCCGACCGCGCGAACACCCGGCAGCTCATCAGCCATGAATCGATGCGCAGCGCGTCGCCCTCGTGGAACGCGATCAGCGTGGACACCAGGCCGTGGTCGCCGAACCGGTCGGCCAGCCGGAACGCCAGCACCAGCGCATCCTCGCGCGCCATGAAGTCGCGGATCGCCGCCTCGGCGTAGCGCCGCGTGGTGAGGTTGAACTGGTTGGTCTTCAGCTCGAGCTGCGCGACGCGGGCGATGTCCGCCTCCTCCGGCCGATACAGCCGCCCCGTCATCGCCAGGCTCGCCAGATACGCGTCGATGTCGGTGGCACTTTCCTGCTCGGCCAGCGCCGCGGCGCGCGCGGTGTAGGCGGCGGCGCGGCCCAGATCGTCCGACGTGTAGGCCGGCAGGTCGAACCAGCAGCCGGCGTCGAACAGCTCCACGAACTGCGCCGGATCGGCGCCCAGTTCCACCACCGCCACCTCCGGCAGCTCCTGGCGCACCAGCGCGCATTCCACCGGGTTGTCGTCGGCGAACACGAACGAATCCAGCCCGAGGTTCAGCGCCCGCGCGATCCGCCGCAGGCCGCCCGCCTTGTCGTTCCACGAGCACTCGAAGGCGGCGAAATCCTCGCGCCGCAGCACCGAGTTCGGGTGGGTGAAGCCGGTTGCGGCGATCTCGGGGGCGTTCTTGGAGCAGACCGCGAGCACCACGCCGCGTTCCGCCAGGCCCTTCAGCATGCGCTGCCAGTCGGCGAACGCCTCGCCGGCGGCCGAAGCCGGGCCGAGTGCGATGCCCTCCACGCCATCGTCGCCGATCACGCCGCCCCAGAGCGTGTTGTCGAGGTCGAGCGCCAGCAGCTTCTTGGCCCGCGCATTGGCCGCGCGCCAGGCGGCGCGGAACGGGGCGAGGTAGTCGGGCAGCCAGCGCGGGTCGAAGTCCAGTTTCGCCGCGTAGTGGAAGCGCTCGGCGGACCAGCGGCGGGCGCCGATCGCCGTGGCGAGCTGTTCCATGTCCAGGAAGTGGACGAGGCCGCGCCCGGCCGCGAGGAGGGCGTCGTTGAGCCGGCGGACCTGGTTGGCGGGCGCGGCCGGGGCGAGGCGGTCGGCCGGCCCGCGGTAGCGTGCGGCAGGCGGGACCAGCAGGTGCTGGATGATGCGGATGTTGCGTGCCGCGAGGCTGGCCCAGAGTTTGCGGAACAGCGCGACGGCGGGTTCCAGGGCGGCGTCGGTCTCGGCTGCGGTGGCGGCGATGGGGAGCGGCGCGATCAGGTCGCGGTGGCTGGGGGCGATGACGATGAGGTCCGGGGCGAATGCGTGCAGTGCGGAGGCGGGATCGAGGATGTCCTGCACGTAGGAGCCGAACGTGGCCTGGTAGGTGACCGGGAACACGCCCTCGGCGGCGACGGCGCAGGCGATCGCGCGGCGGAGGTAGTCGATGGTGACGCCGCCGACGACGGCGATGCGCTGGGTTGCGGCGTCAGGAAGTGGTGTGGCGGCGGCGAGGCGGTCGCCGAGTTGGAAGA
>DATAPW010000133.1:0-10798 GCA_036265005.1 Acetobacteraceae bacterium | reverse complement strand
GGCCGGTGAGGCACGCCGGGGGCTGCGCCCCGGGACCCCACCAGAGGGCGCTGCCGTCTGGACTCCCGCCAAGGGCGGGCCCTTGGAACCCTTCACTTTCGGATGGATTGCAAAGGCTCCGCCTTTGCTGGGGGTCCTGGGGGCAAAGCCCCCAGGCGGGTTTCAGGGCAGAGCCCTGACCTTGCGTCGAGGCTGCACGCCGGCTCACAATCCATCGGAGCATAGCGAGGTCCGACCAATGGCCACGACCCTGCCCATCAACCGGATGATCGACCTGCAGCACGGCACGATCAGCCGCGAGATCTTCGTGTCGCCGGAATTTCACCGCGAGGAACTGGAGAAACTGTTCACGCGTGCCTGGCTGTTCGTCGGGCACGAGAGCCAGATCCCCAATCCCGGCGACTTCTTCGTGTCCCGCATGGGCGAGGAGTCGGTGATCCTGTGCCGCGACCAGGCCGGCGCGGTGCACGTGTTCCTGAACTCCTGCCGGCATCGCGGCATGAAGGTGTGCCGCTACGAACAGGGCAACACCTCGCTGTTCGTCTGCCCGTACCATTCCTGGAGCTACACCACCGATGGCAGGCTGCAGGGCGTGCCGCTGTACCGCGCGCTGTACGAGGGCACGCTGAATCGCGACGAGTGGTCGCTGATCGAAGTCGCGAAACTGGCGGTGTATCACGGCACGGTATGGGCGACCTGGGACCCGGCCGCTCCGGATTTCCTGGCGTATCTTGGCGATGCGGTCGACCATCTCGACCAGGTGGTGGATTGCCGTGACGGGCGGCCTGGCGGTGCCGAGGTGATCGGCGTGCACAAATGGGTGTTCCCGTCGAACTGGAAGTTCGCCGCGGAGAACTTCCTTGGCGACACCTACCACAATCCGTCGCACCGCTCGGTGGACATGATCGGCATGGGACCGAGCGGACAGCGCGGCGCGTCCAGCCGCCGCGACAACGAATACTCCGGCGGCCAGCGCTTCTGGGTGGGCTTCCCGCAAGGCCATGGCCTGACCGGCGCGCTGATGCCGGAGGACACCGACTACGTCTCCACCTACCAGCACCATCCCATCGTCGATGAATACTTCCGCCATTGCTTCTACGAGCGGAAGCGTCGGCTGGGCGACAAGGCGCGGATATTGCCGTTGGTCGGCACGATCTTCCCCAATGCGTCGTATCACGGCCGCCAGCCGCGCGGTATCTGCGTGTGGCATCCGCACAGCCCGACCGAGACCGAGGGCTGGCGCTTCTTCCTGGTCGATGCCGATGCGCCGGCCGAGGTGAAGGACGTGCTGCGGCACTATTACATGCGCTATTCCGGTCCGGCCGGCATGACCGAGCAGGACGACATGGAGAACTGGCTGTATGCGACGCGTGCCAGCCAGGGCACGATCGCACGGCGCTATCCGTTCAACTACCAGATGTCGATGGGCGCGTACAAGACCGACGATCCGATCCCGGGCGACGTGTCGCTGCAGATCACCGACCAGACACCGCGCAACTACTATCGTGTCTACGCGTCGTACCTGAACGGCGGGTCGTGGGACGAGTTGGTGGGGCGGCCACAAATCAGCGCAGCGGCCGAGTGATGCGCCCCCTTGCCTGGTACCAGTTGCGCGAGGAGATCGAGGAGTTCCTGTATCTCGAGGCCGACCTGCTGGACCAGCGGCGGTTCAAAGAGTGGCTGGAGCTGCTGGCCGAGGACCTGGTGTATTTCATGCCGATGCGCCGCAACGTGAAATTCGGCCAGCATGCCGAACGGGAAAACACCAAGCAGGGCGAAGGCATCAGCTGGTTCGACGAGGACAAGTGGACGCTGGGCAAGCGGGTGGAGCAGATCCTCACCGGGGTGCACTACGCCGAGGAACCGCTGTCGCGCGTCAGCCACATGGTCAGCAACGTGCGGCTGCTGGATGTGCGGCCGTCGGTCGAGGATGCGCGGGAGGTCACCGTGGGGTGCCGGTTCCTGGTCTACCAGAACCGTGTGGAATACGAGAACCAAACGTTCATCGGCCGCCGCACCGACGAGCTGCGACGCGTGGGCGATGCGTGGCAAATCGCCAGGCGGGAGATCATCCTGGAACAGAACGTGCTGCTGGCTAAGAATTTGAGTGTGTTCTTTTAGGATGATGATGCGGCAGCCCTTCCCCGACCCTCCCCCGCTTCACGGGAGAGGGAGTTCAGCGGCAACACTCCCGCTCCCGCGAAGCGGGGGAGCGTTGGGGAGGGTGCATCAATGATCGAATTCAGCAGTGTCGCGGTCGGCAACAAGCTTCGGCTCCACGGCGGCATCACCGCCGAGGTACTGGAACTGGTCAACGACGAATGGGCGCGGGTGCGGCTGACCGAGGTGCCGGAGGGCGGCCCGGCGATCGGCACGGAAGAACTGTGCCACGCCACCGACGTCATCGAGGTCGTCTGAGCCGTGCTGCGCATCGGATTCCTGCCCAGCGACTTCAACCCGATGGTGCTGATGCTCGGCGAGGCGGAGGACCTGCGGCTGCTCGCTGCGGTGCTGCGCCGCTTCGCGCGCGAGCCCGGCGATGTCAGGCTGGATCAACTCGGCTTCTGTGCCGGCGCGCGCACGCCGGTAACGTTGACCGCGCCGCCGGGACCGCTCGGCATCCACCCGGCGTCCGGCGCATTCGTCTGGCGGCTCGATGCTGCGCTCGCCGACGCGTTCGCCGACCAGGTGGATCAGCTTGCGGCGCCCTCGCGTGCCGCCGGATCGGAACTCCTGGAATGCACCACCGAGGAAGAAATCCCGGTCAAGGTGTCACGCGGCGAATATACCGATGACTTCCTGCGAGGCGACGCAGCATAGGCGCCGGCACACGAGGCTGACGGCCATGGAAATGTCTCACGTGCTCATTGCTGGTGGCGGCATCGGCGGGATTGCCGCTGCGCTTGCGTTGGATCAGCGAGGCTTTGCGGTTTCTCTGTATGAGCCAGGCACCAGAACTCCATGAGATTGGGGCTGGTGTCACCATCACGCCTAATGGTTCTCGGACGCTGGAGCAGCGTTCGATCGTGCCCAGCGCATGCGCAATCTCGAGCTCGCTAAACTCCGACCTGGCGACTGCATTCATGGACCGGCAGTTCGCGTCGACCGGATCAGGCGATCAGTGTGACTGGAATCACGAATACAATGCACTGAGCGCGCCGGTCTGAGCACGTGAGGATGCCAAACGGGGGCCGGCGCCAAACGGGGGCCGGCGATTGTTGGAAGAAACCGGAGGAATGCGCTGCGCCTTCCGCACTACGCCCTGCGTCCGGATAATCCCCCTCACCCGCCCAGCCGGTTACCCAACACCCGAGTCCAGCCATGCGGGTCCGGCGCGGTGCCGTACTGGATGCCCACGATCGTGTCGTACAGCTTCTGCGTCAGCGCACCGGTCTTGCCGCCATTGATGACATAGCGCTCACCCTTGTAGCCAAGCTCGCCGACCGGCGAGATCACGGCCGCGGTGCCCGTCCCCCACATTTCCAGCGTCCCGGCCTGCGCCGCCGCGGTCACCTCGTCGATCGAAACCGGACGCTCCGACACGCGCAGCCCCCAGTCGCGCAACAGGGTCAGCACGGAATCGCGGGTGATCCCCGCCAGGATCGCGCCGTTCAGCGGCGGCGTGATCACCTCGTCGTTGATCTTCAGCATGATGTTCATGGTGCCGACCTCGTCGAGGTAGCGGTGCTCGACGCCGTCGAGCCACAGCACCTGCGTGAAGCCGGCGCGCTGCGCCTCCTCGGCGCCGTACAGGCTGGCGGCGTAGTTGCCGGCGGTCTTGGCCGCGCCCAGGCCGCCCTGCACCGCGCGGACATACTTGTCCGAGGCCAGGATGCGGACCGGGTTCATGCCCTCCTTGTAGTATGCCCCCACCGGGCCGACGATCACGTAGTACAGGTAGCTGCTCGACGGATGCACGCCGAGGAAGGTCTCGGTGGCGATCACCGTCGGGCGGATATACAGCGAGGTGCCGGGCAGCGACGGCACCCAACGCTGATCGACCTCAACCAGGGCGCGGATCGACTCCTCGACCATGTCCGGGTCGAGCTCCGGAATGCACAGATACTGCGCCGAGCGGTTCAGCCGCCGCGCGTGGTCGGGGGTGCGGAACAGCCGGATGCGGCCGTCGCTGCCGCGGAACGCCTTCATCCCGTCGAAGATCGCCTGGCCGTAGTGCAGGACGCAGGTCGCCGGATCCAGGGTGAACGACCCGTAGGGCACGATGCGCGGGTCATGCCAGCCCTGCCCCTCGTCGTAGTCCATCAGGAACATGTGGTCGGTGAAGACCTTGCCGAAGGCGAGCGTCTCGTCCGCGGGCGGCTGCTTCGGAGTCGCGGTCCTGGTGATGGCGATCTGGGTCAATGCTGTCTCTTGGACGTTGGGTGGATCACTGTCCGGTATATATGCCACCCGTTAGCGCCAGAACAGCGCCGCAAGGTCAGGGCTCTGCCCTGAAACCCGCCTGGGGGCTTTGCCCCCAGGGCCCCCAGCAAAGGCAGTGCCTTTGCAAACCATCCGTTTTCGTCCGGTGAGGGGGGTAGCGGTGCGGCCCTTGGCGGGAGTCCAGAGGGCAGCGCCCCTCGGGTGGGGTCCAGGGGCGAAGCCCCGGGCGGCCTTACCGCTTCGCTCGCGTGACGATCTGCGTCGGGTTGACGAAGCGCAGTGCGATCAGCAGCCAGATCAGCGTAGTCACCATGTAAACCACGGCCATCGCGTCGATCGACTGCCCCGGACGCACCCCCGCGGCGAACACCGCGTAGTACAGCGCCACCACCAGCGTCTGGCTGGTCGGTCCGGCGGTGAGGAAGGTCAGTTCGAACATCGCGATGGTGCGCACCAGCACCAGCAGCAGCGCCGCCAGGATGCCCGGCGTCAGCAGCGGCACCAGCACCTGGATGAACAGCCGCCCCAGGCCGGCGCCGAACACCCGTGCCGCCGCCTCCACGCGCGGGTCGATCTGCTCGACGAACGGGATCATGATCAGGATGACGAACGGCACCGTCGGCACCAGGTTCGCCAGGATCACGCCGGTGATCGACCCCGCGAGATGCGCGCGGTACAGCACGGTCGCCATCGGGATGCCGTAGGTGATGGGCGGCACCAGCAGAGGCAGCAGGAACAGCAGCATCACCGCCTGCTTGCCGGGGAAATTGCGTCGCGCCATCGCATACGCCGCCGGTACGCCGATCAGGCCGGAGATCAGCACCACCGCCCCCACCACCTCCGCCGTCACCAGCAGGATGTCGGGCAGATGGAATTCGTCCCACGCCATGGTGTACCATTGCGGCGTGAAGGCCGCCGGCAGCCAGGTGTTGAACCAGCGCGTGCCGAACGAGTTCACCACCACGCTGCCGATCATCGCCAGCAGGTTGAGCACGAAGAAGCCGACCAGCGTCCAGACCACGATCGACCACAGCTTCTCGCCCGGTCTGCGGTGCATCGGCGTCAGCCCTTGCCGGTGCTGACCGGGCCGCGGAACACCAGGGTTCGCGCGCCCAGCAATGCCACGATGATCAGGATCTGCACGCCCGCCATCAGCATCGCGATCGCGGACGCCAGCGGGTAGTCGTACTGCTCGAATGCCGCCTGGTAGGCGACGATGGAGATCACCCGCGTGGGGCCCGCCGGCGCGCCGAGCAGGATGGCCGACGGGAACACGGTGAATGCCTGCACGAAGGCCAGCGCCAGGGTGATCGCCAGGCCGGGCGCCAGCAGCGGCAGCAGGATGCGGCGGAACCGTTCGCGCGCCCGGGCACCCAGCATGGCGCCGGCCTGCTCCAGCGCCGGATCGATGCCGGTGACGTAGGACAATGTCAGCAGGAAGGTGAACGGAAAGCCGGTGATCACCAGCGACAGCATCACGCCCCAGTAATTGTGGATCAGCCGCACCGGGCTATCCACCAGGCCGAACTCCAGCAGCGTGCGATTGAGCCAGCCGCGCGGACCGAGATAGGTGAGTAGTCCCTCCGCCACCATGACAGTGCCCAGCGTGATCGGGATCACCAGGATGGTGGTCAGCAGCCGCTGGTGCTTCATCAGCCGCACGCGCAATGCGACCGGCACCGACAGCACGACATTCAGCACGGTCACCGGCACCGCGATCAGCAGCGTGATGCTGATGGTCTCGTAGAGGAACGGCTCGGAGAAGAATTTCTGGTAGTTCGCCAGCCAGCCGCCTTCCTTGGGCTGGAACGACAGCACCAGCCCGTAGAGGAACGGGTAGATGAACAGCGCCAGCACGAACAACACACCGGGCAGCACCAGCAGCGTCACGCCGTCCAGCCCGCGCTCGCGCAGCCGCTGGCGCAGCGTGAGGTTCGTGGTGCTCATGCGGCGTAGACCAGGACGTGATCGGGCGACGCGTCCAGCCGCACCTGCTCGCCTGCCGAGAGGCGCGCATCGGACCGGAAGAACAGCTCCGTGCCATCGGCCGTGCGCGCCACGGCATAGAAGTCGCGGCCGTGGTATTCGGCGATCTCCACCGTGGCAGCGATCGGTCCGCCGCCGACAACGCGCAGATGATCCGGGCGGATCGCCACGACGGCCTGGCCGCCCACTGCATCGAACGGCGTGCCGATCAGGCGTGCCCCGCCAACGGTCACCGCAACACCGCCGTCGCCGGCTTCGGCACGTGACCGCACCAGATTGCGATAGCCCATGAACTCGGCGACGTCGGGGTGCGCCGGTCGCGCGTAGAGTTCTTCCGGCGTGCCGATCTGCCGGGTCTGGCCCTCGATCATCACCACGATGCGGTCGGCGAGCGACAGCGCCTCTTCCTGGTCGTGCGTCACATAGATCGTGCAGGACCCCAGCATGGTATGGATGCGACGGATCTCGGCGCGCATCTCCAGCCGCAGCTTGGCGTCCAGATTCGACAGCGGCTCGTCCATCAGCACCAGCGGCGGTTCCACCACGATGGCGCGTGCGATCGCCACGCGTTGCTGCTGTCCGCCGGACAACTGGCCGGGCAGTTTGTCGCCCTGATCGCCAAGCCGCACCAGGGCCAGCGCTTCATTCACCCGCCGCTCGATCTCCTCGCGCGGGCGACGCTGGGTGACCAGGCCGAAGCCGACGTTCCGCCGCACCGTCATGTGCGGAAACAGCGCGTAGTTCTGGAACACCATGCCGAAGCCGCGATCCTCCGGCCCGAGCGCGTCCAGCCTTTGCTCGTCCAGCCAGATCGCGCCGCCGGTCAACTGCAACAATCCCGCGATGCAATTCAGCGCAGTGGACTTGCCGCAGCCCGACGGGCCCAGCAGGGCGACGAATTCGCCCCGCTTCACCGTCAGCGTCAGATCACGCAACGCATGCACCTGGCCGAAGTCGCGGCTGATCCGATCGAGCCGCAACTCGCGGAAGTCGCGTGAAACGATCGCCACGCGCGGCTACTTGCCGACGCGTGCGCCGACCTGCTGGTCCCAGCGCTGGAAGGCAAACACCAGCTTGTCCGCAGGCAGCGGCACCTCCGACGGCACGTCGGCGATGAGCTTCTCGTAGAACGGCCTGGTGTATTCCTGGACCAGCTTCTGGCTGTCGGGCGGCGCCATCGACAGCGGCACGTCCTTCACTGCCGGTCCCGGATAGAAGTAGCCCTTGTCATAGGTCATCGCCTGCGCCGGCTTGCTGAGCATGTACTTGGTCATGTCCAGCAGCACCGCGAGCTTGTCGTTCGAAACGCCCTTCGGGATGGCCCAGTACTGTGCGTCGGTGACCCAGTGGAAGTTGGCCAGCGTGCCGACCTGCGCCTCCTTCGGCACCACGCCCAGGATGCGCGGGTTGAGGTCCCAGCCGAGATGCGAGGCGATGATGTCGCGCGACCCTTCGGCCAGCTCCTTCATCGTGGCGCCGGTGCCGGTCGGGTAGTACTCGATGTTCTTGCCGAGCTCGACCAGATACGCCCATGTCTTGTCCCAGCCATCCTTCGGATCCATCGGGTCCTTGTCGCCCAGGATGTAGGGCAGGCCCTGGAGGAAGGTGCGCCCGGGGCCCGAGTTGGCTGGTCGCGCATAAAGGAACCGCTTGGGGTGCGCCTTCGCCCAGTCCAGCAGCTCCTGCGCGGTCTTCGGCGCCACCTTCACCGCGTCCGGCATCCATTCGATGATCGGGCCGGCCGGGCAGAACACCACGCACACCGCCTGGTCCATCGCCAGACCCTGCATCTTCAGCGCGCCCGGCAGATAGATGTCCTTGAGGTCGGGCAGCGCCGCGGCATAGTCGGTGACCAGCGGGATCCACAATTTCTGGTCGATGCCAGCCGACAGCCCGTCGGTACCCGTCAACACTAGGTCGATATCCACCCGCCCGGCGTCCTGCTGCGCCTTGATCTTGCCCGGCAGTTCCGGCGCCGGCGCTTGCGAGAACGAGATCTTCGAGACCAGCTTGGGGTTGGCCTTGGCGTAGGCTTCCATGGCGCCCTGGGTGAGCTGCAACTGGCCGGCCACGTCGATGACATTCAGCGCCACCGGCGAGGACGGCATCGGCGGTGCGGCGGCAGCACGCGCGCCGCGCGTGGCACCGAACGCCGCCAGTCCCGCGGCGCCGGCGATCACCGCCCGGCGGCTGGTCGTTATGCTGTTCATGGTCGCTTCCCCTCACGCTCGCAGTGGCGCCGGTAGCCGCGTAGCTTATGCGCCGCGGCATGGCAATCGGAGTTACCCGGCTGGATGGTCCGACCGGTATGCTCCTCGGCGGCGGCCCGCATTGACCTGGATCAAGAACGATCCGGCGGGGGGCTGGGATTGAGCCCTGGCGGCGAGGATCCGGTCGCGTGCGGCAAAGCAAACATTTTCAACCGCAGATAATCACGGATGCACGCGGATGGCGCCGCGGGAGGCGGCCGGTAGAGCGGCATCGCCATAGGCGGGCGTGTCCAAGCGTGTCCCCCGCCATCCGCGTTCCTTGCCTGCATTGGTCGAACGCATGTCCGTCAATGCGGCCGCAGGTGCACCGAGCGGCCGCACGCCATCCGCGTGCATCTGTGTTCATCGGTGGTTGAAATCACTTGGCTTCCCTCCCGGCGCGTCGCCGGTCTGCGGAGGAAAGTTAGCGGCCCGCATGTAAGGAGGTATCGGGGGCATGCGGGCCGCTTGCCCTCGGGGTGGGCTCGCCGTTCTGCCACAGCAAAAGTTGCAACATGGATACACGCGCGCTTTTTGCCGGGACCCAACGCGCCCCCGCCGCGCTCATCGCACCGCGCCCATCGTCAGGCCGCGCACGATGTATTTCTGCACCATCAGGCTGAGCAGCAGTTGCGGCATCGCCGCGACAATCGTCGCCGCCGCCATCTGGCCCCATAGCACCTGCTCGTACGAAATGAACTGGATGGCCCCGACCGTCACCGGGAATGTCTGGCGGCCCGCCAGCATCAGCGGGTAGTTGAACGCGTTCCAACTGAACATGAAACCCAGGATCACGGTAACCGCGATGCCCGGCATGCTCAGCGGCAGGATCACCCGCGTCAGGACGCCCAGCCAGGAGCAGCCGTCGATCTTCGCCGCATCCTGGATCTCCAGCGGGATCTCCTGGAAGAAGCTGCGCAGCATCCAGATGGTGAACGGCAGGGTGATGAGCTGATAGGCGAAGATCAGTCCGGCATGGGTGTTGTACAGCCCGAACTGCTGGAACAGCAGGTAGAGCGGAATGACGAAGGCGATGAACGGCACGAACCGGAAGCTCATGAAGACGAAGGCAAGCGCGTTCTTCAGCGGGAAGTCGAAGCGGGCCAGGGCGTAGGCCGCGGGAATGCCGGCCGCGACCGATACTGCCACCGCGCCGAACGAGATGATCATGCTGTTCAGGAAGAACCGCGGAAAGTCGGGTCGCGTGGAGGCGTATTGGCCGTGCTGCTCGCCCATGACCAGTGCCATGTAGTTGTCGGTCGTCGGCGTGAACAGGAACTTCGGCGGGACCGAGATGATGTCCACCGGGCTCTTCAATGAGGTCAGCAGAATCCAGACGAACGGGAAGACCGTCCACAGCACGAGGACGATCGCCGCCACGATGATGGCGATCTGCTGCACCGAGCGCTGGCGGAATACGGTCTGGAAGGTCATTGCGCGGTGCTCGCCGCCGACCGGTTCCACACCCGCAGCAACAGGAAGCTGGCGATGACGACAAGCAGCAGCAGCACGATCGCCTGGGCCATGCCCTTGCCCATCTGGTACCACTGGAACGAATACTGGTAGGCCATGATCTGCAGGTTTGTCGTCGCGTCGTTTGGTCCGCCCATCGTTGTCGCGTAGATCACGTCGAACACCCGCAGCGAGTCCATCGTACGGAAGGTGACGGCGAGCACGATGAACGGGCTCAGCAGCGGCAGCGTGATATAGCGCAGCATGGCGGTGGGACTGGCGCCGTCGACGCGCGCTGCCTCGTACGGCTCGGTAGGCAGCGCCTGCAGCGCACCGAGCAGGATCAGGCTGACGAACGGCAGGTTGCCCCAGGTGTCGATGACCAGGATCGATACGACGGCGCCTTGCGTGGAGCCGAACCAGTTGACCGGGTCGATGCCGAGAAACGACAGCAGGTAGTTCAGGATGCCGGCATTCGTCGACGCCATCATGATCTTCCACATCAGCGCGGTGATCACCGGCGGCATCATCAACGGCATCAGCATCAATGCGCGGATCACGCCGCGCCCGGGGATGCGCGCGTGGAGGAACAGCGCCACCGCAAGGCCCAGGCCTACCTGAACCACGACGGCGACCAGCGTGAAGCCGAGGGTGAACTCGAGCGCGCGGGCGAACAGCGGTTCGCTCATCAGGTTGATGTAGTTGTCGAACCAGATGAAGCGGAAGCG
>DATAPW010000132.1:0-20505 GCA_036265005.1 Acetobacteraceae bacterium | reverse complement strand
TGCGAGGCGGCACGGTTACAGGCCGCGAAGCTAAGCCACTGGTTGTCGGCACAATGACGGATTGGTTTGGTCCCGGAGGTTCTGATGCCGCGTTCGCCGCAGGATCAGCCTGATCGGATCTTGGAGATGCAGCCGCAACTGCACCGTCAGCATCCAGCTGACCACGCTGAGACTGAGAGCGCCGCGGACGATCCCGCCGAGTTGGAGAAAAGACGAGCAAGATTCCGGATGCAGATTTTGACTTTGATCCAAGAAGCTGCGGAGCGAGCTAATCATAATCTGACTACAGGAGCCGAGGAGTACCAACTTTGTGATGTTTCAGGTTATTTTACGGGTCCCCTCTACATTGGCGGTGCAGCCTGTAATCCGATTGCATATGAGTTGCGGGCAAACGGTCAGGCCCTCGGCGAGACGCTGTTTGTCGAATTAACACACGGGGGGCTGATTGAGGCATCATTGGGTCCATTCCGTCCAGCCATCCATGACGCGCACAGGGGCCGGGTTCACTTCGGATGGTCTCCAATGCCGCTGTTCCAATTTGACAAGGAGGCCGCCTCGGAGTTGATGTTTCGTTACCGCGCTGCCGTCCGGACGCGTTGGCCACTTCGTCGGGATCGCTTTCGCGACTTTCGAGACCGAGAGCCCTAACGCAGCAAGAACTTGATTGGTCCTGACGCAAGTCATGATGATAAGGCCTGCTCTGGATCATCCAAGACAGGCCAAGGGAGAACTGGCCCAGTTTTCCTCCACCCTGCGCATTCCAGTTGCCCCTGTATCGCCCGATGCCCCACAACCAACTCTATCGCGTGCGACAATTCCTACTTTGCAGAGAAGGAGGAATATCCGATGCGCTCGCATTCCGCATTAGCACTTATCGTCGCTCTGGCGGCAAGTATCGCTACTCCCGCCCTGGCACAAACACCCTCGGCTGGAAACGCGACAACGGCCCCGGCAACCCGCGATACACGACCAGCGGCAGTCCAGCCGACCACCCCATCACAACGCAACGCTGCCCTGACCGACCGTGGCGATGTTCGCGCCAGCAAACTCATTGGTAGCTCCGTCTATAACGATCACAACGAGAAGATCGGCAGCGTCGATGATGTGGTGCTCGGCAAGGACAACAAAGCCGACGCAGTGATTCTGTCCGTCGGCGGCTTCCTCGGGATGGGAACGAAGTTGGTAGCAGTGCCGTACACACAGCTGACGCTCGGCGATACAAAGAATGCCAGCAGTGACAACAAGGTCGTCATGCCAGGCGCAACGAAGGATTCGTTGAAGGCTCAGCCTGATTTCACATACACGAATCACAGCTAGCCTTGGTCGGACCGCCGTTGGTTGCCAAAGCCGACGGCGGTCCCACATGGACGGGCTAATCCGTGCTCGCCAATTCAACTCGTGCAGCGGCAGGCAACCTCGTCCCAGCCACATTATGGTCCAACGTTTCGGTCGTTCGTGACCGCCCGGCGCTGACGGCGCGTCAATGTCGAACTCCTCAGAGTCACGTTGCGACCGCAGCGATACCCCATGGAATCGCATGCGTTACCCGCGCGGAAAAGGGCGCCTCGCGGCGCCCCAGTTGTACGTCATCACTCGGTCGGCAATCAGCGGATGATGATCTCCACACGACGGTTTTGCGGCTCACGCACACCGGGGCCAGTCGGCACCAGCAGGTGCGTGTCGCCGAATCCCTGAATGCCGATAGCTTCACGCGGGACACCGTCCCGAACAAGTTCACCAGCGACCGCCTGCGCTCGCCTGATTGATAGCCCCTGGTTGTAGCGGGGGGTTCCAGACGTGTCGGTATAGCCATTCACCTCAAGGCGAGTGTATTGGACGCGCGTAGAGTTGTCGGCGGCCTCTTTAATGATCTGACGTGCCCGATCGGTGAGCGTCGCCTTGTCCCAATCGAAGAAGACAAGATATGAACGGGAAGGAGCCGGAGCAGGTGCGGGCGCCGGCGGTGGTGGCGGTGGGGCGGCACCGAAGTTGTAGCGCAAGCCGATCAGGACGGCATGATTGAAGTCGTTGCCGAGCTTTGCCGTGCCGAAGGCGACAGGTGTACCGGGAGCCGCCTGGGCTCCCACGTCGTATTTGCGGGATCCCATACCGAAAAACCGGTACTCGGCAGTCAGTGCCAATCCATAGACCTGAGGAATCGGCATCGCGCCGCCCAAGATGAACTGGTAGGCGATGGCCCCGCGAGTGTCGTCGGAGGTGACGCTCGGGAAACCACCCACGCCGGAAGCTGAGAATTTGCTCAGATGCGCCCACTGGTACCCGACACCGACGCCGACGTACGGTGCGAAGTAGGGCACAGTCAAACCGGTCGTTTGTGCCAATAACGGCCCCACGTCGTACAGCACGTTGAACATCGGGCCGTACTTGAGTTCTCGCCCGCCGGCTCCGGCCGGGAAGCCAAAGTCGCGACCGTGCGCGAACTGGTTGTTACGGAAGTCGCCTTCGATCTCGAAGCGCAGTCCATACGGCAGGGCGTAGCCGACGCTCCCCCCAGGCCGACCCAACCAACATGAGATTGCAGGGCGGCATTGGCGGCTGTTCCGGTGGCGTTGATTAGATGTTCGTTTTGTAGCCAATTCACCCCTGCACCGGCTCCGATGTAGAGACCGTTCAAAGGCTGGGCTGCTGCCACGCCTGAAATTGATGATGCGATGGTCGCAGCCAGGAGGGTGCGCTTCAAGCTCATAGGGTTTCCCACGATTGGTTTGGAATTATGTAATATTGTGGATTACGATCCCGCATAAATCACATTGCACGGAGGCCGGTGCAGGCGTTTGCAGAGCCCTATGATGAGCACGATCAGTGGCGCGATTGCCACAGTTCTTGCCGAGTCCGTGATGGGACGTGCTGAGTTTCTTCAGATACCATCCGCATCCGTTATGTCATGCCGCCGTTGCCAGTCCTTCGATGGTGCGTAGAACAAGCCGCTCACAGCGTCTGGCTATTTCTCTTAGCAGAAAACTCCGCGGCGCCTGCCACCGGATTCATGCGTACGGTTAAGCTTCGTCTGCCGCGAACATTTTGCCAGCCTCGCCGCCAATACGCGAAAGTACAAGCTGTGGCTGACCGTCGATTACATTGTCGACAGCATCTACTACAAGCCAAACAGCGAATGGGTCGAGCGCGCCTGCTGGATGATGGGCCGGTTGAACTATGTGGGTCGGCGCAGAACGGAGGCGAATTATCGCACCTTCAGCCGGCGGCTGGAGGAGGGGCAGCGAGGTTGATGGCTTGCTCCCGACAGGGATTTCGAGATGGCTGTCGGACCAGCCGCTCACGCAATCGGATGGCACCGGTACCAAGGCTGAGGCAACGAATTGATCGCTGATTTCGGACGGGGTCGGCCGACCGAGCGGCAATCCCACTCCGATGCCAGAGCTGAACCCGCTGCAGCATCCCGAGAAGCCAAAGACACCGATACCAAGGCAGATCGTCCGTGGGACCGTTGCTGAGTGCGATCCCCGACGCCGGACAGCGTTTCCCATCAGGCCCGGCAACTACCGACTAATTCAAGAGGGCCGGGCGGAACTGGGAGAGCCGAACCGGCTTATTCCGAGAAGTTCGAATGCAAGGTCCGCCACCCCGGCGGATAATTGGACACGAGGTCGCAATGAACATGGCAGGACGGATCGAGAGCCTGAAACGCGACCTCGAGGCGGCGACCGCCACGCGACAGCCGGAGGACTTCAACGAGAATGACAATCGCGGACGCGAGGCGGAACACCCCGGGAAGATCCCGGCGCGTGGGTGGAGCGATATCTTTTGGCGAGTGTGGCAGGAGGTTTCCGACGCCAATCTTTTCCTCGTCGCCGGCGGCGTCACTTATGCCATCTTGCTGGCCCTGTTCCCGGGCCTGGCCGCATTGGTAGCGATCTATGGCCTGGTGCTCGATCCATCGCAGGTGGAAAAGCAGGTCACCGCGCTGTCGGGTGTGCTCCCGGAGCAGTCGCAGCAGATGCTGGCCGATGAGGTTCACAAGCTGGTCAGCACATCGAGCGGGACGCTGGGCCTGAGCGCTGCAGTCGGCGTGTTGTTGGCACTGTGGAGTGCGTCGCGCGGCATGAGCGGACTGATCACTGCCCTCAACATCGCCTACGAAGAGAAGGAGCGGCGAGGATTCTTCAAGTTGAATCTGGTGGCGGTCGGACTCACCGTCGCTGCGATGTTGGGTGGGCTTGCGGTCATCGCGCTCCTGGCAGGACTGCCGATGACAGTGCAGTTCGTTGGATTGGGGGGCGTCGCAAAATGGCTGCTGCTCGTCGTCGAGTGGCCACTGCTGGTCCTTGTGGTCATGCTCGGGTTGGCAGTCCTGTATCGCTACGCACCCGCCCGCGACAAGCCTCAGTGGAGGTGGGTCTCGACCGGCGCCATTGTTGCGGCATTCCTGTGGATCATCGCATCGCTCGCATTCACGATCTACGTCGCCAATTTTAACAGCTACGACAAGACATACGGGTCGCTCGGCGGCGCGGTCATCCTGCTGACGTGGCTCTATTTATCAGCGCTCGTGGTGCTGGTGGGCGCGGTCATCAATGCGCAGTCGGAAAAGCAGACGAGAAAGGACTCAACCGACGGGCCCCCAAAAGCGATGGGGCAACGGAGGGCACGGGCCGCGGATACCCTCGGTCCGGCTCACGAATAGCGGCAATTAGTTCGGAGACAAAGATGGAATCCAATGATCAGATCCACCGCCTCACCCTCGAACTCAACAGGCAAAGTCTGGGGCCCGTCGCGACTATTTCCAATCAGGCCCTGTTTATTATGGTGTCGAGACTTCGTTTGCTGGCAACGTGGCTACGTCAGACTGCACGTGAGCGGCCGCTGATCACGCTCCTCCTTGCCGCTGAGGCAGGCTACGCCGTAGCACGGATAGGACGCCAGCATGCGCGCCGTTAATCTGATCAGGATCGCTGCTGAGGCGGAGCTGCTGCGGGTTCGGCATATGCTGAAACGGGAGGCGAGGCGGGCAGCGTTCGGTTTGATCGCGGCCGTGTTCGCGATCGGTATGCTCGTACTGGTCGACGTAGCTGGGTGGCAGGTCCTGGAGATGTTTGTCCGGCCGCTCTACGCCACGCTTATACTGCTCGGCGTCAATATGCTGTTCGCGACAGCGTTCGCTGGATTGGCCGCAAGGTCGTCGCCAGATTCTGCAGAGTGCGAAGCGCTCAAAATTCGACAGCAGGCCATTTCCGAGGCGCGAGGCTCGCTCGCTTTCACAGCACTTGTTCCAATTGCCACCGCTATGCTGCGATTAAGGGGCAAGGGGGGTTCGCCACGGAGGTTATATGGGGGACGATGATTCCTAAAAGCTGTGCCGCAATGAACGAACCTGACATGCTGTTGTTGATGCAGGAGCACGGCCTACTCGCTCAGCTGTTGCTCGACCAGTCGGAGGCCGAACGCACCTGTTCGCCGATGGAGCGGGCTCGGCTGCCTTCCACGCTGACCGCGCGCGAGGCGGAGCTGCGCGAACTGAACGAGGGTCTTGAGAACGAGGTGCACGAGAGAACGCGCGAGCTCCGCGCCGCGGAGGCGGAGCTGCGAGAAGTGAACGAGGGTCTCGAAAGCGAGGCTCAGGAGAGGACGCGAGCGCTGCTCGCCGCGGAGGATGCGCTGCGCCACTCCCAGAAAATGGAGGCGGTCGGGCAGCTCACAGGCGGACTGGCGCACGATTTCAACAACATGCTCACCGGCATCATCGGGAACCTGGAACTTCTGCAGACGCGCGTCTTCCAGGGCCGGATCAGCGAAATCGAGCGCTACATCGTGGCTGCTCAGGATTCGGCGCAGCGCGCGGCAGCTCTGACGCATCGCCTGCTGGCGTTCGCGCGAAGGCAACCGCTCGACACGAAGCCGAGCGACATAAATCGGATCGTGCTCGGCATGGAGGACATGCTGCGGCGGACACTGGGCGAGCGGGTGGAATTGCACCATGCTCACTGGGGATTTATGGCCGGCCCTTACTGACGTCAACCAGTTCGAAAATGCGATCCTCAACCTGACTATCAATGCCCGCGACGCCATGCCTGACGGGGGCCGGCTCACCATCGAGACGAGAAACACGCAGCTCGATGTGGATTATGCGCACCGGCACAAAGATGCCGAAGCCGGCCAATATGTGGTGATCAGCGTGTCCGACACCGGCATAGGCATGTCCCCTGATGTTGCCGAGCGGGCGCTCGACCCATTCTTCACGACAAAGCCGATTGGGCTGCGAACCGGACTGGGCCTATCAATGATCTATGGTTTTGCCAAACAGAGCCGGGGTCATGTTCGGATCTACAGCGAGGAAGGCCGCGGCACGACCATCAGGCTTTACCTGGCGCGCGCCTTCACGGATGTGGATATCCCCTCCGATCACCGAGACAGTCCAGCCTGCGCGCGGTGAAGGCGAAACGATCCTGGTTGTCGAGGACGACGCAGCGGTGCGTTGACTGGTCACTGCGGTGCTGGAGGAACTCGGGTACAGCTATCTTGAAGCATCAGGAGCGCCGCAGGCGATGGCGATCTTGCGGAGTGATGCGAGGATCGATCTGCTGCTGACTGACGTGGGCTTGCCAATTATGAATGGTCGCCAGCTTGCCGAATTTGCCCGCGAGTCACGGCCCGAGATTAAGGTGCTGTTTGTCACAGGCTATGCTGAGGACGCCGCGGTTCGCAGCGGCTTTCTCGACCGAGGCATGGACATGCTGACAAAGCCGTTTCCGCTCAATGTGCTCGGACTCAAAATAAGAGTGATGATCGGGCCTGCCACATGAACTTGATTATCACTCACGAAGCTGGTGAGCGAGCGCGGATTTGCGAGAAGGCCCACCGTGCCCCGGGTTGAACCACGCTGCAGGTTTTCGAGTCCGAGGCCGCGTGATGGCGCGGAGCCGTTACTTTTCCGGCGGTTCGATCCGATCAAAGTGACCCGACCACACCTTGGTCCAGGGGCCGCCCTCGCCACGACGCGAGGCATATTCGGCGTCGACGCGATCGGGCCCGATGTTCCGGTACGTGTACCGCCACCGCGTCCTGCCGCCTTTTGGCTCGGACGTGAGGACGAACGTCCCGTCGGCTGCCGGACCGCCCATGTAAACGGTTACGATCCCGTCCTTGTCCGCCCAAAGCTGCCGCCATTGTTTCCGTTCGCTGTCCCAACCGGAAATGCCGAGACCCTGTATTTGGCCGTTTCCGCCGGTCAGTACTTCCTCGATCGCGCAGCCGCCGGCGGTGCGCCTGACCGTGTAGTGCTCGGCCGCAGGCGACGCCGGGTCATGCCATGCGCCCAACCAGAAATCGAACTCGTCGTGGGGCGGCCCGACGCAAGCGGCCATGGCCGGTCCCCAACCAAGCGAGGCGCAAAACACCACGGCCAGCCATGGACGCATCGCAGTTGCCTCATTCCACCGCCCGGACCGGGCCAGGATGGCCACGCTCGGGACTTTGCCCAGCCCTGGGCCGCGCTCACGGTTCATGGCCCATGCAATTGCCATATTAACAGAGCCTGGCGTCCAGGTGCGTAGCCCCAACTGTCATGGCCGGGCCACGCCCGGCCATGACAGTGGGATCGATGAGTCGCTATCAACGAGCGTTGGTATCAATTTGCCATGGGAGGCAGTCACCATGGAACCGTAATCACCCAAGCTCGACACCCCGGAATACGGGGCAGCATCAGGGTGCCACGGCTTCCTGGCGGGCGTGAAACTTGGTCAGAGTCGACTGGCGCCCCCACGGGACTGTCGCCAACGCTGCGTGGGCGAGAGTTTGTCGCTTGCCTGCCTCTTATGGGTTGCCACCCATGCCCGTGCCGCCGCTTCGGTGGCAAACCCGCTGACCATCGTGGGATCGGTATCCGGTATGACAACCTCTACCCCAAACGTTCCGCCGCTCAGAGGCATCACACGATAAGCTGCCCCGGCATGGGGATGCGCCTTTTTCATCCCCCCAGGCTCGGCCGGGCGTGCACGATCGCCGCTCTCCAGGGGCCTTTCGAGAAGGCGCCGCAGCGCCGCATATTCGGGTCCTGATCCATCGACGCTTAGGAACTCGTCAACCGCTGTATCCGTCACACGGCCGCCTGATGACGGGTTCGGTTCATGCCGGACGAACTGGCGCCCTGAACTGGTCTCGCGGACCAGTCTCCAGCGATCTCCGTTCGAACTCCGATGAATATCGTCCACCAGTTCAGTCATCGATACCCCCTGCGGCTAATGCCGTCCGCCGGTCACGCACGATGGGCCTCGCCGGCAATACTTCGCGCGACGCCAGCAACCGATCCCGAGATCCCGCCACCAAATGAATCGCTCATGCCCGCCTCCCTATGGAAGCATTGCATTTTGGTGCGGCCCGCTGCGTTCCAACGCAACTGTCCGGCAGTCGCCGATCAGCCACACTGCTACGGGCGCCCGGCGGCCCATTGCCTGACTTGCCGCACGAGTTCTGCCATCTCACGAGTGCTGCCGGTCAGCATCTGTAGCGGTGAATTGCCGCCAAAGAATGGCCCGGGGTTCGGAGCCGCAATCCAGCGCGTGACGCCGACCTTTGGGTTCAGAGCGACGAGGGCCCTTTCTAACTCGATCAGGTAGGCAACCCGCAGCAGTCGATCTTTGGTCCAGTCTATTGCCGCCAGGTCGCTACCGGCGACGCCGACCATGGCCGTGGCGTCAAATCGATCGAGCTCCCATGCCCTCATGATGCGTCGGAGGGCAGTGATCGCCTCTTCCGGCTCAGGGCGGGTGAAAACGAACTCAGGCGTGGGCGGTCTGACCATCAGGGGATCCGGGCACCTGTCAGGATGAGCCATAAAGGGCGTCTACGCGGTATGTCGCCGCAATCATCCCAGGCCAGTGGGTGTGGCGACTCCGCCAGACAAGCAGAGCACCTTTTGGTCTGCGTGTCCGGTCAATGTCCTGTTAGCTATCACGGTCGCGCCGGTGCATGCTCCCGGGTGCGGAATTTTCACGCAATTCCAATAGTATAGCCGGATTTGAGCGAGGTGCGGGGATGGTGCGCATGGCACTTGGCTCCGTGTGCAAGTGCCGCCTTATCCTACCGAGGGGCAAAAGGCATGATCACTCGGTGCGGCGACGGTTGCGCACGCAAGCCCGGTTCCCCACTTGCGTGGCGAACTTGTTTTCGGATTTGCGCCGCGCCAACCCGATAGACCGTCGAATTAGCCGGTCACCAATCACGCGGCCCACGCTGCCGGCATCGCGCCCTTCACCAATGGCCGCCATTCCATTCTCACGTCTGTGCCCGAGCAATCGTGTACAGGGAGGTCCTCCCGGCTTGGGCTGACCGCTATGTGTTGTTGAGCACCCACCAAGCGTCACGCTGCAATCCTAAAGCGGTAGGTGCACCGCGACCGTTAGCCAACCACGTCGGCATCCGGTCGATCGTCTCCTTCGGACAACTCAGTATGCCACATGCCGGTTTCATCCTGATACTCGATGTGGGTGGTATTGCCGGGAACGTGTTGCTCGGTCGCGACTCTCTTGGCTGCGGCGAGAGCAGCGGACCTGCTGGAAAAGGGCTCCGAGAAGACATCGTCGAGCTTGTACGCCCAGCCGCCATCATGCGCGACGATCCTGTAGTGGATTCTTGCCACCCCAATTTCTCCGCCGTGATTCTTCGCGAAAGCTAGAGATGGCACACTATTAAACAACTGCAAGACTGTTACTCCACGCTTCGGGCATCCGCCGCGCGGCCCATTGACCGAGGGGACGGTCGCCACGTGGTGGCCAGCAAGCTCTCCGACGCTATGCGCTGTATCATCAGTTGATACACGTTGAGCGCCTGGGTTGGTCGTGCCTGTTGGTGGTTGAAGTGATACTCGGCATCGTGCCCGCGTCGGCCAAGGTATCCGCTGATGACACGACGCTGCCGGTGCTTAACCCTGGTTGGCCGCCACCCGGTATCGCGCCCGCCCGGTCCTGGTTGCGCTGCGACCCACATGTGAAGGTTGGAGCAACGTTCGATCTACCAGCAGTAGTGACATTGGCTAATGCATTTTGCTCGTCGCGCTTCCATCGCACGATTGGCAGATATCGATAGGTCATATTCCATCCCTCTTATTGGCTAATCGATGCAATAGTAGCTTCCATGCAATTGTCCTGACAGACTACTGTCGCTCCGTCAGACGAAGAAAGATCACCGATGAAAAGGCAATGCAGAAGGCCAGAGGAGGTCACCACCACATTATGCAGCGGCGGCTTTTTACGAATGCCAAATTCTACCGCATCTTATTGCATTGCTGCGTTGTTCCTGCGCGCTGGGCGATGATCGCGCCGCAACAAACTGCATTTTCGTTCGCCATCGGGGGAAGACATGGACCCGCGCGTCAAGGAGGCAGAAGAAGCTGCACGTCGGGCCTATTCGGCCGACGAGTGGGCATATCTTCACTCGCGCGATCGTATCAAAGCCATCTACGGCGAACTGAGGCGCATCGACGCGCAGCATGCTCGCGCCATGGGCTTCCATCCGAGACGTCGCAAGCGGCAAACGTTGACAGATCCGGAGGGCGAAGGTGGATAGCACGCGGACGTGCATAGGTCAGTTGGCCCTGCGCTTCCGCCCCGATCCGCGGCACCTTGAGCGGGCGGACCCGCTCATGTGGCGAGGCGTGATGCGTGGCGGCTATTGCCCACAAATTCGGTTCTCCGCATGATACAATTTGTCGTTGTTCCCCGGGGTCGAGGCTATTGGATCGATATGACCACGGAGAAAAGTGCCCCGCGGCCGATCGAGCGATATAGCACTGCGGAGGCAGCTATTGAGCGCCGCCGCGTACTTCAGCAAAGGGCCGACTACATCGTAGATCGTAAACTTCTGGCCAAAGGTCGATGAGCAGTCTGCCGGGCCGCGGGCGCGGCCATAGGGCAGGCGGCCGCTCGGCTCGACTGCTGTTTCCAATGCCGCAACCCGTTCCCGCCGATCTACCTTATCCCTGGGGGGCGGCTTGGCATGTCGTTTCAGCCGGTTCCGTCATGCCAGGATCAGGGACCGGCTGCTGAAGCGTGCCCGCAAGCACGGCGTGACCGAGGCCAAGGCGATTGAGCTGACCGAGGCGTGGAAGCGTGCGGCGAGGAAGACGAAACGTCTGCACCTCGTGGACGGCCGGCAATAAAGGGCAGTGATCTCCCAACGATCGCAGAGGTGGTTTTGCAGTGGGCAAAGGCACAGCCCCCAAGGAGCCCACGTCAGTCGGTGCCGTCTGCCCTCCGGAAGTAAGGGTTGGTCGGTCCAAGTTTCAGCTTTGAGCATCCAGGTCCGTCTAGCTCGGCGGTGACGACACCCGTGTTTGGGTCCTTCGTGCCTGTCACTTCACCAGTTGGACCACTGCCGTCCAATGACGTTAGGGTCAGGTGAAACCGCCCAGATTGAGGATCCATAGTCCCGGTTGCTTTGCTCATCCCACTGGCATCCGCGAACCACACATATCCGACTGGCTCTGGGGACGAGGGGTCGCGAATCAGATAGCGAATGGCCGGGCATTGTGGTGTGTTCGAGGCTACTCCCTGGTAATATACGGCTCTTCTGACGCCTCCAGCCTGTGCCAGAGCCACTTCGCTCAGCGCTGCGAGTGTCATACAGCACACAAGAAGCAAAAAAATCTTCATCCTTTGGCTCCTTTGAGATGGGATCCAATCAGTTTTATGAGCGATCCGTTTGGGGCATATCGATGCGCCATTTCGCAGGCGCCCGGTGACCGCCCAGGCAGATCCTACACCCGGAAGGCCATGCGCGTCGGAGGGGGCCTGCCGGGTGCGCCGCCCGGTGGCGGTTGGGGGAGTTGCGAGGTCGGTCGCGATGCCGGTTCGGCACCTCAATCGGGGACACGTTGTCGCGCGGGGGCTGGAACGGCCTCGGAGGGTCCACCCGATTGCCGGGCCTGGGACGCCCTGGAGCCGGTCGAGATCCAGGCCCGTGTGGTGGAGCGGGAAAGGGCCGGATCGGTCCTATGGCTTGCCCTGGGGACGGAGGCGAGGGCGATCGCAGTCCCGCAGGACTCTGGCGGAGGGGGCGGGATTCGAACCCGCGAGAGCTTGCACCCTGCCGGTTTTCAAGACCGGTGCCTTAAACCGCTCGGCCACCCCTCCAGCGTAATGATTCTCGTTCTCAACCCGGATAGTTGCAAAACGGCCCCATGTTGTTTGGCCCCTGTTTGACCCGGAGGGCTGGACCAGACCCCTTAACCACTTGAACCAAAACACTAATCGGGCGCCAGTCCAGCGGTTTTCAAGACCGCTGCCTTAAACCCCTCGGCCACCCATCAACTCGCGCCGCAATGACCCAACGCTAATTCGTCAAGCGACGTGGCTCAACCGCGCTCAGCGCATGGCGGAATTGGCGCCGACCGTCCGATCGATCTCCGCCTCGGTGATGCCCAGCTTGCCGGCCGCCTCGCGGATATCGCGCCATGTCGTGTCATCGACGTCGATGCCGGCCTGCTCGCGCTGCCGCGCCGCGCGGCGCTCCGGCTCGCCCGGCAGCAGCACCTCATCGAAGCCCGGGGCCGCGCGCGACGACCTGATATGTGCCTTGGTCGCCTCGATGCCCTGCTTGATCGCGGTCGCATCGCCCAACCGCGACAGGTCGATGACCGTTGCCAGCATCGAATTGAGGATCCCGCCCTGCACCGGCTGGTCGACGCGCTGGCCGCCGCCGATTGCACCGGCCATGATCTCGCACATCACGGCCAGGCCTGATCCCTTGTGCCTGCCGAACGACAGCAGCGCGCCGGTGTGGTCGTGGATGAAGCCGGCCGGGTCGTTGGTCGCCTGGCCGCCCGCATCGATCAGCGACCCCTCAGGCACCGGAACCCCCTTGTTGTAGGCCACGCGCGCCTTGCCGGCAGCGATCGTGGTGGTGGCCATGTCCAGCAGCAGGGCCGGTCCGGCATCTTCGCCGCCCGGTCCCGGCACCGCAGTGCAGAACGGGTTGGTGCCGAGGCGCGGTTCGGCGCAGCCCCAGGGCGCCTGCACGTCGCGATGGTCGGCCACGTTGACGAACGCGGTGAACGCCATGCCCGCGCGGGTTGCCAGTTCGCCATAGGTGCCGATCCGCCCGACATGCGAGCTGTTGCGCAGCGCCAGCACGCATGCACCGGTCTCGCGAGCCCGTTCGATGGCGCGCCGCACGGCGTCAGCCGCCATGCGCTGGCCAAAACCGCGGCGTGCATCGATCACCAGCAGGGCGCCCGCGTCCGCAACGGTGTACGGCGTCTGGTTGGGTACCAGCAGGCCATCCTGCAACAGGCGCACATAGGCGGGCAGCATGCCGACCCCATGGCTGTCATGGCCTGACAGGTTGGCCCGCACCAGGTGATCCGCCACCTCCTGGGTTTCCTCGCGGCCGCTTCCCATCCGCGTGACGATAAGGCTGGTGAGGGCGTGCAGCGATTGCGGCGTGAACTTGGGCATCGTGTGGGAATCTCCGTACCGGCGCTTGTGGTTGGCTGACCATGCGTTCATAGCGGAAACCGCGTGGCGGCGGAAAATGTCCGCCGAACCGCTGGCGGGAGGGTTGATGCAGCATAAGTCCGGCCGCAGCGTCGATCACCGGAAGTGGCATTCCAGCCGCTGCGGCTGGCATCGAACGGTGGCCGCATCGCTGATGGTGCTCGCCGCGCCATCGCTGCGCGCCGCGGCGCAGGATGCCGATCGTCCCCTTCTGCTGCCGAAGCGCGGCGTCGCGGTGGAGTACCAGGTGACCGACCTGCACCTGACGGATGGTGCGCAGAAGCTGCTGGTCACCTACGCCAGCGGAGGAGATCGAACACGGGTGGATTATTTCCGTTTGCGGGAGGCGAAATATCCCTATGCCTCGGTGATTTTTGACCGTGCCGCAGACCATGTGCTGGCAGTGCTGCCGGAGCGCCGGTCCTATGTTGAGCGACAGGTCGGCAAGACCGGCAATCCCGGCATGTTCCTGAAGCCGGCCATGCGCTTCACCCGCCAGGGCAAGGCGACGATTGCCGGCCTGGAATGCACCGAATGGAAGATCCGGCCGCCGGCTTCCGATCAAGACGGTGGCTCGGCCTGCGTCACCGATGATGGCGTTGCCCTGCGCCTGACCTCCGCCGGGAATTCGCAGCTATCACTGGTGGCAACGGTTGTCGCCTATGGCGCACCGCCCGAAGGGGTGTTCGTTCCGCCGCCCGACTTCTCCCGCGAGGTGCCGCGTTGAACTGCCCGAGCCACCGTCCGTGCTCGTGCCGCCCACCGGACCGTTCCCGGAGTTGATCGCGCCGCCGCGCCGCGGCGTCACTCCCCGGCCAGGCGTGCCGGCATCAGCGGCGCCGCGAGACGCATCAGGTTGGCGACATCGGACGTCGTGTCGATCGCCAGTACCGCGTCGGCCAACCGGGCGGCACGTTCCGCGCCCAGCACCGCATCCGCCAGGCCGGTGAATTTCGCCCGCAACTCGCCTTCGGTGAGGAAGTTGGTCGGCTCGCCCTTCGGCACCACGACCTTCCGGCTGAAGGTCTGGCCGCGCGCGGCAATCGTCAGCTTGCCGGACATGTTGGCAGGAAACTCCGCCTCGATCTCCGGATCGAATGCGCAGGTCACCTTGGGGAGCAGGCCGCGCACCGACGCATCCTGCAGCAGGCGGTAGCTGTCCCAGCCCATCGCGCCGGTGGCCAGTGCCGCCGCGATGACGAACGGACCGCTGAACTGGCCGTCCACCACATTCTGCGGGTCGGCCTTTTTCTCTGCAGGCTGGCCGATCAGCATCATCCCGGCCCGCGGCAGTCCAAGCGTCACCGACCCGATCTCGTCCGGCGCCAGGTCATTGGCGGCGCGCAACGCCAGCGCCGCGTCGATGCCGGCGTGGCCGTAGCGGCAGGACGGATAAGGCTTCACCGCAGTCTTCATCAATTCGAATACTGTGCCGAGGTCCTCGACGGCGCGCGCCGGGTTCGGGTTTGGCGCATAGGCGCGCAGGAAGCCGTGACGGCCCTCCAGGGCCTCGGCGGCGCCTTTGAAACCCTCGCGCACCAAGGTCGCGGCCATCAGGCCGTTGCACGACGCCCAGCCGACCTGGAAGCGCTTGGTCCAGGCGCCGTTGACCAGGAACTGCAGGCTGCCGGCGCACTGGCTCAGCACGGTGCCCAATGCGCTCTCCACCTGCTCGGCCGACAGGCCGAACACCCGCGCCGCGGCGGCGGCGGCACCAAAGGCGCCGCAGGTCGCGGTGGGGTGGAAGCCGCGGTCGTAATGCTCGCCGGCGGGCAGGGCGAGCGCGACACGGCAGGTGATTTCGTAGCCGGCGACGATTGCCGCCAGCACATCGGCCCCGGAGGCGCCGGCCATTTCGCCCGCAGCCAGCGCCGCCGGGATTACCGGCGCGCCCGGATGCAGCGAACCGGCCGCGTGGGTGTCGTCGAAGTCGAGCGAATGTGCCAGCGCGCCGTTCAGGAAGGCGGCGCCGGCCGGCGTGTAGCGCGCTGCATCGCCGAATACCCCGGAATTGCCGGCGGCCATGCCCATGGCGCGGGCAGCGGCGAGGAACGACGGCGTGCTTTCCGCGTCGTGCCGTGCGCGGATGATGTTGCCGACCAGGTCGAGCACCAGGAAGCGAGCGCGCTTCACCACGTCGGGCGGCAGCCGGTCCAACCGGATGTCGGCGGTGAATTGCGCGAGTTCGGCCGTAATGCCCATGGAACGTCCCTCCGGTTCGCCGGGTCGCACAGTGCCACACGTTGCCGCGACGCCCCAAACGCGCTGGTGGATCCTGGCAGGCGCGCGCGGCGGAATGCGCTGCGCTTCCCACCGTGCGCTGATCACGCTGTGCGTGATGATGGGGAACCTGGTGCAGTCGCTGGATGCCTCGATTGCCAACGTATCGCTGCCTTTCATGCAGGCCACGCTGTCCACCAGCGCCGACGAGATCACCTGCTGTGCGGCACCGCCGACACGCTGGAGCAGATGGTTTGCTTCCGGTTCCTGCAAGGCATGTGCGGCGCCGCGCTGGTGCCGCTGTCGCAGGCGACCATGCTGGACATCTACCCGTTAGAGCGGCACGCGCAGGCAATGGCGATCTTCGGCATGGGCGTGGTGGTCGGGCCGATAGCCGGCCCGACCATCGGCGGCTACCTGACCGAAATATACAACTGGCGCTACGTGTTCTACGTCAACCTGCCGTTCGGCCTGCTGGCGATCGCCGGGCTGCTGATCTTCCTGCCGAAGGCGCAGCCGCGCAGCGAACTGCGGTTCGACTGGACCGGATTCGCGGTGCTGGCGATCGGTGTCGGCGCGCTGCAGCTCATGCTCGACCGTGGGCAGAAGCTCGACTGGTTCGCCTCGCGCGAGATCATCATCGAGGCGGTGCTCGCCGGCCTCGGCCTGTACCTGTTCGTCGTGCACATGTTCACCGCGGATCGGCCATTCCTGCCGCCGGGACTGTTCAAGGATCGCAATTTCATCTGCGGTGTGACGATGCTGTTCTGCACCGCGACGGTGATGCTGGCGAGTTCCGCGCTGATGGCGCCGTATCGCGAAAGCCTCGCCGGCTATCCGGTTGAGACCGCCGGATTGTTGATGGCGCCGCGCGGCATCGGCACGATGATCGGCATGCAGGTGGCGAGCCGGCTGTCCAACCTGTTCGACCATCGCAAGCTGATGGCGGGCGGCCTGCTGACGCTGGGCTTCGCGCTGCATTCCATGAGCTACTGGACGCCTGACGTTTCGCAGCACCAAATGATGCTGACGCTGATGCTGCAGGGATTCGCATCGGCTTCGTGTTCAATCCGATGACGGTGATGGCATTCACCACGCTGCAGACGGCGCTGCGCGGCTACGCCACGTCGTTGCAGGCGCTGTGCCGGAATATCGGCCAGGCAGTGGGCGTGTCGATCACCTCGCTGATGCTGGTGCGAAACACGCAGACGTCACACGCCGACATCGCCGCCATGATCACGCCGTTCGACCGGACGCTGCAGGGCAATGACACGGTGTCGCACATGCTGGATCCGGCGACGCGGCACGGTGCGGCGGTGCTCGACCAGATGATCAGCCAGCAGGCGCAGATCATCGCCTACAACAACGATTTTCGCATGATGACCCTGGTGGTGGTGCCGCCGCTGCTGTTGCTCGTGATGGGGAAGCACGACCGGCGACCGGTGGTCGCGCCGGCAGCAGGTGACTGACCGACCCTGTCATTGCGAGCGACCGTCATGTGGGTCAACGGCGCGCGAGACTCGGTCTATGGGTGGTCATCACTGAGGGCTGGTCAAGGCTTCGTTAGAGAAAAGTCCAGATAAGGCTCGAAAAACGCAGGATGGATGCCGGGGACGGCGTGCCGTAGCAGCCGCGCGAATGAAGCGCTACCACTGGCATACCAATGCACTAACCGCATGGGGCTGCGTCGGCGCCGCCAAATCCGCAGGCAGGACTCAACCCCGGCGAGATCGATCCCCGGAAGCGCTATTTGGAACTCGTGGTAACTCGCTCCCCGCCCCATGCGCACGAGAGGCATCAGATCGTCGCCGTCACCTAGGGAAAGCCCGTTCAGTTCCTTGCGTTGGCTGTGCCTTCGGTAGCGGAAGGCAACTTCGTCTGGCAGCCAGTTGTAGAAGGGCAATTCGGAAGTGTGGCCATCATACCACCAGAGGCGGTTGGGCGTTTCGATGATGACAAGCCGACCGCCGCGATCGAGCAGACTCCATGCCGCCGGGAGCGCCTTCCAGCGCTCCTCTAAAGTCATGTGCTCAAGGCTCGCAAAGAAGATCACCGCATCAAATCGTTGGCGAGGAAATGCAGTCTGCAGTTCGGTGGCGTTCGTTAAATGGATCTCGGTGCGATCGTTAAGGCCGTAGATTTGCAGACGTTCCTTGGCAACAGCAAGCGACTCGGTATCCACATCTGTGCCAACGACATAGGCGCCCTGCTCCGCCAACGGCACGATAGAGCACCCAGCTCCTGTGCCAACCTCCAGGATACGCATTCCGGCGAGTGGTCGGATCGAATTCAGCCACGGGATGACAGTGGCACGGTTGCGGATCACGCCACCGTAGAGAACATCCTCGAAGTCGACCTTGAGGTCCGGTGATGTGCGCGGATCACTCTTGCCCTTGCCGAGATAGTAGTGCTGCACCAGGGACTGGATGAGCGCGTCTTCCTGGCGCTGGTCAAGGTCGATGAAATGCTGCCTGCAGCCCTTCGCGACCCAGGCCAGATCGAACTGGAGCTGCAGGCGGCGGGCGAGTGTTCCCAGTGCCATGGTGGCCCTCCATATTAGGACAACGTGATCGTGCGGAGTCGGTCACCCGGAGTGAGTGAGTACCCACTTATATCTTCCCTTCCAACTGAGTGTCGACGCTCGTGAGCAGAGTTACGTCGATTGATGACGATAATTGCCCTTACGGCTCATCATATCGGCCCGCAGCAGTATATGCGTGACAACTGGCTGACCAATCTCGTCTTCGCTTCAGCACGCCACATCGCTGATTACTGCTGCGACGCATGGAGCAAACTGGTGGATCAGCCATCGTGACCGGGCCTATGGGTGATCGTCAGTGAGGGATGCCACCAGCCGGCTGCTGCGGCCAATGTATCTTGTGGTGCAGTGCCCTCGGTTTGGCCACCGGCGCCTCCATGCCCTATCGTGGGACAGCGAAACATTGAAGGAAACCGTTCATGCGCATCACTCGCCGCAGCTTGCTGGCCACCGCTGCGACCGCTTCCGCCGCCATTCCGATCCATCGCTCCCGCGCGCAGTCCAAGCCGGTGATCCGCATCGGCGTGATGAACGACATGTCCGGCCCGTATCGCGACGTGAATGGCCCGACCGGCGTGATCTGCACCAAACAGGCCGTGCAGGAGTTCGCCCCAGGCGCCTTCGATGTCGAAGTGCTGTCGGCCGATCACCAGAACAAGCCCGATGTTGCCGTGTCGCTCGCCAAGGAATGGTTCGACCAGCGTGGCGTCGATATCATCATCGACGTGGCGGCGACCTCCTGCGCGCTCGCCCTTGCCTCGGTCTGCAAGGAGAAGAACAAGGTGCTGATCCCGACCAGCACCGCCAGTTCAGACATCACCGGCAGCGCCTGCACGCCCAACTCGATCCACTGGGTGTTCGACACCTACATGGAAGCCAGATCGACCGGCGGCGCGATGGTGAAGGCCGGCGGCGATTCGTGGTATTTCATCACGCCGAACTACGCTTTCGGCATGGCTACCCAGCGCGACGCCACAAAATTCGTGGAGGCGGCGGGCGGCAAGATACTCGGCGCGCAGGTCTATCCGTTCCCGGAGACCACCGATTTCTCCGCCTTCCTGGTGAAGGCTCAGGCGTCGGGCGCGAAGATCCTCGGCATCTGCGGTGCCGGCGCCGACCTCATCAACATCGTGAAGCAGGCGCACGAGTTCGGTCTGTCGCGCAAGATGAACCTGGCGGCGCTGGTGGCCTACACCACCGACATACGCTCGATCGGCATCGAGATGGCGGCCGGCACGCGGCTGTCCGAGACCTACTACTGGGACCTGAACGACCGCACGCGCAGCTTCCAGAAGCGCATCCAGCCGAAAGTGACGCTGTGGCCCAACATGGCGCAGGCGGGCGACTATTCCTGCACGCTGCATTACCTGAAGACGGTGTCCGCCATGGGTGCGGCGGCGGCGAAGGCGGATGGTGCCGCCACGGTGGCGCGCATGAAGGCGATGCCGACCGACGATGACTGCTTCGGGGCAGGCAAGATCCGTGAGGATGGCCGCAAGATCCACCCGGTCTACCTGTTCGAGGTGAAGCAGCCCTCCGAGAGCAAGAGCGAATGGGATCTCTACAAGCTGATCGGCACCACGCCGGCCGATGAGGCGTTCCGCCCGCTGTCGGACGGTGCCTGCCCGATGGTGAAGGCGTAGGGCGGATCTGCGGCGCGCAATCCGCCACCCGAGTGGCGGGTTGCGCCCTGACTTGGCGCCAGTAGCGCGATCCCGCGACCGGGCGCACAATCGGCGCTGCTGCTGCTAGACGTTTAGGAAATGTCCGACACCACCCATGTCCCCTACCGCGGCCTGATCACCGCCTCCGCGATGCTGGCGATGTTCATGCAGACGCTCGACTCCACCATCGCCAATGTCGCGCTGCCCTATATGCAGGGCAGCATGTCGGCCTCCTACGACGAGATCACCTGGGTGCTGACCTCCTACGTGATCGCCGCCGCGATCATGACCGCGCCGGTCGGCTGGCTGGCCGTCCGCTTTGGCCGCAAGCGGCTGTTCATCATCTGCATCGTCGGATTCACCGCCGCCTCCATGTTGTGCGGTGCGGCGCAGTCGCTGGAACAATTGGTCGGCTTCCGCCTGCTGCAGGGCATGTTCGGCGCCGCGCTGGCGCCGCTGTCGCAGGCGACGATGCTCGACATCTACCCGTTCTCGCGGCGCGCCCAGGCGATGGCGATCTTCTCCATGGGCGTCACCATGGGGCCGATGGTCGGCCCGACCCTCGGCGGCTACCTGACCGACCTCTACTCCTGGCGCTGGGTGTTCTACGTCAACC
>DATAPW010000131.1:0-15638 GCA_036265005.1 Acetobacteraceae bacterium | reverse complement strand
AGGCGTTCGCCGACCGGTTGGTTGCCGCGCCACGCTCGTTCTGGGGCCGCACCGCAATCAGTGCCGGCGTGGACCGCGCCGTGCAGTTGCTGGCGGAAAGCGGCTTCGATGCCCCGCGCCGCGTCATCGACGTGTGCGGCGACGGCACCAACAATGCCGGCCGCGACGTCAGTGAATCGCGTGATGATGCGGTGAAGGCCGGCATCACCATCAACGGCCTCGCGATCATCAACGACCATCCGGTGTCCTGGACCTACGCACATGTCCAGCCGCCAGGGGGACTGCCGAATTACTACCGGGAAAACGTCACCGGCGGCCCGGCCAGCTTCGTGCTGGAGGTGCACGACTTCCACACCTTCGGTGAGGCGATGACACGCAAGCTGGTGACGGAAATCGCCGCCAAGGCGGTATCGCGCACGCTGGGGATGCGGTAGCGCGCACTGGCGACGAGGGCGACATCGGCGGAAATTCAACCGCTGGAAGGCGATCCAATCTGAACCGTGCTGCGGCCGGGCGAACACCAGTGCCCGCCTCGCGAGGTCCGACAGGTCGGGTGGCCTGGTGGAGCAGTCGCGCAACCGTCAGCGTTTGCTTCCCCTGCCATGGCGCCCTCTGTGGTTCGTTGCTACTATAGCATGGCACGGATCGATCCCATGCTGACGGATGTGTGATGTCTCGTCGCCGCATTGCATCGCGGCTACAATTCTCGATGCAGGCGACGCCGCCGCGGCGTAGCTTGACCGATGTCGGGGAGGACGGGGGAATTCATGGGTCTGCTGATTGACGGCGCCTGGAATCAGGACGACTCAGCCGCGGCCAAGGGGGAGGCTGCGAAAGGCGACGCTGCCCGCTCCGCCGGGCGCTTTGAACGCGGCGACGCCGCGTTCCGCAATTGGGTGACGCCGGATGGACGGCCAGGTCCGACCGGCAGCGACGGCTTCTCCGCTGCCGAAGGCCGCTACCACCTCTACGTATCGCTGGCCTGCCCCTGGGCGCATCGCACCTTGATCATGCGCGCGCTGAAGGGGCTCGAGCGGATCATCCCGGTTTCCGTGACGCATTGGCTGATGGCCGAGCAGGGATGGAGCTTCTCGCCGGGCGAAAGCGTGATCCCCGATCCGTTGTTCAACAGCCGCTACCTGCACGAGATCTACACGCGCGCCGATGCGCACTATACCGGCCGCGTCACTGTTCCGGTGCTGTGGGACCAGCACACGCAAACCATCGTGAACAACGAGTCATCCGAGATCATCCGCATGTTCAACAGTGCCTTCGACGGGATCGGCGCCAGGGCGGGCGACTATTACCCGAAGGAACTGCGCGACGAGATCGACGAGTTGAATGCACGTATCTACGATACCGTGAACAATGGTGTATACAAGGCAGGCTTCGCGACGAGCCAGGCCGCCTACGAGGAAGCGGTGATACCGCTGTTCGAGACACTGGACTGGCTGGAGCAGCGGCTGTCGCAATCCCGCTTCCTGTGCGATGACACGCTGACCGAGGCAGATATCCGTCTGTTCACCACGTTGGTACGGTTTGACGCGGTCTATCACGGCCACTTCAAATGCAACATTCGCCGGGTGATCGACTACAAGAACCTGTGGGCCTATACGCGCGACATCTACCAGGTGCCCGGCGTCGCGGCGACGGTGAACCTGGCTCACATCAAGCGGCACTATTATCAGAGCCACAAACGCATCAATCCGACCGGCGTTGTGCCGGTCGGTCCGGCGATCGATTTTGACGCGCCGGCTGAACGCGGCAAGGATGTCGCCAGTCTGCTCAACTTCTGAACGGGGAAGCTTCAGTTGGAAATTCGCAATCTCGGCGCATCCGGCTTGCGCGTGTCGGCCATTGGCCTCGGCTGCAATAATTTCGGCGGCCGCATCGGCCAGGAAGCCACCCGCAAGGTGATCCACAAGGCGCTCGATCTTGGCATCACGCTGTTCGATACCGCGGATGTGTACGGTGAACGCGGCGGCTCCGAGACCTGCATGGGCCAGATCCTGGGCGACGATCGCAAGCGCATCGTGCTGGCCACCAAGTTCGGCATGGCAATGGACGACGAGGGCGTGAAGATCGGCGGGTCGCGCCACTACATCATGAGCGAGGTGGAGGACAGCCTGCGCCGCCTGCGTACCGACTGGATTGACCTGTACCAAATTCATCAGCCCGATCCGCGCACCCCGATCGACGAGACGCTGCGTGCGCTGGATGATCTGATCCACCAGGGCAAGGTGCGCTATATCGGCTGCTCGAACTTCCCGGCGTGGCAGGTGGCGGAAGCGCAGTGGACCGCGAAGAGCTGCGGGCTGAACGCGTTCGTTTCGTGTCAGGACGAATACTCGCTGGTATTCCGCAAACCGGAAGCGGAGCTGATGCCGGCAATGCGCAAGCTGGGGCTCGGACTGCTGCCATTCTTCCCGCTGGCCAGCGGCCTGCTGACCGGCAAGTACCGGCGCAACGTGGCGCTGCCCGAGGGCACACGTCTCGCCAGCACGCAGCGTCTGGCGGATCGCTACCTGACCGAGCGCAATTGGGAAATCGCCGAGAGGCTCGGCGACTTCGCCGCAGGCCGCGGCCACACGATGCTGGAACTTGCGTTCAGCTGGCTGCTGGCACAGCAGCCGGTGTCCAGCGTGATTGCCGGCGCCACCAGGCCGGAACAGCTCGAGCAGAACGTCAAGGCTGGCAACTGGCAGCTTTCGGCCGACGAACTTGCAGAGATCGATCGCATCAGCGGCGCTTGATGATCGGGCCGACGCGGCGATCGCAGGACGCAAGGCCCAAATGATTTGCGCCCCGACGCATCCGCCCCAACGCAAATGATGGCCCGCGTCGCGTTACCGGCTCACACACGCAACCGCCCGCGCATATCCCAGCATCGCCTCCAATCACGACAGCGATTAACTGATGCCTAGAATTGTCTCAGCCGAGCTGGAATTGCAGTGAAGGCGCGTTCGGGTCGGGGCGGCCGTCGCGTGAGCTATGGCTGTCTCCCGACCATGCGGTGTATATCGGCGACGTGCTGATACCAGTGAAACACCTGATCAACGGTGCGACGATTGCGCAGGTACCGATGGACCACGTGACGTACTACCACGTGGAACTGCCGCAGCATGCGCTACTGCTCGCCGAGAACCTGCCGGCGGAGTCGTATCTGGACACCGGCGATCGCGGCAACTTCGTCAACACCCCCCGCCCGATCACGCTGTATCCGGACTTCGCGTCGCGCGTCTGGGATGTCGAAGGCTGTGCGCCGCTGGTCGTCACGGGTCCGGCGCTCGATGCCGCACGGTGCCGGGTGAACGGCCCGGCCGGCCGAACCGCGCAGGCCGCCTCGGCCGCATGAGCGGAACCGCCGCACCCGCCATTGCGGCCGAGACGGCGGAACAGGCACTCGCGCGCGCCCAGGCAGCCGCCCAGGCCAAGCGCTTTAACGAGGCCGCCGGTATCTGCAATGACGTCCTGGTCGCGGCACCGGACAACGCGTCGGCACTCGCCCTGCTCGGCATGATTGCCGCCCACACCAACGACCCGGAACGCGGCATCACCCTGCTGGAGCGTGCCGTGACGCTGCGACCCGGGGTCGCAAGCTGGTACGCCAATCTCAGCGCCCTGTATCGTATGGTCTATCGCATGCAGGACGCGCTGAAGGTCGGCCAGGAAGCAATCCGGCTCGACCCGCAGAACGCGGATCATCTGGTCAACCTGTCCCTGGTCTTCACCGATGTGGACGACCGTGAGCATGCCGTCGCCTGCCTGCTCCGCGCGCTCGGGCTGCGGCCGGACCACGCCGATGGCCATCTCGCGCTTGGGCAGAACCTGCTGGCGATGGGGGATTTTCCATCAGGCTGGCTGGAGTATGAGTGGCGCAACCAGACCGAGGCAGGCAAAGGGACCCTGCCGAAGATGACGTCGGCGGCCTGGAACGGCATGCGTATCCCGCAGGGCCGCCTGCTCATGGTGGGCGACCAAGGCTACGGCGATACCATCCAGTTCGCCCGCTACCTTCCGTTGATCGCCGACCGCTGCCAGGAATTGATTCTGGGATGCAGCGCGGAAATGGGACCGCTGCTGGCGACCATCCCCGGCGTGAAGCAGTACTGCCATCGCTGGACCGATGTTCCCGGTCACGCCGCCCATTGCCGACTGTCCAGCGTGCCGGGCCTGCTGCATACGACGCTCGACAACATTCCGGCAAAGGTGCCCTACCTGTTTGCCGATCCGGCCCGGGTTGCCGCATGGCGCGAACGGCTGGCTGCCCGGCTGCCGCATGGTGTGCGGCGAATTGGTCTGGCATGGACCGGCCGGCCGACGCACCCCAATGACCGCCGCCGTTCAATGCCGCTGGCACGCCTCGCACCGCTGGCGAGCGCCGGTCGTGCCAGCTTCGTCTCGCTGCAGAAGCCCATGCCGGCGTCGGACGAGGCGTCCCTCGCGCTGTTTCCTGAATTGGCCGACATCTCGGGGGAGCTGACCGATTTCGGCGAAACCGCTGCGGTTATCGCCAACCTCGACCTGGTGATCACTGTGGATACCGCGATGGGCCATCTGGCCGGCGCGTTGGGCAAGCCGGTCTGGATTCTGCTGCCGAAGGCCAGCGACTGGCGTTGGCTGCTCGAGCGGAGCGACAGCCCCTGGTACCCGACCGTGCGGCTGTTCCGTCAGCAGGTTCCGGGCAACTGGGATCCGGTGCTGGCGGAAGTGAGTGCGGCGCTGGCCGGGGAATCGCGCGCCAGCGCCGAGGGCATTGCCGCGGATTGAACCCGGGTGAGCGATCATACCGACGATCCTGTCGAGTTGGAGGAACTGGAGGCATCCGGCCTGTTCGATGCCGCCTGGTACCTGCTGCAGAACGACGATGTACGGGAAGCCGAGTTGGACCCGCTGCCGCATTTCTATCATTTCGGCTGGCGGGAGGGGCGTAAGCCGAACCGCTATTTCGACCCGGGTTGGTACCTGCAGAATTACCCTGACGTGCGGGAAGCCGGGATGAATCCGCTGCTGCATTACCTGCGGCATGGCGACAACGAAGGCCGCCGGCCGGTATGGCACTTCGATTCTGCCTGGTACCGCGTGGCCTACGACCTGCCGCCGGAGGCCACGGCGTTGGCCCACTACCTCACTCAGCGCACGTCCGGTCGTTTCGCGCCGATGCCGGAGTTGTACGCTGTTCTGCACATGCCGCCGTATCGCGACGATCCGGCGTCCGGCGAGGACCCGTTCGCGCATTATCTCGACGACATCCTGCAACAAGGCGGCGACCCGTTTCCGGACCTTCAGGTGGTCACTGAGTCGGGCCTGATGGATCCCAACTACTATCTGATCAACGGCACCGACGTGCACGAGGCGGCGCTCGATCCGGCCGAGCATTTCTGCCGCTACGGCTGGAAGGAGTCACGCAAGCCGAATATCTATTTCGATATGCATTGGTATCTGCACACCAATCCAATGGTGGCGCGACTGAAGATCAATCCGGCAGTGCATTACGTGCTCGAGGGGGAGATGACCGGCCGCCGGCCGGTGCCGTATTTCGACCCTCTGTGGTATCGCGAAACCTATGCGATCGAGGCGGGCCAGAATGCCCTGGCGCATTACCTGACCCACCGGCGAAGCCAGGCTTACAGCCCGACGCCATTGTTCGATGTCGCGTGGTACGTCGAGCGGCACCCGGAGGAGGTAGGCCCGAACCGCGATCCATTCGCGCATTTCCTCCAGGCCGGGACGTATCGCGACCTCGATCCTTCGCCGGCGTTCAGTGCCACGGACTATCGCCGGCGGCATCTCGGCCGACCGAGCAAGATGTTTCGCCAGTTGATGCATCCGGACCGCGACAATCCGCTGGTCCACCACCTGCGGGCACAGTACCGATAGGCGCTACCGATAGGCGCTCGAACTGTAGGGCGGAAAAGCGCAGCGCATTCCGCCCTGCCCGCCATGCGCAACATATGCCAAAGCAAAGTCCGGAATATGCAATTCGACACTCCGGATCATATGTTGCGCAGCATGTCAGCAGCAACAACCACCATTGACTGGCCGCGCGCATCCGCCGAGATCGCCGACAACGGCTACATTACCCTGCGGCTGCTGGATGCCGATACCTGCCGCGCGCTTGCGGCGCTGTATTCGGACGACACGCGGTTTCGCAGCCGCGTCGTGATGCAGCGGCACAATTTCGGCCGCGGCGAATACAAGTACCTGGCCTATCCGCTGCCGGAGACCGTCGCCAACCTGCGCACAACGCTGTATCCGCCGCTCGCCGCCATCGCCAACGAATGGCGCAAGACGTTGGGCGAGGCCGGTCGTTTTCCGGCAACGCTGAAGGCTTTCCTCGCCGAATGCCATGCGGCCGGGCAGACCCGCCCGACACCATTGCTGTTGCGCTACGGCGCCGACGACTTCAACTGCCTGCACCAGGATCTCTACGGTCCACTGGTATTCCCGTTGCAGCTCACCCTGCTGCTCAGCGCGCCCGGAACGGATTTTTCCGGCGGCGAGTTCGTGCTGGTGGAGCAACGCCCACGTGCCCAGTCGCGCCCGATTGTCGTGCCGTTGTCGCAGGGCGAGGCAGTGATCTTCCCGGTGCATCACCGTCCGGCCCAGGGCACAAGGGGGCCGTATCGCGTCACCATGCGCCACGGCGTCAGCCGCGTGATCAGCGGCCTGCGCCAGACACTCGGCATCATCTTCCACGACGCGGCGTAGGGAACCCGAGCCCCTGTTCAAATCCAGCCGCTCTCCTGGCATGATCTCAAGGGCACCAAGACAAGGCCCGAGTCGCCAGCCATGCTGCACCTCACCAAACTCGCCGTCGGCGTGCGCGACATCGACCATTTGCGCGACCTGCAGGCCGAACGTGCCACCCGCAGCCCACCCTTGCGCCACCGCACGCGGAGCTTCCCGCGCCGCCACCAGGAGGTGATCGACGGCGGCTCGATGTACTGGGTGATCAGCGGCAGCATGCTGGTCCGCCAACGCATCGTCGACATCATCGAAGATCGGCGGGACGACGGCACGGCCTGCACCGGGCTGCTGCTGGACCCTGACCTGGTGCCACTCGCCGGCCGGCCGACCAAGCCGTTCCAGGGCTGGCGCTACCTGCGACCGGACGAGGCGCCGCAGGACCTGGCGGCCGGGCCCCGCGCGATCGGCGAGGACACTCTGCCGCCAGCGCTGAGGCGCGAATTGCAGATGCTGTGCCTGCTGTAAATGGCGCCCGCGCGAGGAATACCCTTGCGCGACTCTGTCAAGCAGATGGATAGTCGCATCAGTCGATTAAGTACACTTGTTCGACTCGCCTGTGAGCCTCTCCCCGCAACGCCTCCTGCTTCGGAGCTATCCAAGTGACCCCCTCGCGCAGACACCTGTTCGCCCTGCTCGGCCTCGTTCTGCCAGTCGCAGCCTTCACCGCCGGACCGGCTGCCGCCGCCACGTCGAGCCCCGTGCAGCACAAGTCGCACCATCACACGACGACCGCCTCGCACAAGACGAAGTCCCATAAACCATCGTCCGTACACAACGCCTCCCACCACACGACGCATCACACGTCGCATAAGCCGGTCGCCAGCTGATCACCGCCTAACTGCGCGCGTTCGCCTCCAGCAGCGCGCGCAGTCCTGCCAGGATCCGCTCCGGCGTCGGCGGGCAGCCGCTGATCAGCAGATCGACCGGCAGCGTGGTACCGACGCCGCCCGTGACGGCGTAGCTGCCCTTGAAGACGCCGCCGTCCACGGCGCAATCCCCCACCGCTACGACAAATTTGGGCTCCGGCATGGCCGCCCAGGCCTGCTCCAGCGCCGCTACCAGGTTGCGGGTCAGCGGCCCGGTCACCAGCAGCACATCCGCATGGCGCGGGCTGGTCACAAAACGCAGGCCAAAGCGCTCAAGATCATGGATCACGCCGTTCAGCGCGCGCAATTCGATCTCGCAGCCGCCGCAACTGCCGGCGTCGAGGTGCCGGATCGCCAGACTACGACCCAGCCTGGTCTGAGCGGCGGCCTCCAGCCGCCCGGCCAGGGACGCGGCGGTCGGCCCATCAACCGGCGCCGCAGGTTCACTGGACGGGCCTTCCCAGAGCGTGCGCGCCATCCGTCGCCAGATCATCACAGGTCCACTCCCGAACTGGCGAGGCCAAAGGACGCCTGGATCAGCGCCAGGTCCTCGGCCTGGGTGCCGGCCGAAACGGTTTCCAGGAGCGGCCAGTGTGCCCAGGCCGGATCGCGCATGAACACGCTGGCGATCTGACCGTGGTCCAGCCGCAGCCAATGCCAGATGTCGCCTTGGGCGGCTTCGGCAAACCCGACCCCCTCGCCGCTTTCCACCGGCAACGGCACCGAGACGGCGCCCTCCGGCAATGCTTCCAGCAGCAGCCGAAGCAGCCGAGCGCTTTCGGCGATCTCCGCTAGCCGGAGACTGGCGCGGGCGGCAGCATCGCCTCCCCTCACCCCCTCCCTTGGAGCTTCGGGAAGCAGCATGTCCGCGTAGGGTGCGTAGCCTGGCGAACGCCGCACGTCCGTCATGCGGCCAGCAGCCCGGCCGATCACACCGCCCGCGGCGAAGCGGATCGCCTGATCCAGCGTAACGACACCCCCAGCTATCCCTGCGGAAACGCTACGTTCGAGCGCCGGCCACGCGTCTGCGAGGTCGTCCAGGGTACGACGGATTGCTGCGGGACCACCGGACGCGGCATCCGAGGCCACGCCGCCTGGAATGACGCAGTCCATCATCAGCCGGTGGCCGAACGCCAGGTCGGCAGCGCGATGGATCGCCTCGCCATGCCTGGAGCAGCTCGCCGCATCGGTTGCGAAACCCGCGGCATCTGCGACCGCACCGAGAACACCGAGATGTCCGGCGATCCGTTCCAACTCCGCCATGACCGCGCGCAACGCCGCTCCCCGGGGCGGCACTTCGCAATGCAAAGCTAACTCGGTCGCACGGGCAAAGGCTATGGCGTGCGCAACCGTGGCCTCCCCGGACAGGCGTGCAGCGAACCGGGCAGCGGCACGCGGCGATTTGCCGCGCATGAGCGTCAATGTGCCCTTGTGGGTGTAGCCCAGCCGCGCTTCCAATCTGACGATGGTATCGCCGCATCCGGTCAGATGCAGATGTGCCGCCGGCTCGATGCCGCCATGGATCGGGCCCAGCGGGATCTGGTCCAGGCCGTCCGCGTCGACCGGCAGAAACTCGGGCGGCTCGGAAGGGCCACCTCGCAGACCGGCGCGCAATGCCATCGGCGCGGCGTGCTGCCAATGGCCATGGTCGAGCCATTTGCGCTGGTCGGTGCCACCGGTTGCCACATGACCCCACAGATCGTGGACCATCCGCTCGAACCATGCGGCCAGCGGACGGGCGGGTGACAGTGCGGGGTAGCACCCAGCCTCGACGGTGGTCGAAGCCAGCAGCGGCTCACCTGCCGCCTCATCGAGCAAGAGCGCATGAACCTGGCTGGTGTCCGCCCATAGCGCCAGAAGCGCCAGCGATGGCTCGCCTGCCAACGCGGCAACCATCCGCGCCCAATCGTCCTGCGGCAGGTCATGACGCTGCCATGGTGAACAGGGTTCGGCCGCACCCAGGCGAATCAGTGCCGATGCCGATGTCATCGCGCTGTCGCCATGGCATGAAACCAGTCGGTCACGGCGCCGGGCATGAGCAATGCCAGCACCACCGCAAGGACAAGCTGCAGCCAGATTGGCGCCAGGGCCGAGAGCGCCTTCGAATCACCGGGCCGCGTCGCGATGGGGACCTGCGCGAGCAGCGCCCAACTCGTCGCCAATGCGCCGGCGCCAAGCGGCAGCAGCAGCCACGCGGATCGATCGGCGGTCGGACCAGCAAGCAGGAGAAGGCCGAGCAGCGGCAGCAGTGCCAGTAGCAGAACGCACGCACTGGACGTCCAGGCCGCGAACCTGCCCGCTGGTAATCCATCACATTGCAGCGCCGACGCCCGTCCCAACGCCAGCAGGGTCGAGATGACCCAAGCGGCAGGCAGCGCGGCAGAACCTCCAACACCGATGCCAAACACCACGATGCCGATCAGTGCCATCCCGGCAAATGCCACCGTCCGCCGCAGATCGGGCTTGGTCAGCAGCAGGGCACCGCCCAGCAGCAGCGACGCCAGACCGAATGCGATCAGCAGGCCATCAGTCAAATCCGGCACCGTGGAACGCAGCCGCATGAACACCAGGAGCGGCGCATTCACCATCAGCACGCTGACGAGGATGGCACCCGGCGCCACGCCCTCGGTGGCAGCGTCGGGCAGCCAGGCGTGCAGTGGCACGACCGAAGCCGCGGCGCCATAACCGAGCAGCAGGATGATGGACGCCAAACCGGCGGCATGGCCGGACAATGCAGCCAGCGTGCTCCACCGCAGCGCGGCGGCATGCGGCACCGAGGCGAGATAGAGCAGCAACGTGCCGAACAGCGCGAGCATCAGGCCGACACCGCACAACTGCAGCAGTCGGGATGTCGCCACTGCCGCGGCCGAACCATGGACTGCTCCGGTGACCGCGGCCGCCGCACCTGTCGCGACCCCCAGCCCAAACCATGTCAGCACAGGGCTGTCGGCCAGCAGTGCCAGCATGATGCCGCCGATCAGCGCCTGGCATGCGGCATGATACAATCTGGCCCTGCGCCGATCGATCGAGCGGGCCACCAGCGATGCCGGAACCTCGCGCCGGCTGAACCACGCGGTTGTCATCGCGATGAAGCCGACGAGCAGGACCAGATGCATTTCCGCCGCGCCGGCATGCAGCAAGGTCGATGCCGAGTGCGGACGCCACTGCAAGGCCGCGGCCAGCACGAACAGCAGACACGCGGATCCCAGGTTGGCGCGCACGCCGAAGCGCCATGAGCCGATGACGGACAGTGCTGCCGCCGACACAAAGGGCAGCGCAATGATCAGCAAGGGCCACGCACCGCTCACGGCCGGAGCCATGTATTGGCCACCAACAGGCCGGGCATCAGCGGTGTGGCGACGACAAGCAGCGCGGACGACGGCAGATCTGGAACCGCGCTTGCGACGAGCAGCAGGCCGTTCTGCGATGACAGCAGCCCGAATGCCGGAACCAGGGGGTGCTCCCGCTGTGCCATCAGCAGCAGCCCGAGCAGCATGACGGAGGATCCGACGACCAGGGCATCGCCCGCCGCGATTTGCGCGAAGATAGCGACCGACGCAACCAGCAGAACCATCGCGGCGACCCAGGACACAGTGGCGCCATCGGGTATCGCGATAGCCGTCGGCATGTCCGGGCGGTGCAGCAGGTGTCGCAGGGCCAGCGGGAGAGCGACACCGTTCAATGCGGCGGCCACGCATGCCGCTGCAGCCGGTTCCCGGCCCCGCGCAGCCAGCACGATGGCCGCCAGAAGTGCCTGCACTGTGCAGACCGGCACGGCCGTGGCGACGCGTCCGACGCACAGCAAGGCCATCGACATCACCAGGGCGAATGCCCCTGCCACCTGCGCCGCAGCGGTCATGCGGTCGCCATCTCGGCGAACAGCAACGCCACGGCGAGCAGCGCCAACGCGATGGCAACGCCGAGCATCCGCGCAGCCCGGACCAGCCGCAGGCGGCCGATCACAGCCGGCACGATGGCTATCGCCAAGGCGAACAGCAGTGTTCTGGCCAGCCAGCAGGCGAGGCCGAACAGCCAGGCGAGCGGTCCCGTGCCCGACGGAGCCATGCCGAACGGCAGGAACATCGCACCGAGCAGGTCGAACCACAGCAGGATCCTCAGCGAATCCGTCGCGCTGATCAGCGCCAGGTCCCGGCCACTGAATTCCTGTTCCAAGGCCTGGCGCCGCATTGCCAGTTCGGCGCGCTGGGATGGCGCCCGGCTGCTGTCGACGTAGGCGACCAGCAGCATGGCGGCAAACCCGAGGCTGACACCCGAGCGCCAGTCGATGCCGCTCTCCTGCTGCATCGCAGCGATCAGGTCGAGATTGCTGCTGCCAGCGACCAGCGCGAGGACAAAGATGATCAACAGCAACGCAGTCTCCGACAGGACGGCAAGCGCCATCGTCCGGCTGGCTCCCATCCCGCCGAGTGCAGTGCCCGCGTCCAGGCCACCAAGAGCGAGCGAGGCCCGGGCCAGTGCGAGTAGCCCAGCAATCACCAGCAGATCGGCGTAGGGGGCGAAGGTCATCCCGAGTGCGAAGGAAGGTACAATGCAGGCAGCGATAGCGACGGCAGCGGCGGTAACCATTGGCGCCAGGCTGGACACGTCGGAGGCGCTTTCCGCGATGACACGTTCCTTGCGGAACAGCCGCCACAGATCGCGCCACGGCTGCAACACGGACGGACCGAAACGGCCAGCCTGCCGCGCCTCGATCCACTGGATCACGCCGATCAATGTGGGTGCGGCGGCCAGGACCAGCGCGATGTGCAGCAGTTGGGCGGCAAATCCGGTCAGCAGGGTCATGGCGCGACGAGCCACGCCGAAGCCGCCAGCACCAGCAAGGCGAGCGCCGTCGCGACCGAGCGCGGTACCGACACGGCAGTCAAGGCCTGCACGGCGCGCAGCGACCGGTGACCAAGCCGCACAAGGCGCAGCCTGGCGCCATCGCCCAGCTTGACGATTGTCCCAAGTAGCGGGCCGAGCGCGCGCCGCAGCGGCTCGGCGAACGATGCAGGGCCGTACTGCGTCGCCGGATCACCAAACGGCAGCCAGGCAGGCGGCGGCGCGAAGCCGCCGGACCATGCGGCCTCCTGGCGGTGTCCCTGGGAGCGATCCCGGCGCATCAGCCAGAACAGCACGGCGCCCACGACCAGCAGCAGGCCCGCGATCGCTGCGGCAGGATAGCCCGGCGCCTCGGCACTCGGCCGCAGGGTCACGGCGAAGGCGATCCTGTCCGCCCCACCATTGGCCAATTGCGCCAACGCCGATGCCGCCGGCAGCAAAGCCAACGCCGGCAGCACGGCCAGCAGACCGGTCAACGACGCCAGTCCGACCAGCGCAATGCGCAACGGACCTTGCGCGTCTTCGGCAACGGCAGTGCGCGGCGTGCGAGGTCGCCCAAGACATGCCACGCCGAACAGGCGAACCGCGGCGACACCGACGAGACCGACCGATAGCGCCGCCAATGCGGCAACAATGGCGATCAGCAGCTGCAAGCCAAATCCGCCGATGCGGGCAGCCGCCAGCAGCGCTTGAACCAGCAGCCAGAAGCCAGCAAACCCCAGGCCGGGCGGCAACGCGGCGATACCCAACAGTCCCGCCAGGGTGCACATTGCAGTGACCGGCATCCGGTGAATCAGGCCGCCGAGCCGGTCGAGCCGACGAGTCCCCGCACCGGACTCCATGGCGCCAGCGCAGAGCAGCAGCAGGGTCTGGCACAGCACATGGCACGCCAGCAGCAGCCAGATTGCCTGTAGCGCAAGCAACGTCACGTCCGGCAGATCCACGGAGCGGGCGATCATCGCCAGGCCAATGCCAACCAACGCGAACCCAAGCTGGTGCAAGGATCCAATGGACAGGACCGCATGCAGGGTGGTTGCGAAATTGGCCCGCAGCGAACCCGCAGTCGCGGCGATGATGCCAATGATCAGCAGCGGAACGCCCCACCACAGCGGCTGCGCGGGGCCACTCAGATCGAGCAGCAGCCGGATCAGCACATAGCATGAGGCCACCGAAGCGACGCTGTCCGCTCGCGCGACCGACGATCCGACGCCGAGCAGGACGAGAAACAGTACTGCGCCGGCGCGCCATCCTTCTGGCGGCACTGCACGGATCGCCGCGAAGTCGCAATCCGGCCAGGCAGCGGAAGCCGGCGCCATGAGCGCCAATGCCGCAACCAGGCAGACCACACCGAACGTTGCCGCGCGCAGCGACGATCGCGTCCCGAATGCCAGCAGCAAAAGCCCCGCGGCCAAGGTGCATGGGTCGGCCGCGAGCAGGATCAACGCCAGCGCTGCATGCGACAGTGGCGACCCCGGTATGTGCTCGGCGAACAGGGCACGCGGCCCCGCGGCCAGGAACACCAGCAGCAGGAAGCTTGCTCCCAGCGGATCGAGCACCAGGTGCATCGCGCTGCCGGCCGGCCCCAGTGGCAGCGCAAGCGACCCCATTTCGCTGGCGTCGGCCAATGCCACCAGCGCAAGCAGCACGACGACCGCCGCTGCGCCGGCACTGCCATAAGCCACGACGCTGCGTGGCACAAAGGCTGCGACCGCGGCCGATGCCACCAGCGCCGCGATCAGGATCGCGAGCAGTGTCAGGACCACAGTGCCACCGTGGGGCGCGACTCGCTCACACGAGAAAGGATATCGCGGTGGGCGGAAAAGCGCAGCGCATTCCGCCGGTACGAAACGGCGGAATGCGCTGCGCCGGTCCGCCTTACAGTATGTCGAGCGACTGCCTGCCTGCCGGCGGAGGATGCACTGCGTCGATTTCGGCCAGATCTTCGGCCGTCAACGCAATGCCGCCGGCTGCGGCATTCTGCCGGACATGCGCCTGGTCACTGGCCTTGGGAATCGAGATCACATTGGCGTGGCGCATGGTCCAGGCGATGGCAATCTGCGCGGGAGTGGCGTTGCGGCGCTTCGCGACCGCGGCCAATGCCTTCGATTGCAGCAACCGACCGCCCTGCCCTACCGGCGAATACGCCATCAATGGAACCTTGTGGTCTGTCATCCAGGGCAGCAGGTCGTATTCGATACCGCGACTGGCGGCGTGGTACAGCACCTGGTTGGTCGCGCAGTTCGCGCCATCCGGCAGCCGCACCAGGCCTGCCATGTCTCGCGCATCGAAATTCGATACGCCCCAGTAGCGGATCTTGCCGTCCGACCGCAGCTTTTCGAACGCCGCCACGGTTTCTCCGAGCGGATGGCTGCCCTTCCAGTGCAACAGATAAAGGTCGATCCGGTCGGTGCGCAGGCGCTTCAGGCTACGCTCACAGGCCTGCGGCACGCCGCTGCGCGAGGCGTTCTGCGGATACACCTTGCTGACGATGAACAGCTTGTTGCGCTGGCCTTGCGCTACCTCGGCAACAACTTCCTCCGCGCCGCCGTTGCCGTACATCTCGGCCGTGTCGATCAGCGTCATACCGAGTTCGATGCCGAGTTTCAGCGCCGCCACTTCGTCCGCCGCGGCGCGCCCGCGCTCGCCCATGTGCCAGGTGCCCTGGCCCAGCGCCGGAACCTCCGTCCCGTCAGGCAACCGTACGGTTCGCATCAATCCGCCAGCTCCTCCGCCTTACGCAGGACGCGCAGGAAGTTGCCGCCCCACAACGCCGCGATTTCCTGCCGGTCGTAGCCGCGACGCAGCAGTTCTACCGTGAGGTTCGCGCTTTCGGAGGCGTCGTGCCAGCCGGAGAAGCCGCCGCCGCCGTCAAAATCCGATGATATCCCGACATGCTCAATGCCGATTCGGCGCACCGCGTAATCGATGTGATCGGTAAAATCCGCCACTGTCACCGCTTCGGGTTTCGCATCGGGCCGCAGGAATGCCGCCACCGCGGTGATCTGCACCACCCCGCCGACGTCGCGGATCGCGTCGAGCTGTTCATCGTCCAGGTTGCGCGGATGATTGCACAGCGCGCGAATACAAGAGTGTGTGGACACGACGGGCGTGCGCGACAAGCCGGTGGCCTGCATCATGGCGTCGCGCGATACATGCGCGACATCGATCAACATGCCCAGA
>DATAPW010000130.1:0-43552 GCA_036265005.1 Acetobacteraceae bacterium | reverse complement strand
AATCTCGGTCAGGATTGCTTCGTCGCTGCGCTACTCGCAATGACACATCAACGCAGTCAGCCTGAAGATGCGCTGGTCCGCTCAACCTCCGATCAGTTGCTCGAGGGTGATCGGAAAGCGACGTACGCGGACGCCAGTTGCGTGCCAAACGGCATTGGCGATCGCCCCCGCCGTACCCGTAACGCCGATCTCACCAACGCCTTTGATGCCCAGCGCATTCACATACGGATCGGACTCGTCAACCAAGATCGCCTCGAGCGACGGCACGTCGACATTAACCGGCACATGGTACTCGGCCAGGTTGGAATTCATCACTCGTCCTGATCGATGATCCAACACCGCCTGCTCGTGCAGCGCGAAGGAGACCCCCCAGATCATGCCACCGTAATATTGGCTCTGCACCATCCGCGGGTTGATGATGGTGCCTGCCGCAAATGCGCCGACGAGTCGCGTCGCACGGATCTGTCCCAAATCCGGGTCCACCTTCACCTCGGCAAACACGGCCCCATGCGCGTGCATGGAGTAGGCATCCTGCGCGGCCGGATCTGCGGCACCGCTGCCGCGTCCTTCGATTTCCGCCACGCCGGTGCGGGTAAGGATGTCAGTATAGCTCTCGCTTCGGCTCTCGTCGTCTCGCCGGATCAGCCGGCCGCCGCGCGCCAGTACGCCCGCATTGTCCGCACCGAACAGCGGCGAGCGTGCGTCGCCCATGGCCAATTCAGCCAGTTTCGCAATGACGTCGGCACCGGCCCCGTGAATGGCCATGCCAGCAGTTGCAGTGTGACCGGAGCCACCAGCGATGCCGGCGTCCGGCAGGTCGGAGCTGCCGGCCCGGAACTCGAGTTGCTCCAACTCCAGGCCCAGACTGTCAGCGGCGATCTGTGCGAGCGCAGTCCACGCACCCTGGCCCATGTCCTCGGCACCAATTTCCACCAGGCCAGTGCCGTCGGCGTGGAGCACGGCCCTGGCCTTACCTTGGAACATGATGGCAGGGAAAATGGCAGTGCCGAGACCCCAGCCGACCAGCAGCCCGTTCTCATCACGCATCTGCCGGGGGGCCAGCGGACGGCCTGCCCAACCGAAGCGCGCGGCGCCTTGCGCGTAGCACTCCCGCAATGCCTTGGAGGAGAACGGCTTGCCGGAAATCGGCTCCGCCTCGGCGTAGTTCCTCAGGCGGAAGTCCAGCGGGTCCATGCCAACTGCGATCGCCATCTCATCGATTGCGCTTTCCAGTGCAACGCTGCCGCTCGCTTCGCCTGGCGCGCGCATGAATAGCGGCGTGCCCGTGTCCAGCCGGACAGCTTCCGCGCTCGTTGCGATGGCCGGGCTGGCGTACAGCGCGTGGCTGACCTGAACAGAAGGCTCGAAGAAGTCGTCAAAGGTACTTGTGGCCGTGCGCATGTGGTGGTGGATCGCTGTCAACGCACCCTGACGATCGGCGCCCAGGCGGAGTGTCTGGCGCGTCGGCGCCCGATGGCCGACCGGTCCGTACATCTGGTCCCTGCGCAGCACCAGCTTCACTGGCCGTCCGACCAGACGGGCGGCCAGGATGCCGAGAACCTGCGGCCCCGAGATCAGGCCTTTGGAGCCAAACCCGCCACCCAGGAAGGGGCTACGGATGTGGATGTTGTCCTGCGGGATATCGAACAAGCCCGCGATCCGCTCCTGGGCCCAGGCCAGGCCTTGGCTTGGCGTATCTACGGTCAAACGGTCGCCATCCCACTCCGCCACGATGGCATGCGGTTCCATCGGATTATGGTACTGGGCTGGGGTCTCGTAGGTCGCGTCGATCCGGTACTCGGCTGCTGCCAAACCCGCTTCGACATCACCGTGTTGCACCTCGGACGGAGAGCCGACGCCGATGGTGGATGGGATGAAGCTGTCAGCGCTGTCCAGCCCGATGCGCGCCGGCTCCGCGTCATAACGTGGCGACAACAGTGCTGCGGCCTCCGTCGCCGCTTCCAGCGTCTCGGCAATCACGACAGCGATCGGCTGCCCGGCGTAGCGCACCCTGTCGTTCTGCAGCAGGTCCAGGCGGAACATGAAGGGGTGCAATTTCGCATCGGGATCCAGCGCAAGCGGTGGGCGGTTCGCCGGGGTCATCACGTCGACCACCCCGGGATGCGCCCTGGCCGCCGCCACATCGAGAAAGCTCACGCGGCCACGGGCGATACTGCTCACCGCGAGCACGGCATGCAGCATACCGCGCGGATGGTTGTCGGCCGCATAACGCGCTTCGCCAGTAACCTTCAGAAGCCCGTCGCGGCGGGTAAGAGGCTGGCCGATGCTGCTGCCATGCCGACGGGGAGAAGCGATGACGATCTGTTGCGTCTCAGCCATGGATTGCGCCTCCGGGAATGGGGGCAAAAAGAGAGGCGGGAAGTGCGGGCATGCGATCGGGAGTCCCGACCGCTGCGAGGGCCAGTGCGCGGACGACGATCCGCCGAGCCAGCTCGATCTTGCTGGCGTTGTCTCCGGACGGACGGGCCTCGGCCAATGCGGCCTCCGCAGCGCGGCGGAAACTCTCTGCATCCGGCTGGGCACCGGCCAGAGCCGCCTCCGCGCTTCTGGCTCGCCAGGGCTTTGCCGCCACGCCACCCAACGCCAATCGCGCCTCGGCAATGGACCCGTCCTCGATCCGCAAGCATGCCGCGGCAGAAACCACGGCGAAGGCATACGAGGTGCGCTCGCGCAATTTCAGGTAGCGCGCATTCGCTGCGAACCGTGTCGCAGCTCCAGGCAGGCGAATGGCGACAACCAGTTCGCGTGGCTCCAGTACGCTCTCGCGCTCCGGAGTGGAGCCGGGCAGCAAATGGAATTCTTCCAGCGCGATTTCGCGCCGCCCCGCAGGCCCCTCTATCTCCACAACAGCGTCCAGCGCTGCGAGTGGCACGCAGAAATCGGACGGATGCGTGGCTATGCAGGAATCGCTCCAACCCAGAACGGCGTGCAGCCGGTTTTCGCCACCATGCGCGTCACAACCCGCGCCGGGGTGCCGTTTGTTGCAGGCACTCGCCGGGTCGTAAAAATAAGCGCACCGAGTGCGTTGCAACAGGTTGCCGCCAACAGTCGCGGCGTTGCGCAGCTGGGCGGACGCACCGGCGAGCAGCGCTTCGGCGACCGCCGGGAAGCGCTTGCTGAAGGTCGGATCGTTGGCCAACTCGGCATTGCGCACGCCTGCGCCAAAGAGTACTCCGCCATCCGGCAGGGGCTCAATTTGGTTGAGCCCTGGAAGGCGACTGATATCGATTACCCGCTCCGGGCTGATGATGCCGCCCTTCATCAGGTCGACCAGGTTGGTCCCGGCCGCCAGATAGGCGCTTCCCGGAAGCGCGGCTGCCGCGACGGCCTCCGGCACCGTTGCCGGTCGGACATAATCGAAGCGGTTCATGCTGCTTCCTCTCGCTCGGTCTGAGCCATGGTCCGCTGAGCCTCCAACACCGCTTCGGTGATGCCGCGATAGGCGCCGCAACGGCAGAGATTGCCGCTCATGCCTTCGCGCACGCGTTCGGGTTCGACGCCAGCTTGTCCTTCCTGGATCAGGCCCACAGCGCTCATGATCTGGCCCGGTGTGCAGAAGCCACATTGCAGGGCATCATGGTTGATGAAGGCCGCCTGCACAGGATGCAGCTCTCCGCCCTGGGCCAGCCCTTCAACCGTGAGCACGTCGGCGCCGTCCTGGCTGACTGCGAGCACTATGCAGGAATTGACCCGCCGGCCATCGAGCAGGACGGTGCACGCACCGCACTGGCCCTGATCGCAACCCTTTTTGGTGCCAGTGAGGTCCAGGCGTTCGCGCAGCAGATCCAGAAGGGTGACCCTCGGATCTTCCAGCTCGACTGTGCGTTGCACACCGTTGATGGTGAGGGAGATTGACAGGCTCATGCGGCGCTCCGATGAGGACTGTTGCGGGATGTGTGACGGGAGGAACTCGACCGGCCCACCCTGGCACACCGGGAGAAAAATGTGGAGGGAGCCTCCGTTTACAAGGGCCCACTGACGAAAAATCGAAAGCCGCGCACCGACGCCATTCGGAATCGCGAACGGGTGTTGGAGGCCGCCAAGGCGGTATTCAGCCAGGGTGGACCGGAAGCAAGCCTGGAGGCCGTGGCGCGACACGCCGGCGTCGGGATTGGCACGCTGTATCGGCACTTCCCAACCAGGGAGGCGCTCTACGAGGCGGTCTATCGGCGCGAGGTGGACCAGCTTGTGGAACTGGCTGGGCAGCTCGAGACACAGAAGACGCCCGTCGAGGGCTTGCGCAGATGGATGCAGGCAGGCGTCGAATTCATGGCGACGAAGAAGGGCATGGCGGCGGCGCTCGCACTGGCAGCGCACAGTTCGTCGGAACTCGTCGTCTACTCGATTGACCGGTTGACCGGGGCGCTAGGGCAATTGCTGCAGCGTGCCGCGGCGACGGGAGAGCTTCGTTCTGACATCGATGCAGAAGACCTGCTGCGGACCTTGGTAGGCATGTGCTACGCCCAGGACGGACCCGGATGGCAGGCCAAGGTCCTGCGTTTGGTTGATATCTTCGTCGACGGGTTACGTCGGCGCCCGAACGGCAGGCGAAATCAGCGGTTAGGCAGCTCTGCAAAGGATCGGTGACGCTCGCGGAACCGCTCATGCTTTGCAGGCGGAGAAATCGCGATGCCCGCGTGGCGAGCATACCCGTCAATAGCATTTATCCGACGAAGGGCATCTTCTCCGGTACGTTCGCCCAAGCCTGCGCGCAGATGGAGTGGGAGGCTGCGCCAAGTGACTTCACCTTCCAGCCGGACCCGCTGGAAACCTCGCAGAGTACATTTGCTGAAATCGCTCAGGGAGACCAACGGCTCTTATACCACCGCTCGTTGATAGCGACTCACCGATCCCACTGTCATGGCCGGCTCGCCGGCCATGACAGTGGGGCAACGCATGGGTCATCATCAATGTGCTTTGGTATTACCTGGCCGGCTCGCCGGCCAACTACGTCCTGTCCGTCGCCTTCGCTGCGCGGTACAACAATCGGTCAAGGGGCATCGCGCTGGAAAGGATCACGGCGCTTTACCAGCGCACGACCCAAGGCCACGCCTGATCAACTCGATGCATCACCGAGCCAGCCACAGTGTCTGGCCCGGCGTCAGATCCGGCGTGACGCCAACCGGATCCAGGCGCAGAAAGAACGTATTGAAGTCGTGGTCGCCGGTTGCGCGCGCCGCCCGCCAGACTGCGAATTCGCCGAGGTTGCGCAGTTCGACCAACTTCGCGTCGACCGTCGTGGCATTGTCGGCAAAGTGAACCGGGACGACTGCACCGATCGTAAGGTCGCGCAACCGGTCTTCACGCAGATTGAACCCGAACCAGATCCCGTGCTCGGGGACCATGGTCAGAATTGGCTCGCCCGGTACGACAGCCTCGCCCGGCTCCGCGACCTCGATGGCGATCGTTCCGGTCACTGGCGCCCGCAGCAGCATTTTGGCGGCACGCGCTTCGACGACGTCACGGGCTGCCTCGGCCGCGGCAAGTGTGGCGTCTGCGAGGGCGCGCTCCTCGGCCGTTGGGCCATTCTGCGCCTCGGCGTACCGGGCCTGGGCAACGGATATATCAGCGTCGCTGCGTGCCGCCTCGGCCTTTGCCTGGTCCAGCGCTTGCAGCGAAGCATCCGACCGCACGGCCAGCACTGACACACGGTTCAGCTCCTGGACCGCCTGGGTATGTACTGCCTGAGCCTTCACGACTTCACGCTGAAGTCCCTGCACCTGTTCCTCGCGAACACCGGCATAGACCCGATCGCGGTCCGAGCGCGCCCTGTCGACCTGCGCCCGCGCGACTCCGACAGCAGCCCAGAGTTCAGGATTGTTCAGGACGGCCACGACCTGCCCGCGCTGTACAGCACCGCCGGGCTCGACAAGGAACCTCGCCAGGCGGCCGCTGATCTCCGGGGCAATGCGGATTTCTGTCGTGCGGACCATGCCAGTCACCGCGTCCTCGGTCGGCGGGCGCAGCAGGCCCCACCAATGCCAGGCCGCGCCTGCCGCGACAACGATCACCGCCGCGACGGCCAGCGACAGCAGGCGCTTAGACCGCGGCTGCACGGCCCGGTATCCGCATCGAGCGCAGCCGCGCGCAGGCAGCGGCCACGACAAAATACAGCAGCGTCAGTGCCCAGAGGCGCTCCCAGTCCGGCCGAATTTCCGCGAGGCTTGCCCCCATCTGATTGATCCGGACCATGCCGTCGATCGCATTCACACTCGGCAGCAGCTCGCGCAGCTGCCGGAGCACACCAGGGAGTGCCTCCGCCGGCCAGGAAACGCCAACCAGGAAGAACTGCGGCAGGCTGGTCGCGAGCACCAGCAGCACGGCGGTTTCGCGATGACGGAACGCCTGGCCGAGCGCCTGCCCGAGAAAGCTGGTCGCCAGGATGAACGGAATGGACAGGGCAGCGAGCGCCCAGACACTGCCAAGCGTCGAGAAGCCGTAGATCCGCGGCATGACGACAAGGTAGAGCGCCATCGCCGGCAGGTAGATCGTCCAGTGCGCCAGGGCCTGGCCCAGTATCGCGGCAGATGACGCTCGCGCTTGTCTGGCGCCGCTGCCACCTTCCTCGAAGGCGACGCCGCCCAGCATCGCGGCCCCCATCAGTAACGTCTGGTGCAGGATCAGCACGAAGGCGGCCGGCACGACATAGCTCGAATAGGAGTCCGTGGGGTTGAACAGCGGTACCTGGACCAGCTCGACTGGCTGCACGAGCCGCGAGGCAGCCTGCACGCCGGCGCTATCGGGCCGCGCCCCGCGCGTCAGTGTATCCGTCGCATAGGCCTGCACCGATTCGATCATTCCTTGGAGCGCACGATTGAACAGGATGAAGTAGGTCGAATCGGCATAGACCGGCAGCCGCGCCGCAACACCCTTCAGCACATTCTTCTCGGTATCGGCGGGAATGCCCAAAATGGCGAAAGCGCGGCGATCAAAGATCGCGTCCTCCGCCTCCCGGTAGCTGGCCGCGAGAAGGACCACGCGGATGTTGCCATGCGCCTGTAGTGCCTGAATCAGCCCGCGAGCAAGTTCGCCGTTGTCGTGGTCGACCACTGCGATCGGCACGTCGCGCACGATCTGGCCGAGATAGGGCTGCGGGTAGAATACGGCGTAGAGTGCAGGGGCCAGCACGAACAGCCCGAACACACCGCGATCGCTCAGCACGCGCCGCCACTCGGCGGTAAATGCCCCAGCGATGCCGGGGGTCGGAAGCGGCGGCGCCGTTTCGACTTCTTCCGGAATAGCCAGTCCGCGACGAACCAAGGCGCGGAAGCTGAGCCAGACCAGCAGGGTCAGCAAGATGGTGAGGCCGCTCAACATGGCGAACGGTTCGGCAGTGATGCGCACCGCCGCACCGCGCGAGGCCTGATCGAACAGGATCTGCATATACCATCGAAGCGGCAGGATCGCGCCCCATGTGCGCGCGAATGCACCCATCGCCAGCACGGGAAATCCCACACCGGCATAGCCGAAAGCGGGCGAGACGATCACGCCGGTCAGGCTGAGGCCAAATGCCATGTTGCGGGCCAGCAACTGCATCAGGCAACCGATCATCTGGTAGGCGATGATCAGCAGCGTCGCCGAGGCCGCCATCAGTAGGGCACTTCCGCGGAAGCTGACGCCAAGCCACACGTCGAGGATGCCGACTATCAGCACGAACATCAGCATGTGGACAACGTAATATGGCAGCAGCTTGCCCACCAATGCGGTGGCGATGTTGTGCCCCGAGATATCCCACCAGGCTCGCATGCTTCGTCGCCGGAACTCCGAGCCGACGGCGAGCCCGGCCGAGATCGCGACCACAACATGCAGCACGGTCGGCAGCACCGCGCGCAGCAGAAACTGGGCATAGTTCAGCGCGGGGTTGGCCAGCACGTATTCCTCAGGCACCAATCCGGGACCCGGCTCCGCGTGGTCGCCGACCGCTGTCTTCACGGGTGCCACCGCAGCGCTGGCAGCGCCTAAAGCGTCGCTGATGCTCCTCCCCGCGTTGCTTCCCGGCGTGAAGAACTGGGTGTTGATGAAAGAGACCGCGCGTGGCGCGCGGCCGGCCAGCACATCCTTGCCGAACTCCGGTGGCAGATAAACTGCGGCAATGGCGCGGCCGGCGCGGATCGCCGATGCGGCCGCGCCGAGATCGTCAGCGCGCGTTGCGACCGAGATGCCTGGGGCGGCCGCAAGAGTCTGCACGAACAGCCGCGATGTGGCGGAGTTGTCCATGTCGACGACGACGACATCGAGGCCCCTGACCACCGCGGCGCTGAACGTGAAGCCGAGCAGCACGAAAGCGATCGCCGGCACAGCGAACACCAGGAATCGCGCCACCGGATCGCGCAGGATCCAACGCACTTCGCGCGCCGCAACGGCGAACAAGCCCGTCTGGGCAGGTGTCACGAGCCTTGCGCTCGCCAGTCGGCGTAGACGCTCATCCCCGGCCGCAAACCGTCCACTGACTGGATCGGGTAGGCGCGGATCTCGAAGGTTCGCAGGTCGAAGTCCCCGCTCGCCCGCGTGGCGCGCCAGCCGGTGTATTCGCCCTTGGACCCGATCACGCGCACCTGCAGCGCAACAACGCGATCGCCAAGAGCGGGAACCCGCACGTCGATCCTCGACCCCACCTTCAGGTTGCGCAGCAGGTCCTCGCGCAGGTCGAACTGCACCCACATGTCATGCAGATCGACAAGCGAGATCAGTGGGACGCCGGGCAGGACGAACTCGCCATCCTCGACCGGGATGCGGAAGACCTGGCTGTCCGCGGGGGCAGTGACGACCATCTGATCAACCAGCGACTTGAGCGTCTGCACATCAGCCTGCGCGCTCTCCACCTTGGCCTGGGCGATTGCTAGGTCCTCTCGGGTGAACCCCGCAACCGCCTCCTGATACGACAGGCGCGCCTGATCAAGCGTACGTTCCGCAAGCGTCAGCGCCGCGCTGTCGCGATCGAGCTGCGCTTGTGGCGAGTCATGCGTAGCAACGAGCGTTCGGGTGCGGTCGAACGTCTTTTGAGCCAGCGTGAGTTCCGCCTCAGCCCGGGCGACCGCTGCGTTGCGCTCGGCTATGACCTCCGGCCGAAACCCTGCCCTGGCACGAGCGAGCTCGGCTTCGGCCACAGCCAGATCAGCGCCGCTCTGCCGCTGCTTCGCCAGCAACTCAGGATTGTCGATACGGATCAGCGGTGCGCCCAGTGTCACGTTCTGGGCACGCACTACGACGATTTGCCCGATCCGTCCGTCGACACGTGCCGCCATGTCGAATGTTCGCGACTGCACTTCGCCCTGGACCACCAGCGGCTCCCGCCGGCCAAGGTACCAGATCGACAGCCCGATCATCGTCACAAACAGCACGGCGACGATCAGTACCGCCGGCGCCGGGCGGCGCGGCCCGCGGCGCTGGGCGATCGGAGTTGCAGTCCCCATCTGCGATGTCTGCGACATTCAAACTCGCAATCAGAGCAGGATGCGGTTGCAGGCCACCCAGACAGCGACGGGGACCGCAGCAATGGGTGCGGCGGCCACGCAGAGGGCCTTGACCGTCTCGGCCGTGCTCGTGATCCGTGCTGCTTCCAGATGAGGGAGTTGACCACCGCCGCCCGCCACTGCGGAACTTGCCGAACGATCCGCGCGACTCTGTCGCGCTTGAGTCAGCGCGATTCCGGCGAAGTGGTTGAGCGAAATCACGGTGACCGCGGCCGTCCCTAAGCTACCATAGGCGAGTGCGGCGATCACCCGCTCGGCGACGCCGCTTCTCGCGTTGCGCCCATGAATTTGCTCACGGCTGAACACGCACCGGCTGATGCCCTGGAGGGCGGCGTCGACCGGCCGAGGGGGAGAGCCGAGGGTATCCAAGCGCGCCTCATCGCTTCCAATGCTGCACTCTTGCAGGCAAGCATGGGCCGATCAAGGCGTGTCACCACTTGGCTGAAGATGTAGTTTGCACGAGGTCGATCACTCCCGCGCGATATCCGTCCGTCCGCAGCGCGCGTTCGTAGTTGGTCGGCTGCGTGAAAACGCGCCTACACCCTGAAGTGGCGCCGTGGCTCGAAATTGCTACTGCCGTTGCGGCGCGGTGTTTTCGCACAGCCACGGTGCCCGTCAAGCCTCTCCCACGACGGCAGCGCGAGCCGGCATCACCTGCGGCTGGCCAGGAACCCTTTGATGATGGGATTTACGATTTGCGGATGCGTCAACGGCGCCATATGACCTCCATCGAAGATGCTCGCAAATTCCCATGCCGGGCAGGCCTGCAACAACACCTCCACAAGTTCGCGCGAAGGACGCGGGGTGTTCGCAGAAGAAATCACCAACGTGTCCTGAGGAAGCGCCGTACGCCACTCGGCTGGTGTTGCCTCCCCCTCAAGTACGGCATCCCATTCATATGGCAGCAGGGCCATCGACCGAGTGAATGAGGCTTGGCGATCGGAAGGACTGGCTGCCCACGTGCCGGGGCCGCCCCAGTAATCGATAAAGCGTTCGGCAGCCGCCTCCGGTATTCCGTCCGCAATGTGCCGCCTGGTGCATTTCGACAGTTTCAAGATTTCGCCATACACCTTCCGTCGGCCACAATAATCGAGCAGATAGAACAGGCTTGGCTCGATAAGGACAAGTTTCTTCACTCGTCCCCGCAACTGGCGTGCCGCCGCCTGCATAGCGACGGCGCCGCCGAATGAGTGGCCAACGAGACTGACGTGGTCGGCCGTGTGCGGAACAGCCCGCGCGACCAACTCGGCATAATCGTCAAGCGACGGCGATTCCACCTTCGACCAGGCTGGTGTGTTGCCATAGCCGAAGAGGTTCACCGCCCGGACCAGCGAGAAATCCTTCAGATCGCGGATCAAAGCCGACCACTGACGGGCTCCAGACATACTCGAATGCACGAGTACAACGAGAGGTCCGGCGCCTTCCTCTACGAAATCCACTCTGTCGGCACGATCCTCGGTTATGGAGGTGCGTGTCAGCCGGCCATGATACTCAGAGATTTCGAGCATAGCGCATGTTCCCTCTACGGCGATCGCAGTTCTACAGTCGGAGCCTCCGCAGGATTGTCGTCGAGGCTGCGACGCCGCAGCGGAATGAGCATCGACACCTGCTCGCGATAACGGCGGTACTGATCGCCAAACAATTCGATCAGGTCGCGCTCCTCGAGGTAGATACCGAGCAGGATGTAGCCGGTGGTCCCGACCGCGAACAGCAAATGCCCCGCTGTCATGGTTGGCGTCGCCCAGAAGGCGAGCAGAAAGCCGAGATAAATCGGATGCCGCACCCGCTTGTACAGGAATGGCGACTTGAACACGGGTGGTGGCAGCGTCCGGCCACGCAGGCGCGCATAGACCTGGTGCAACCCGAACAACTCGAAATGGCTGATGAGAAATGTGCTGAGCAGCACGATGGCCCAGCCAAGCCAGAAAACCGCCTCCACGGCAAACCTGCCGCCGGGATTGCTCACCGACCACACCGGATCTTGTATCGGCTGCCACTGCCAATACAGCAGCACAAGCGCGAGGCTCGCGAACAGAACATAGGTCGCCCGCTCAACCGGCTTAGGCACGAACCGTGTCCACCAGCGTTTGAATGCCGGTCGGGCCATCACGCTGTGCTGCATGGCAAACAGCGCGAGCAGCAGCATGTCAATGACCAAGGCGAGACCGAGAGGCCCGGCCTGGCCGCTGTCGATGGCTTTGGGCACCGGCAGATCGCCAACGAAGGCGATCGCGTATAGGAACGTGCCGACGAACAGCACATAAGCGGCGACACCGTACAGAACTGAAACCAGTCCGCCCATGACGATAATCCTTCTCGTGTTGCTGCCGCCGCCGATGCCCGGCGCATGCCAGTGTATCGACGGCGGCGTTTCCAGACCTCGTTTGCTGCAGTAAGCGGCGCTTGGGCTCGGCGTCAGCGCCGGGTGATTACGACCTCAAGGTACTCGCTCGGAACAACCATCGAGCCATCTTCCGAGCAATTGAATTGTCCGATCAGGGTCATGAGGTCGCGCTCGAGGGCTGCTTGCGCCGGTGGCGCCAGCACAGCGAACGTTTTGAGCAGCGGACCGTAGTAGGTCCTGAAAGTGTCCAGCCAGTGCCTGGGCGAGCGATAGCGAAACACGAAATGTTTCGGCACGGACTTGATCGACGCCGCACACGGCTCGAACAACTCGATCATGCGTCCGCGTGTTCCCCACAGGGCCGCCGACCTGGCGCCGGTGGGAGGCGGTACATGTGTTCCAATGGTCTTGAACACCTGGCCGATGAAGCCCTCGGGTGTCCAATTGGCGAGACCGATCTTTCCGCCACTTTTGCAAACGCGGACCATTTCCGCAGCAGCGCGGTCCTGGTCGGGGGTAAACATCACGCCGAAGCTCGAGACGACAACGTCGAAGCTATCGTCGGAAAACGGCAGATGCTCTGCGTCGGCCTGCTGGAATTCGATGCTGAGCCGCTCGGCATCGGCGCGCTCACGGGCGCGATCGAGCAGTTTCGGCACGTAATCCGTAGCGACCACATCGCACCAACGCCGCGCGGCGGCGAGGGAGACGTTGCCGTTGCCAGCAGCCACGTCGAGCACCTTCTGGTAGGAGCGAATGTCGAGCGCCTCGCACAGATCCTCACCGACGATCTGCAAGGTTGTGCCGATTATGGCGTAATCCCCGGAGGACCACGCCGCCTGCTGGCGTACTTTGACAGCGTCGAGGTCGGGTTTCAGGTTTTGACTTGTCGCTGGAGCAACTATATCCATTATCGATATCCTTTCGGGCGGCTGGTCCTGCGGTGCATGGGCTTGTACGCGCGGCGGCGGTGGTGGAATTCGGCGAAGCGCGCGCCATGACCATCGATTATCAATGGTAGCGACGTCGCGTGGAGGCGAACGTGGTAAGCAGCGTGGAAACTCCCGTGGAATCGTTTGGCACCGGACAGGCCGGGGCGGTCGAAGTGCGAATGCTCGGACCGCTGACGATCCGTCGGCACAACGTCGCGCTGGCGCTTCCCGCATCACGCAAGGTGCGTGGGCTTTTGGCTTATTTGTCGCTTTCCCCCCACCCGGTTCCGCGAAGCCAGCTTTGCGAATTGCTGTGGGAGATCCCCAACGATCCTCGAGGCGAACTTCGTTGGTGTCTCAGCAAGATCAGGGGCCTCGTCGATGAACCGGATCGGCGCAGGGTGGACACCGAGGCGGATAGCGTCAGGCTCGATCTGGCCGACTGCTTCGTGGATGCGGCGGAAGTTGCCCGGGCGACGAAAGACATCGGGACGATTGCCCCGGAACGGCTACGAACCCTCGTCTCGATGTTTGCCGGGGACTTTCTCGAAAACCTGGAGATCGACCGCAGCCCGGCGTTCACCAGTTGGGTCACTGCGCAGCGGCGCAGGTTCCGCAGCTACCAGGCTGCGCTACTCGAGCGCCTTGTCGAAATCGCTCCGGACGATGAGAGCCTTGGATATCTGGAGAAATGGCTGGTCCTTGCGCCGTTCGACCAGCGGGTTCACGAACTGCTGCTGAATGTACTCGGTCGGAATGGCCGGATTCGAGAAGGCGAGGAACATCTGGCGGCAGCTACGCAACAATTCGAATCCGAAGGTCTCGACTGTACGCCGATCCGCGACGCCTGGCGGATCGCGAGGGTGCAGGGCCATAGGTCGCCGCGGGTTCAGCCAGTCACTATCAGTCCGGCGGATACAGGAGCCTCAAGCCACGAAGACCTCGTCACGATTGCACCGCGGCGCGCCTCCATAGCCGTGATGCCATTTGCTGATCTGTCCACTACAACGGACGTCCGCGGCGGTACTGCCGTCGCCCTCGCTCGCGATGTGATCACCCGGCTTGCCAAGCTGCGCAGCCTGTTCGTCATTGCACAGGGAACCGTGTTCGCACTGCATGAGCGAAGCATCGGTGCGGAAGAGGCCGGCCGGATGTTGAATGTCGATTTCATCGTCAGCGGATCAGTGAGGCGTCAGGGCCAGCGGCTTGCCGTGATGGTTGAACTGGTCGAGACACGCAGCGCCCGGATTGTCTGGGCCGAAACCTTCGACCACAAATTCGATGACGCGTTTCTCGTCCTTGATGTGATCGGCGACAGGATTGTGGCATCAATCGCCAACGAGATCGAGACAAGCGAGCGCAATCGCGCGGTTCTGAAACCGCCGAACTCGCTGGACGCATGGGAGGCGCATCATCGGGGACTGTGGCACGCCTATCGGTTCAATAAATCCGACAACGAGCAGGCCCGACATTTTTTCGAGATGGCGGTGCGACTCGATCCCACCTTCGCACGCGCCTACGCTGGCCTGTCATTCACGCACTTCCAGAACGTCTTCCAGGGCTGGACAAAGCGCGAGCCGGAAATCGACCGGGCTTTCGACGCGGCTGGGCAAAGCCTCATGGTCGATGATCGCGACCCGGCAGCGCACTGGGCGATGGGCCGAGCTCTGTGGTTGCGCGGCCACCACGACCAATCCATTATTGAGTTGGAGCGCACCATCGACCTGAGCCCGAATTTCGCCCTCGGCCACTACACGCTCTCCTTCGTCCATTCTCAGGCTGGCGATCCACGCACTGCCATTGCGTCCTCGGATCACTCACGCCATCTCAGCCCATTCGATCCGCTGCTCTTCGCCATGCTCGGGGCGCGCTCCATGGCGCTTGTGCGCATCGGCCAGTACGAAGAGGCCGCCAATTGGGGCGTCAAGGCTGCCGCCCGCCCGAACGCGCACGCACATGTCGTGGCGATAGCCACTTTATCCTTGGCGCTCGCCGGTCGGCTTGACGAGGCGCGCGGGCTTCTTGCTTCAATTCATACAGCGCTGCCGCACTACAGCATCAGCGACTTCCTGACTGCAATGCAGTTCGATTCGGACGGCGAGAGGCTCTTTCGTGAGGGCGCCAGCCGCATAGGACTGAAATGAAGCGGGTCGCAGGACGCACCGGACGGCAAAAATCCAGATTACGGGTGGCTCAGCGCCAGAACCACTGGTCCACTGCGCCCTTTCAACAACCATAACGACAACGCGGCGACGATGCACAACACACCGGCAGTAAGTATTCCCGGCAGGTAGCTCGCCAACAGATCGCGCGAGGCACCGGCCGCGAATGCCATCAGGCCAGCCCCTACCTGGTGGGCGGCGTAGATCCAACCGAATACCAATGGCGCCTGTTCCCGTCCGAATGCCTGTGCCGTCAGGCGCACCGAAGGAGGCACGGTTGCAATGAAGTCGAGCCCGTAGAACATTGCGAACAGCGACAGGCCAACCAGCGAGAATCCGCTGTATGGCAGCCAGATCAGCGACAAGCCGCGGAACCCATAGTACCCGACAAGCAGCCAACGGTTGTCGTACCGGTCGGATAGCCACCCTGAACCGACAGTGCCGAACAGATCGAACACCCCGATTGCGGCGAGCAGACTCGTTGAGGTCACCGGATTGATTCCGAAATCGCCGCACAGCGTCACGAAATGCGGGGTAAGGCCGAAGCTCGACACGCCGCATACGAAGAATGTAAACGCCAGGAGCCAGAATACCAATGAGCCGGACGCCATCAGCAGAGATCTGATGCTGATGGCAAACACGTTGTCCATCGACGGCTGGGGATCGGGCAGCACCGCGTTATCGCCGTACGGCGCAAGCCCGAGTTCTGCCGGCCGATCGATCGCAAGCAACGCAACCACCAGGGCCAGGAGTCCTACCACGAGCATGGGCGGCACCAAAGCCATACGCCATCCATAGGCCTGCGCGATCCAGGCCGCCGGCATAAGGAATATCAACTGACCGGTTGCATTGCCGGCACTGAGGATACCGAGCACCAGGCCACGCCGGGCAGAAAACCAACGTGTGGAGATCGTCGTGGTCATGACCAGCGCCGTCATGCCTGGTGCGATACCCATGGCAATACCGAGCCCAATCCAAAGTTGCCATCTCGCTGTCATCGTGATGGCGACGAGAAGGCCGATGATCAGCAAGCTGGCTGACCACATCATCACTTTACGTGGACCATGGAGGAGAATCAGCCCTCCCGCGAATGGCGCGACAAGTCCAAATAGTGCCATACGCAAGCCGAGCGGTCCTGAAAGCTCGCCGACCGGCCAGCCGAGGTCGTTGGACATTGGCGTCAGCAGGACGCCTGGTATGGACATGGCTCCTGCCGAGCACATACCGAATAGAAATGTGAGAGCGACCATGAACCAGCCATAGTGGATACCGCGCGCAGCCAGGATACGCGCGAACCTCGCTGCCAACATGTTCACCGGCCGCACACGCAAGGCTGTGTCGCTAACCATTGTCGATCTCCATTCGGGCGGCGGTTGGCCCAGTGGTCCTTGGACTTGCACGCATGTGACGGTCCGGTTCGGCGTCAAACGCCCATGACCATCGATATCAAGCGTAGCGGACGCACGTGGCGGAGAACGTGGTAGCGACCGTGGGAATTCCCGAGGAATCGACTTTGGGCGGGCCGGCCGATGGGATGGGAGTGCCCATGCCTGACGAGACGGGGCGCGTCCTACCGGCAGGCGCATCCATTGGATCAGCGGATCGGGGGGGCATATTGCAGCCCTCCCTTGGTCCAGATGTTGTTGATGCCGCGTGGTACCCCCATCGGGGTTATGTTCCGATCCCAGACCTCACCGAAATTGCCGACCAGCTTGATCATATTGTACGCCCACTTGTTATCCAATCCGAGCGACTTTCCCATGTCGCCTTCAAGGCCGAGCAGACGGCGTATGTCGGGATCTTTGCTGTCCACGAAGGTATCGATGTTCTTGCTGGTGATGCCCTTTTCCTCCGCGGCAACCATGGCGATGAAGCTCCAGCGCACGATATCGAACCACTTCTCGTCGCTCTTGCGGACCATCACGCCGAGTGGCTCCTTGCTGATGATGTCCGGCAGCACCACGAACTGCTCGGCGTTGTCGCCCTGGCTGTAGCGGAAGGTCGCCAATGCCGAGGCATCGGTGGAATAGGCGTCGCACCGCCCCGAGAGAAAGGCGCCACGCAGTTCCGCCAGGTCCTGGATCAGGATTGGGGTGAATTTCATATTGTTCAGTCGGAAGAAGTCGGCATTGGCCAGCTCAGTGGTGGAGCCGGGCGCAATGCAGATTGTGGCGCCGTCGAGTTCCTTGGCGGATTTCACGCCGGACGATTTCTTCACCATGAACCCGGTGCCGTCATAGTAGTTCACCCACGCGAACTCCAGGCCCAGGTTGCTTTCGCGGGCGAGCGTCCACGTGGTGCTGCGCGACAGCATATCCACACCGCCGGATTGGAGCGCGGTGAAGCGGTTCTGCGTCGTTGTAGCGACGAACTTTGCCTTGGTCATGTCGCCGAATACCGCAGCCGCAACGGCGCGGCAGGAGTCGGCGTCGAGCCCCCGCATAACGCCCTGGCTGTCGGGCAGAGAGAATCCGGCGACGGTACCAGCAACGCCACACAGCATCTCACCGCGCGTGCGTATCGCATCCAGCGTCGCCGATCCCGAACTTTCGGCAAGTCCCGGCGAGGTGGCCGCCACGACGCAAATAAGCGAGCCAAGCAGCACCGTCGCGCACGAACGCGCACCTAGGGTCATTGTCCAGTCTCCTTCATTCCAGGAATGCGTCCCGCCGGCGTGTCGAACCTCGAGCCGATCTATGTTCGCGACGAGGACATCGCCGGCCGCGCAGTTAGCTTGCGGCTTCCGCCATGACAAACGATCGCTTTTCATCGCGCATGTGAGCTGAATTCATGCGCCTACCCGCACCAAGGGTCGCAAGTGTTAACCAGGCGCCAGGGCAAAACCGACAAGTGCAACTGCAGCGGCAAGCAGCAGAACGCGAGAGCACGCGCGCCAATCGACTTCCGCAGTCAGCAGCGTCTTCAGTCGCTCGGCTCGCCGCTGACGGGCGATCGCGAGCCATTCAGCCTGGTTGGTCCGGCTCGACCCACCACAATCACGGCGATCCACTGACGCATTGCCTTCGCGCACGGGTCGCTTTGGGCCTGGGCTAAGCGACATTGCTCCTCCTGTCTCGTGCTTTTCCGAAGCGAAGACGGATATGCAGCCGTGTGATCTGTTTCACATCTGCCCGGGCGCGACCTTGCTATTGTCGCGGGCAGCAACAGGCAAGCCGTCAGGACGATGAAACGACTGCGGCGCAACTAGCCAGGGGTCGTTGCCATGACAAAGGATCGTTTCTCATCTTGCGCGTGAGCCGATTTCATGTATTAAGCGACCCGCTCGCCCCCGCAATGTTCCGGATATTCTGACCTGCACACGTGATATGCCACGCACCCCCTCACTCGATGCTCTGCGCATTTTTGTCGTGGCCGCTCGGCACTTGAGCTTTACCGAGGCCGCGAGTGAGTTGCATCTGACCCAAAGCGCGGTCAGCCATCGCATTCGCGGCTTGGAAGAAGAGCTTGGTGTCAGTCTCTTCAAACGCCTTACGCGCCGTCTCGAGCTGACTCCCCAAGGACGAGCGCTGGCGTACAGGGTTGACCAGGCGATCGGCGAGATCGATCGCAGCGTTGTCGACCTGTCCCGGCCCGACGACACCGGACCTCTAAAGGTGACAGTGCTGCCTTCCGTCGCGTCGCACTGGCTGATCCCGCGTCTGGCTCGAATCCGCAGTCGGCATCCTGGTGTTGACGTACAAGTGATCGCAGACCCGCGCCTGCTGGATCTGCGGCAGGAGGGAATCGACCTCGCGATCCGCTTCGGCCGCACACCGCATCCCAGTTATGCCTCGATGCGCCTGATGAACGACCACGTCGTCCCCGTCTGCACACCCGAACTGCTCGAACAGTTCGGACCTGTGAAGAGCATCGATTCGCTGCTCGCGCTGCCATTGCTACACGATTCGGCAACCGACAACGACGGTAGCGGCAGTGACTGGCGGGCCTGGCTTGATCATTTCGGCCGCCCGGACGCTGTGTGCCATACCGGTCAGCACTTCAGCGAAGCCGGCATGCTGATCAACGCCGCAATGCTGGGACTTGGCGTCGCACTCGCACGCACCAGCCTGGTCGCTGACCAGGTTGCGAGCGGCGCCCTGGTCTGCCCACTGAATCTGGCCGCGCCAACCAAGTACAGCTATTACCTGCTCAGTCCGCCAGAATTGGTTGACCGGCCGAAGATCGCGACATTCCGTAGACTGCTGATCGCGGAAGCCTCTGCAACCGAGGCTTTCATGCATTCGATCGCTTCGCCGGCAGCGAATTCCCAAGCCAACATCACGGCCCTCGCACTCGGAGCTTAGTACAAAGCCCACCGGCGGATCGCACTCGTGTCTGATCCGCGGTCCCAGGCATGTCGTACGAGCGCGAATGCCGCGATGTTGCATGCCGGAAATTCACCCCGATCGCGGACGGTACTGTACGCAGACGCACATCATGCGTCGCAACTGCTCAGGCCAACGCATGAGCTCGGCTCATTTCCAAGATGAAAAGTGATCCTTTGTCATTGCCCGTTTCGCTTCCCTTATAGGGCGCCGACGGCCCGCTTCGGCGTGCCGAAAAACCGACGACAGGAACACCATGAAACATTCATATCGCGGCGCATGCTTTTGCGGTGCCGTCAGGATCGAGGTCACCGGTAAGCCCAATGCCATGGGCTACTGCCATTGCCGCTCATGCCGATCATGGTCAGGCGGGCCGGTGAACGCCTTCACCCTGTGGGCACCGGAGGCAGTGACGGTGACCGAAGGTGGGCAGCATATCGAGACCTATCGCAAGACGGACCTGAGCCATCGCCAGTTCTGCCGGCTCTGCGGCGGTCACCTGATGACGCGGCATCCCCCACTGAACATGGTGGACGTGTTCGCCGCGACCATTCCCGACCTGATGTTCCTGCCGCGGGTCCACGTCAACTACGCTGAAACCGTTCTGCCGATGCGCGACGGATTGCCAAAACTGAAGGACTTTCCTGCAGAGTTCGGTGGTTCTGGGGACGTCATAGCGGAATAGTCCGGTACACTCCGGATAGCACGCCGCGCGCCCGCCCGGGCCTTCGCGCCAACCACCTCAATCGAGCCTGTTCACCACAAACGCGCAACCGCGCGCCCAATCATCGGAAGGATTGCGACCATGGCTACTACCGCCAATTTTACCCCAGGCGCCGGCTTGCTGTCGGTGTCCGGCGACAGCTTCAAGAACACGGTCACCGTCGGCCGCGACGCAGCCGGCAGCCTTTTGGTCAACGGCGGCGCCGTTCCGGTCGCGGGCGGTACAGCGACTGTCGCCAATACGAGTCTCGTCGAGGCGTTCGGCCTGGGCGGCGACGACACGATCGCGCTCGACGAAACCAATGGCGCGCTGCCCGCGGCCAACCTGTTCGGTGGCGACGGGAACGACACGATCACGGGCGGCTCGGGCAACGACCAGTTGTTCGGCCAGGATGGCAACGACACCCTGCTCGGCAAAGGCGGTGACGACCTGCTGTTCGGCGGCGCGGGCAACGACGTGCTGACCGGTGGCGCAGGCAACGATCAGGTCTTCGGCCAGGACGGCAATGACCGCATGATCTGGAATCCAGGCGACGGCAGCGATCTCTTCGAGGGCGGCGACGGCATCGATACCGCCGAGGTCAATGGCGGCAACGGGGCCGAGAACTTTACCATCTCGGCGAACGGTACGCGCGTGCTGTTCGATCGCATCAGTCCGGCTCCATTCAGCCTCGACATCGGCACCACCGAGAACCTCGTTCTCAACGCGAATGGCGGCGACGATACAATCACCGCCGGCAACGGCCTCGCCAACCTCATCCACCTCACCATCGACGGCGGCGACGGCAACGACACGATCACCGGTGGGGACGGCGACGACGTGCTGATCGGTGGTGACGGAAACGACGTCATCATCGGCGGTCGCGGCAATGATGTGGCGCAACTCGGTAACGGCGATGACACGTTCGTCTGGAATCCGGGTGACGGCAGCGATGTGGTCGAAGGTCAGGCCGGTTTCGACACGCTCCTGTTCAACGGCGCCAATGTCAACGAGAACATCAGTATCTCGGCCAATGGCACCCGCGCGACACTGTCGCGTGACGTCGGCAACGTCACCATGGACCTCAACGGCATCGAGCGCATCCAGCTGGCAGCCCTGGGCGGTGCCGACAACGTCACGGTCAACGACCTGAGCAAGACCAACGTGGCACAGGTCGCCATCGACCTGGCATCACCGCCCGGAAGTGGCGCCGGGGACGGCCAGCCGGATGCCGTGACCATCAACGGCACGGCCGGCAACGATGCAATGACGGTTTCGGGCAGCGGCAATTCGATCGCCGTCACCGGACTGTCCACGCAGGTTACGATCAATGGCGCAGAGGGCGCCAACGATTCGCTCGTCATCAACGCCCTCGGCGGCAACGACAGCATCAACGCTGCAGCGCTCGCTGCCGGCGTGGTCAACCTCACGATCGATGCCGGCGCCGGCAATGACACCGTCGTTGGCAGTGACGGCAACGACCAGCTGATCGGCGGCGACGGCAATGATGTGATCACGGGCGGTCGCGGCAACGACGTCGCATTTCTCGGCGACGGCAATGACCGGTTCATTTGGAATCCGGGCGACGGCAGTGACATTGTCGAGGGCCAGGCCGGCTCCGATACGCTCGTGTTCAACGGCGCCAACGTCAACGAGAACATCGACATCTCGGCCAACGGCAGCCGCGTGCGGTTATTCCGCGATGTCGGCAACGTGACGATGGACGTCAACGGCGTCGAGCAGATCAAGCTCGCCGCGCTTGGGGGAGCCGACACCATCTCGGTAGACGATCTGACCGGAACCGACCTGACGCAGGTCGCCATCAGTCTGGCGGCATCCACCGGCGGCGGTGACGGTCAGCCAGACACCGTGATCGTCAATGGCACGGCCGGCAACGACGACATCACCGTCCGCAGCAACGGTGCATCTGTCGTCGTCAATGGGTTGGCGTCACAGGTGACGATCAGCGGTGCCGAGCCAGGCAGCGATTCTCTCGTTATCAACGGTCTCGCCGGTGATGACACCATCGACGCTTCCGCGCTCAAGGCCGGCCAGATCAATCTTGTGATCAACGGCGGCGACGGCAACGATGCGATCACCGGCAGCGGCGGCAACGATGTGATCAATGGCGGTCGCGGCAACGATCTTGCCTTTATGGGCAAGGGAGACGACGAGTTCGTCTGGAATCCAGGCGACGGCAGCGATGTGGTCGAAGGTCAGGCCGGCTTCGACACGCTGCTGTTCAATGGCGCCAATGTCAACGAGAACATCGACATCTCGGCCAACGGCAGCCGGGTGCGGTTGTTCCGCGACGTCGGCAACGTGACGATGGACCTGAATAGTGTCGAGCGCATCCAGCTCAATGCCTTGGGCGGCGCCGACACCATCACGGTCAACGATCTCACCGGGACCGACATGCAGCAGGTCGCCATCGACCTGGGCAGCCCGCCCGGCAGTGGAGTCGGCGACGGCCAGCCGGACACGATCATTGTCAACGGGACCAATGGCGCGGACGTCATCGCGATCACCGACAACAACGGCACGGTCACGGTGTCTGGTTTGCCGACCACGGTGACGATCACCGGCTTCGAGGCGAACGATCGCATCGTTGTCAATGGTCTTGGCGGTGACGATGTCATCGACGCATCGGGTCTCGGGACGGCCATGCAACTGACTGCCAACGGCGGCGATGGCGACGATGTGCTGATCGGCAGCGCCGGCGACGACACCCTGCACGGCGACGCAGGCGACGACGTACTGATCGGCGGTGCCGGGAACGACATTCTCGACGGCGGAACCGGCAACAACATACTCTTTCAGGCTGTCAAAGCCGGGCCATTGGCCAACGCGCCGCTCGCCTCGAGCGGCAGCGATAGCCCGAATGCGCCGGGTCTCGCTCCGCAGGGCCAGTTCGATGGCACTGGCGGTGACGATACCATCACGATCACCTCCGATGGTGGGGCGGTGACCGTGCACGGACTCGCCGCACCGGTGACCCTCCCACAAGGTGACGGTGCCAATAGCCCGATCACGGTCCACGGTCTCGGCGGCAACGACATCATTGACGCGTCCGCACTGCAGGCCCCAGCCATGCACTTCATCCTGGATGGCGGTGACGGCAATGACGTGTTGCATGGGAGCCAAGGCAACGACGTGCTCGTGGGCGGCGCCGGATCAGACCGGTTCGACTTCTCCGGCCTCAATGGGATCGACACGATTGCCGATTTCCAGCACGGGTTGGACACGATCCGGATCACCGGATACGGGGCCGGACTCGACAGCTTCAGCGATCTTGCCGGTCACATCACGCAGGTTGGCGCCGATACGCTGGTCAACCTTGGTGCTCAGGTCGCTGGGGCCGGATCGATCATGCTTCAGAACACCCAGGCGGCGGCGCTGAGCGCCTCTGACTTTGCATTTTCGTAGCCCTCGTTATCGAAACGCATGCAAAGGGCCACCCCGTCGGGTGCGCCCTGGGGGCGGTGGCTCAGGGAGGTAGGGCTGGGTTCGCACTTGCGTCCTGACCTATCCTCCCGGCTCACCCCGCCGGCCATTAGCACCACTTAGCGGGCCGCTCTCCCCCCGCTTTCCCCTGCTACCCCGCCATGGCAACGTGATCCCGACAACAGCACGGGGATCAGTCAATGCCACGCATGACCGGTGGGGAAGCGATCGTAGACGGCCTGCTGCGGCACGGCATCGACACGGTGTTCGGCTTGCCGGGCGTGCAGACCTACGGACTGTTCGACGCCTTCTCGCGCGCATCCAACAGCCTGCGGCTGATCAATGCGCGGCATGAGCAGACCACGGCCTACATGGCCCTGGGCTACGCCTGCGCCACCGGACGGCCATCCGCCTATGCAGTGGTGCCAGGTCCGGGCGTGCTCAACACCATGGCTGCATTGGCCACCGCCTGGGGTGTCAACGCGCCCGTGCTGTGCCTGACCGGCCAGGTGCCCAGCATGATGATCGGCCGTGGCCGCGGCCAGCTGCACGAACTCCCGGATCAGCTTGCCACGCTGCGCAGCCTGCTGAAGTGGGCGGAGCGGATCGAGCATCCGAGCCAGGCCTCGTATCTCGTCGCACGCGCCTTCCAGGAAATGCAGTCCGGCCGCCCGGGGCCTGTCGCGTTGGAAATGCCTTGGGACCAGTTCACCGCGACGGCGGACATAACGCCACAGGAGAAACTGCCGCGCCATCCGAACCCCCTGCCCGACCCGGACAAGATCACCGCAGTGGCGAAACTGCTGAACGAGGCGAAGGCGCCGATGCTGTGGGTCGGCGGCGGCGCGCTGCACGCCTCGGCCGAGATCCGCGCGCTGGCCGAGAGGATCGGTGCGCCAGTGGTATCATTCCGCAACGGTCGCGGCATCGTCGATGACCGCCACCCACTCGGCCTCAGCATCGCCGCTGCCTACAAGCTGTGGCCGCAGACCGACCTGCTGGTCGCTTTCGGCACGCGCCTCGAGGTACCAACGTCGCGCTGGGGAGCGATTCCGAGCGGCCTGAAGATCGCGCGCATCGACATCGATCCCGCCGAGATGCGCCGCCTGAAGGCCGATGTTGCCATCGTCGCCGATACCGTCGATGCCGCGCGCGCCCTCACCGCCGTCGTGACGCCGCGTCGCGACACCGCGCGCGCCGAGGTGATCGCGCGTGCGAAGGCGGATGCCGCTCAGGCAATCCAGAAGGTGCAGCCGCAGATGTCGTTCCTCGAAGCGATCCGCGACGTGCTGCCGGAGGACGGCATCCTGTGCGATGAAATGACGCAGGTCGGCTACGTCTCGTGGTTCGGCTTCCCGTTGCATGCCCCACGCACGCTGATCACGTCAGGCTTTTCCGGCACTCTCGGCGCCGGCTTCCCCACCGCACTCGGCGTCAAGGTGGCAATGCCGGATCGCCCGGTGGTAGCGGTTACCGGCGACGGCGGCTTCCTGTTCGGTGGCGCGGAACTCGCCACCGCGGTGCAGTACGGCATCAACCTGGTCACCGTGCTGTTCAACAATTCGTCCTATGGAAATGTGCTGCGCGACCAGCGCCGGCTGTTCCAGGGACGCGATTCCGGTTCCATGCTGCGCAATCCGGATTTCCAGATGTACGCCAGGAGCTTCGGCGTGCCATCGTGGCGTGCCAACGATGCGGATGGATTGCGCGGCGCCTTGCAGGAAGCACTGGCTGCGAATTCTCCCGCACTGATCGAAGTGATGACCGACATTACCCAGGAATACGCACCGTGGGAGTTCATCGCACCCGGACGTGGCTGACGGATCTTGCTGATTGGGAGGCGACACCGATGAAATTCGGCATGTTCTACGAACACCAGTGTCCGCAACCATGGGGTGAGGATTCCGAACGCCGACTCATCCAGGATGCGCTGGCACAGGTCGAACTCGGCGACAAACTCGGCATCGACTACGTGTGGGAGGTCGAACACCACTTCCTGGAAGAGTACTCGCACTCCTCCGCGCCCGAGATCTTCCTCGCTGCCTGCTCGCAACGTACCCAGCGCATCCGGTTGGGCCATGGCATCGTGTTGATGCCGCCGAAATACAATCATCCGGCGCGCGTGGCGGAACGCATCGCGACCCTCGACCTGGTGTCCAACGGACGTGCCGATTGGGGCACCGGTGAGTCGGCGACCGCGCTGGAGATGGAAGGCTTCGACATACCGCCGGACGAAAAAAGCGCGATGTGGCGCGAAGCCACCGAGCAGGCCGCCAACATGCTGGCGATGCGTCCCTATCCCGGCTTCCGCGGCAGGTATTTCGACATGCCGTGTCGCAATCTGGTGCCGAAGTCCGTGCAGAAACCGCATCCGCCGATGTGGGTGGCATGCTCGAAGCGCGAAACCATCCATCGTGCCGCACGCGCCGGCCTGGGCGCCCTGACCTTCGCATTCCTCGAACCGGCGCTCGCGGCGAAATGGGTGCAGGAATATTATGACATCATTCGGTCGTCCGAATGCGTGCCGATCGGCCACAGCGTCAATCCGAATGTCGCACTGGTCACCGGCATGTCGTGCCACAACGATGAGCAGGAGGCGATCCGCCGCGGTCTCGATGGCTTCCGCTTCTTCGGTTATTCACTCGGCTACGTCGGCATCTTCGGGGACCACCGCCCTGGCGTCACCAATATGTGGGAGCGGTTCCTGGAGGTGAAGGACAAGCTGCCGGACAATGCCGGCCGCGGCGGCATCGGGACACCCGATCAGGTGCGCGCGCACCTGAAGGGCTATGAAGACGCCGGCGTGGACCAGGTGATCTTCGTGCAGCAATCCGGCACCAACCGCCACGAGCATATCTGCGAATCGCTGGAACTGTTCGCCGCGACGCTGCTGCCGGAATTCAAACAGCGCGACGCAGTGCACGAGGCGCGGAAGCAGGCCGAACTGGCGCCCTTCATCGCCCAGGCACTGGCTCGCAAGCCGCGCATGGCGCCGATCGATCCGGCCGATATTCCCGTCGTCGAATCCTTCGGTCGGCGCGGTGGCGGGATCGGCGCGCAGGTGACCACCACGTTTGCGTCCGACCGTGGCGGGGCGATTTCTATTCCCGCCGCCGATCCGCGTGCAACAGCGGCGGCCGGGCGCGATTGACCCGGACGGACACCAATCCGGTCTGCAGATTGTGATGGCCCTTGCGGCTCCGTAGGGCGTATCGTTCACGCCACGGGGAGCCGCGGCTCTCTCGGAGTACGCGGTGACCCGAACCACCGGTTCGGGAGTAACCACCATGGTCATCCAAAGTCCACCTGGTTGGGGATGGGACCAGCTTCGAGGCGCCGTAAACGAAATCGGCTCCGCCAGGCCCGAGGAATATTGGCACGAAGGAGCGGCGGGCGCCGAAGTGCCGGCAGTCCGCCGCATCGGCATTGCCGATATCCGGGATGCGCTGGCACGTGGCATCGATGATTTCGAGGCGAACCGCACCGACGTGGTCTTCCTCTGCGTCATCTATCCCGTACTGGGACTCATCCTCGGCCGGTTGGCATCCGGCTATGGGCTGGTGCCGCTGATCTTCCCGCTGGCTTCGGGATTCGCACTGGTGGGCCCATTCGCCGCTATCGGACTGAACGAGATGAGCCGGCGTCGCGCACAGGGCAGCAATGTGAGTTGGCTGGATGCATTCAACGTGCTTCGCTCACCGTCGATCGGCCCCATCATGCTGCTCGGCCTGTTATTGATTGCGCTGTTCCTGCTGTGGCTCGTCGTGGCACAGGTGATCTACGTGTTCACGCTTGGCCCGGAGCCGCCGCCATCGGTCGCCGCGTTCCTCAGCGAAGTGTTCACAACAGGCGCCGGCTGGGCGATGATCGCGATCGGCATCGGTGTCGGATTTCTGTTCGCCGCACTGGTGCTGGCGATCAGCGTCGTGTCGTTTCCCATGCTGCTCGACCGCAATGTCGGGATTGGCACGGCGGTCTCGACATCGATGCGAACCGTGGCGGCCAACCCGGGCATCATGGCGTTATGGGGACTGATCGTCGCCGGCGGACTGGTGCTTGGATCGCTGCCGCTGTTCGTCGGACTGGTCGTGGTCCTGCCGGTGCTGGGCCACGCTACCTGGCACCTGTACCGCACCGTCGTGCCGCGCTGACCGTCGGTCAGGCGATCAGACCAGTACCGGCCGGTCGCCCTCGACGATGATCCGCCACAGCACACGGCTCTGGCTGCGGTCGTAATCGCCATGCGCGCGATGCATTGTCGCGCGGTCGTCGATCACCAGCACGTCGCCCTTGCGCCAGGCGTGGTGATAGACGATGCCCGGCTGGATCATCCGCTCGAGCAGGTCGTTCATGTAGGCCTTGCTGGCATCGGCGGCCATGCCTTCGATGCACATCGCCTTGGTGACGTGAAAGTAAACGGCACGGGACCCGTGCACGGGGTGCGTGCGGACCATCGGATGGATGATTGGTGCGCCGAATTCTTCGCGGTCTTCCTGGCGGGTGTCGGCATGGTCTTCATCAAGGCTGTTGATCGTGCGCAAGCTGGCCAGCCGCGCGCGTTCGTCCTCCGGCAGCGCGTTGTACGCGGCGCGCATGTTGGCCACGCTGGTGCCACCGCCCGCAGAAGGAATTTCCACGCCGTACAGCATTGTGGCAGCAGGCGGACGTTCGCGATTGGTATGGTCGGTATGCCAACGTTCAGCCGGACGCTGGCCGTTGCGGTGCCAGACCAGGCCGATATCGGGAAGCCCCGGCATGTTGTGCTGCGAGTAGTGTTGCCGCATCGGGGGACCAAACGCTTCGGACGCAGCGAGGTACTGCTCGGGCGTCAACGACTGGTCGCGGAACACGAGCGCCAGATGCTCGGCCAGTGCCTGCGACAATGCGTCGCGCGTTGCCGCGTCGATCGGTGCAGCGAGGTCGATGCCGTCAACCTCGGCGCCGAGTGAGGATGCAGCGGCCTGATCGAAAATTCAGCCACGGCGTTACCTCCGTTCAGTGCGGTCATGTCGTCGTGATCGGGACGTCGATCACAAATTGCCTGCCTCACGCTAACAGACTTCCGCCGATTCAACCAAACAGCCGGCTACTTCGGCTGCGAGGCACGCATAGGATTGTGCACCCAGACCTTGTAGGGTCCCGGCAAGCGACCGCGCGGGCCATCGACCAGGAAGCGATAGCCCTCCTGCTGCTCCGGTGTCATCCGGTCAAAGGGGTTCTCGGCGTAGCGTCCGAAAGTCGGCATGTCGGCCATCCTGGCGTCCTCCCGCTGCCAGTGAAATCCGGCTTGCCGCCATTATACCCAGATTTGCATGCTGTTCCGCAGCGAGGCAGGATGTTTGCGCGACAACGCGGGGGTGCGACATGCCCGGAACGCGCTTGAAACATGTCATCCTGTGGGTCGGTGTCTTGCTGCTGTCGCCGATATGGTTCAGTGCCGCGTTGTCGCGCCCTGAAGCTACCCAGCAGACCGCATCGCTTGCGGGGCAACTGCTGGTTGCGACGCCGGAGATGAGCGATCCGCGCTTCAGTCACACCGTCATCCTGATGGTGCAGCACAACAAGGACGGTGCGCTCGGGATCGTCATCAACCGGCCGCTTGACGAATTGCCTATCGCGCAACTGCTGGATGCGCTTGGCCAGGACAGCACCGGGGTCGACGGGAAGGTACGCATCTTTGCCGGCGGCCCGGTGCAACCGCAGATCGGTTTCATCGTGCACAGCCCGGAGTATCACCACACGGGAACAATTGACATCGACGGCCGCGTGGCGATGACCTCCAGCCCGGAGGTGCTGTTGGATATCGGCCATGATGAGGGACCGAAGAAGCGCCTTGTGGCCTTCGGCTATGCCGGCTGGGGCGCGGGACAGCTTGAAAGCGAACTGGCCCTCGGCGCGTGGATCACGGTGCCCGAGGACCCCGGTCTGGTGTTCGATGTGGACCGGGACAAGCTCTGGGACGCAGTCATGGCGCGCCACACCATACCACTTTAGAGAAGCAGATCATGTCCGATGTTCGACGCATCACGGTCTATACCGACTACAAGAGTCCGTACGCCTATCTGGCGAAGGACCTTGCCTACCAGTTGGAACTCGACCTTGGCGTGCAACTGGTGTGGTTGCCGTATGTGCTGAATATCCCGAACTTCCTGGGCTCCGCCCGGGTTGATGCTGATGGTCGGGTGCTCGAGGAAAATCGCAGTGCACATCAGTGGCGTCGCGTCAAATACAGCTACATGGACTGCCGACGCCAGGCGCGCAAACGCGGCTTGGTGATTCGTGGCACGCAGAAGATCTGGGACTCATCGCTGGCCTTGGCGGGAATGCTGTATGCACAGCAAGCCGGGGATGCGGTATTCCGCCGGTACCACGACACGGTATCCGAGCGGTTCTGGCGGCGCGAGCTGGATATCGAGGATATGGCAGTTGTTGCCGCCGTACTGGCCGAGTCGGGCGCAGATGCCCGTGGCTTTGCGGACTACGCCCAGGGCGGGCGCGATGCCGTGGCGGAGATCAGTCGCGCGGCGGAGGAGATCGGTGTGTTCGGCGTCCCGACCTTCGTCGTGGATGACGAGTTGTTCTGGGGCAGCGAGCATCTGCCGGACATTCGTGCCATGCTGGCGGCGTGACGCACCAACGGGGAAATGGTCATGCGTGCTGCAATCTTCCGCCACGGCGATATCGTCGTTGATACGATCACTGACCCTGCGCCGGCCGCCGGCCAGGTCTTGGTGAAGACATTGTGCTGCGGGATCTGTGGCACGGATCTGCATGCGGCGAAACATACGCAGCAGTTTGTCGAGCGCTCACGCCGTAGTGGTGGCCGTTGGGCACTGGACCCGACGCGCGACGTGGTGTTCGGCCATGAATTCTGCTGCGAGGTGGTGGAGCACGGGCCGCGGGCACCGACAAGCGCCTGAAACCGGGGACACTGGTCTGTTCCATGCCGCTGACGATTGCCGCCGATACCGTGCAGGGCATCGGCTATTCCAACGACATCGCCGGCGGCTTCGCGCAGTACATGCCGCTGGCCGAGCGTCTGCTGCTGGAAGTGCCGAACGGGCTGTCCGCCGCCAGGGCGGCGCTGACCGAGCCGATCGCAGTGGGGTGGCACGCCGTGCAGAACGCGCGGCTGACGCCGGACGATGTACCCCTGGTGATCGGTTGCGGTCCGGTTGGCCTGGCGGTGATCGCCGGACTGACGATCAGCAATGTTCACCCGATCATAGCTGCCGATTTCTCGCCGGCGCGACGCGCGCTGGCGTTGCGGATGGGTGCTGACATCGTGATCGATCCGGCCGAGGCGTCACCCTATACGAGCTGGAACGAGGCGGCCACACCTCCGGGCTACGATGGCAGCCGCTATGCACAACTGTTCGGCCTAAGTCCCCGGCAACGACCGGCGGTCATTTTTGAATGTGTTGGGATCCCCGGCGTGATCCAGCAGATCATCGATGGTGCACCGGCGGGAGCGCGCATCGTGGTGGTCGGCGTGTGCATGGAGACGGACCGGTTCGAGCCGTTCTTCGGCATCGTCAAGCAGCTCAACCTGCAATTTGTACTTGGCTACACCGGCGAAGAGTTCGCCGCCAGCCTGCATCATATCGCCGAGGGCAGGCTTGACGTGACGCCGCTGATTACCGGCCATGTCGGGCTTGATGGTGTAAAAGGCGCATTTGCCGAACTGGCGAACCCCGAGCAGCATGCGAAGGTGATGGTCGAACCCTGGGCATAGGAGGCGATGTGCCGAACCAAGTGTCACTCTATGCGAGTGTCGGTCCGGAACTGACGCAGTACGCTGTGGACGTGGACGCCGCGACGCTGACGCGGCGAGGTACCGTAGGTTTGCCGGCGAATGTGCAATATGTCTGGCCGCACGCATCGTGCCGGCATCTGTACGTCGCGACCAGTGACAGTGCGTCAGGCCTGGGCAGGGCCGGCAACACGCATCACGTGACGGCATTCGGCATCGATCCCGCCAACGGTGCGTTGGCCGCGCATGGCGCGCCGATCCGACTGCCGACGCGGCCGATCCACATGGCAACCGACGTGCCGTCGGACTACATCCTGGTCGCGTTCAGCAATCCGAGCGGTATTCGCGTGTATCGGATCAATCCTGATGCGACGCCAGGCGATGAAGTCGTCCAGCCCGGTCCGATCGATGCCGGTATCTTCGCCCATCAGGTGCGTGCAACGCCGGACAACCGCCTGGTGATCCTGGTCACGCGGGGCCACGACGCCGCGGCAGGCAAGCCGGAGGAACCCGGTGCGCTGAAGGTATTCGACTTCCGCGATGGCATGTTGCGCAATGAGGTATCGATCGCCCCGGGTGGCGGATTTGGCTTTGGTCCACGCCATCTGGATTTCCATCCGGCGCAGCCCTGGGTCTACGTATCGCTTGAGCGGCAGAACCAACTCGCTGTGTTCGAGTTGCAGGATGGCGCATTGTCGGCCGCGTCGCGTTTCCGCAAGGACGCGTTGAGCAACTCTGGCAGCCAGCACCGGCAACTTGTCGGCACGGTGCACGTACATCCCAATGGACGCACGGTGTATGTCGCCAATCGATCCAGCGAGACGGTTGAATTCGCCGGCCAGCGCGTGTTCGCCGGTGGCGAGAACTCGCTGGCGGTCTATGCCATCGATCCCGCGACCGGCGAGCCCAACCTCATTCAGCACGTCGACACGCACGGCATCCACCCACGCACGTTCCACATCGATCCCAGTGGCCGACTGCTGGTCGTCGCGCATATCATGGGGCTGAAGCGGCGCGATGGCGACGCAATACGCCACGTGCCGGCCCGACTGTCGCTGTTCCGGATCGCTGCGGACGGCAGGCTGGACTTCGCCCGCGCCTACGACATCGATGTCGGGGACCGCACCATGTGGTGGATGGGCATGGTGGAACATGCAGCATAGGAACCAGTCATGAAATTCGGCGCGTCGATGTTCTTCACCGACTATTCGATGGGTCCAGCCGACTTCGCCCGGGCACTGGAGGAACGTGGTTTCGACATCGTGTGGGCGCCGGAGCACTCGCACATTCCGTCGTCGCGCAAGACGCCGTTCGTGCTGGGGGGTGATCTGCCGAAGCGCTACTACGATGTGATGGATCCCTTCGTCACACTGGCCGTGGCTGCCGGGGCGACCAGGACACTGAAGGTCGGCACCGGCGTCTGCCTGATTGCCCAGCGCGACCCGATCCAGACAGCGAAGCTGGTTGCCTCGATCGACCAGGTGTCCGGGGGACGCTTCGTGTTCGGCATCGGCAACGGCTGGAACCAGGATGAGATGGAAAACCACGGCACCAACTTTGCCACCCGCCACAAGCTCGCGCGCGAGCGGATCGAGGCGATGAAGGCGATCTGGACCCAGAGCTCCGCCGAGTACCACGGCGAATTTGTGGAGTTCGGTCCGATGCGGACCTGGCCCAAGCCGGTGCAGAAGCCGCATCCGCCGATCCTGGTGGGCGGCGCGTTTCCCTACAGCGCGCGCCGTGCGGTGCGCTACGGTGACGGCTGGATGCCCCAGGTGACCGCGTCCTCACCGACGCCACTGACCGACCTGATCCCGCGGTTTCGCCAGATGGCGGCCGAAGCCGGACGCGACCCGGCGCATTTCGATATCTCGATCGGCGGGCAGGCCGAAGACGTAGACCTGATCAAGCGATATCAGGACCTTGATGTGAACCGGGTCTCGGTCAGTCTGCCGTCGGAAACGGCCGAGACGATCCTGCCGGTGCTGGATCGCTGGGCAGCGATCATTCGTGCCGTGAACGGCTGATCCGACAGCCCCGTTATCAAGAAGAACGCATCGCCTGCCAGATGCGCAATGGTGTCGCAGGCCCGTCGATCGCCGCGACACCGAATGGCGCCAGCGCATCGAGTATGGCGTTGGCGACTGCGGGAAACGCGCCGACCGCACCGGCCTCGCCGCAGCCCTTCACCCCGAGCGGGTTCGTCGTGCAGCGTGTTGCATTGAAGGTCAGCTCGAACGAGGGCAGGTCGTCGGCACGCGGCAGCGCATAATCCATGAACGAACCGGAAATGGGTTGGCCGGTTGCGGAATCGTACACCGCTCGCTCCAGCAGCGCCTGCCCGACGCCCTGCGCGATGGCACCATGCGCCTGGCCGGACGCGATCATCGGGTTCACCAGGACGCCGTAATCATCGACCGCGCTGTGCCGTACCAATGCGACGTCGCCGGTATCGCGGTCGATCTCCACCTCGACCACATGGGTTCCGTTGGGGAACGTCATGTGTTCGCGCGTCCAGGCATGGTAGGTATCGAGCGGCGTGCCGGCATCGCGCGCGCGGGCAGCCACGTCGAGCAGCGATATCGACATGTTGGTACCTGCCACGACGAAGTGGCCGTCCTCGAAGCGCAGGTCGGCCTCCGCCGCTTCCATTGCCTCCGCGGCAATGGGCAGCCCCTTGGCAATGATCGCCTCGGATGCACGCCAGATTGCCGTGCCGCCCATATAGGTCGCGCGCGAACTGCCGTGCCCGCCGCCCATCGCGATCAGATCGGTATCGCCCTGGCGCAGCCGGATCAATTCGTTCGGCACGCCGATCCGGTCGGCCAGGATCTGCGGGAACGTCGTTTCGTGCCCCTGGCCGATGGTCTGCGTGCCGGTGATCAGCGATACCGTGCCGTCGGCCTCGAACCGGACCTCGACGTTCTCGTGCGGCGAGCCACCGGTGCCCTTGATATGGCACGCGAACCCCAGGCCGCGCAGCAGGCCGCGTGCTTCGCTGTCCGCGCGCCGCGCCGCGAAGCCGGCAATATCGGCCTGCGCCAGCGCGCGATCGAAGGTCTCGCGGAAATGCCCGCTGTCCACACTGAACCCGAGGGCATTGGTCATCGGCATCGCCTCCGCCGGCACCATGTTGCGACGGCGCAGTTCTGCGCGATCGATTCCACATTGCCTGGCCGCGGTGTCGATCAGCCGCTCGATGATATTGACCGTCTCGGCAAATCCCGGCGCACGCGTCACGCCGATCGGCGTGGTGTTGCTGAGCACCGCTGCGATGTGCAGCTCGATGGCGGGAATCGTGTAGACCGTGCCTTGCAGGTGGACGTACTGGTTGGTCTGCACCGCACCGGACCCACCCGCCATATACGCACCGACATTGGCAACACTGGTGATCCGCAGCGCGAGAAAGCGGCCATCGGCATCGAGCGCCAATGTTGCGTCGGCATGATGGTCGCGTGCCTGGTGGTCGGACACAAACCCCTCGCTGCGGGTTGCGATCCACTTCACCGGCCTGCCGGTTCGCTTTGCTGCCCAGAGAACCAGCGCATGTTCGGCATAGGTGAAATTCTTCGCGCCGAACCCGCCGCCCACATCCGGTGCGATGAAACGTACCGATGGGGCAGGCACACCCAGCGCCCGGGCAGTTGCATCGCGATTGCCATGGATGTTCTGGCTCGAGACGTGCAGTGTGTAACGGTCTTGTCCCGCGTCGTACGCACCGACTGCACCGCGTGGTTCCATCGGATTGGTGACGATGCGGTGGTTGTCGAACGACAACGTAACAAGATGCGCGGCAGCTGCGAATGACGCTGCCACCGCGGCGGCATCGCCGGTGCGCCAGTCGAGGCAGACGTTCCCCGGCACCTCGGGAGAAATCTCCGGCGCACCGGCAGCGCGAGCGGCGGCCGCGGTGGTTACCACCGGCAGCGGCGCATAGTCTACGGCAACGCTCTCGGCAGCATCCAGCGCTTGGGCGCGCGTTTCGGCAACGACCACAGCGACTGGTTCGCCGACATGGCGGACCTTATCCCGCGCCAGCAATGGCTGCGGCGCAAACGCAAACGGTTCGCCGGTCTGCACATTGGCTTCGATGGTGGGGCGCATCGGCTGCAGGCCATCGGTATCCGCGTCCGCCGCCGTCAGCACGGCCAGCACGCCCGGCACGGCGCGCGCAGCGGCGGCATCGATGCTGTCGATCCGCGCATGGGCGTGCGGCGAGCGCAGCACGACGGCATGCGCCAAGCCGCCGAACGCGAGATCGTCGAGATATGCGCCGCCGCCGGTGACGAAGCGCGCATCCTCCCGGCGCTTCGGCGCCTCGCCGATCAAGGATCGGATTGTCATTGGTGTTTCCTCTGCCTAAATCGCGTCTACAGGACCTATCCCGGAAGGATGCTCAGGGCCATGGCCGCCAAACGTCAACTCCGCCTCGGCGCATTCATGCGGCCGACAACGATCCATACCGCAGCCTGGCGCTATCCCGGCGCGTATCCGGATGCCAACTTCAACCTCGCGCATATCAAGCGTTTCATTCAAACTCTGGAGCGCGGCCGGTTCGATGCGTTTTTCATGGCGGACCACCTCGCCGTGCTCAACATGCCGATCGAGGCGCTGAAGCGCAGCCATACCGTGACTTCCTTCGAGCCATTTACCCTGTTGTCGGCGCTCGCCATGGTCACCGAACATATCGGCCTGATCGCCACCGGGTCCACCACCTTCGATGCGCCGTTTCATGTTGCGCGCCGTTTCGCCTCGCTGGACCACATCAGCGGCGGCCGCGCAGCGTGGAACATCGTCACCACCTCCAATCCCGATGCGGCGCTGAACTTCGGGCTGGACGACCAGATGGAGCACGACGAACGCTACCGTCGCGCACGGGAGTTCTACGATGTCGTCACCGGCCTGTGGGACAGCTTGGCGGAGGACGCGTTCATCCGCAACGTCGAGACCGGCGAGTTCTTCGACCCGTCCCGCATGCACGTGCTCAACCACAAGGGCGAGTACTATTCGGTGCGCGGTCCGCTGCACATCGCCCGTCCGATCCAGGGCTGGCCGGTGATCGTGCAGGCCGGCGCGTCCGACGCCGGCCGCCAGCTCGCCGCGGAGACTGCGGAAATGGTGTTTGCCGGTGCCGGCGACATCAACGGTGCGCGCGCACTCTATGCCGACATCAAGGGCCGCATGGCGAAGCTCGGGCGCAATCCCGAACACCTGAAGATCCTGCCCGGCGCCTTCGTCGTGGTCGGGGATTCGCTGGAGGACGCGCGCGAGAAGCGGGCGAAGCTGGACAGCCTGGTGCACTACGACAGTGCCATCGCCTCGCTGTCGATCGCACTCGGCACCGATGCGCGCCGCTTCGATCCGGATGCGCCATTGCCCGATATTCCCGAGACCAACGCCAGCAAGAGTGGCCGCGAACGCGCCATCGCGCTGGCGAAACGGGAAAACCTGACGGTGCGGCAGCTTGCGCAGCGCCTGGGTGGCTATGGCGGTCCGGGCCTTATCGGCACGCCGGGCATGATCGCCGACCAGATGGAGGAGTGGCTGCTGACCGAAGCCTGCGATGGCTTCAACATCATGTTCCCCTATCTGCCCGCCGGGCTGGATGACTTCGTGGATCGCGTCGTACCGGAATTGCAGCGTCGCGGGATCTTCCGGCTTGAGTACGAAGGCAAGACGTTGCGGGAGAATCTCGGCCTGCCGCGGCCGGAGAACCACTTCTTCCCCGCACGTTCGAGCTGACGCAACGTATCCCGGCCGAATGAGGGCGCGGGAACTCCTTGACTTCCCGGCGGCGCGGACTTCAGTCTGTTCCGTGACGTTCGCCGAATATCGCAAGCCGTAAACCTGCGGTTCGCCTCAGTATGTACAGTTACGTCGTTCGTCGTCTGGGCTTTGGGGCAATCACGGTCATTGGCGTGTCCATTGTCGTGTTTGTGGTGATGCGCATTCTGCCCGGGGACCCGCTGATAGCGATATTCGGGGCCGAGGGCTTCACCAAGCTGACGGTGGAGCAGCGTGCCAACTATATGGCGGAACTCGGGCTGAGCGACCCGCTGGTGGTGCAGTACCTGCACTGGGTCGGTGACATCCTGCGCGGCAGTTTTGGCAAATCGTTCTTCCGTGCCGAGAACGTTGCCGACATGATCCTGCGGCGCGGTCCGCTGACCGCGGAAATTGCCTTCCTGTCAGTGGTACTATCCTGGGTCGTCGGCATCCCGGTTGCCATCGTCAGTGCGCTGCGTCCCAACAGTTTCAGCGACAATGTGTCCCGCTTCCTGAGCATTTTGTTTCTCGCGGTGCCGGGTTTCTGGCTCGGCATGCTGATCGTCCTCGCGCTGCTGTTCTGGTTCGGCTATCGCGCGCCGCTGGCCAATGTGTCGCTGTTCGTTGACCCGTTGGCCAACCTGCAGATCGTCATTGGGCCGGCGATCGTGCTGGGCCTCGGACAGGCGGCCTATATCGCGCGCATGGCACGCTCCAGCCTGCTGGAAGTGATCCGTGAGGATTACGTGCGCACCGCGCGCGCAAAAGGCTTGAGCGGGCGGCTGGTGATCAGCCTGCACGCATTGCCCAACGCGTTGCTGCCGGTGATCACCCTGTCGGGCATCCTTCTCGGCTTTGTGCTCGCGGGCTCGATCCCGGTCGAACGCGCGTTCGGAACGCCCGGGCTCGGCTATGCCATGTTCAGTGCGGTGAACGAACGCGATGTCTTCGTGATGCAGAACCTGGTGTTCCTGTATGCCGTGGTCTTCGTGCTGCTGAATATCCTGGTGGACCTCACCATCGCGTGGCTGGACCCGAGGATTCGCTACCAATGAGCACCACTCAGCCTGACGCCGCGTTTCCGGCGCGACGCCCATCGGTTGCTGTCACCGGCTCATGGCTGCGCCGGGTTGCGCGGGCCTTGGCGCATTTCGCCCGCCGCTCGCCGATGTCGGCGGTATGGGGATGCGTCGCGGCCGGCATCATCGTCGTGGCCGTCGCTGCGCCGGTGCTGGCGCCGTACGAGCCGCTGAAGTCCGACTTCCGCCGCATGACCAAGCCGCCCGAGCCGCCACACTACTTCGGCACCGACCAGATCGGCCGCGATACCCTCAGTCGGGTGATCTACGGCAGCCGTGCATCGCTGACCGTGGCGTTCGGCGCCGTGCTTTTCGGCACCACGGTCGGCGCGCTGTGGGGCCTGGCGTGCGGCTATTTCGGCGGACGCTTCGACATCATCAGCCAGCGCCTCATCGAGTTCATGCAATCGTTCCCGGATCTCATACTGGCGATGGCAATCGCGATGGCGCTGGGTGCCGGCATCGGCACCGTGATCGTGGCGATTGCCATTACCCGAATACCGTTCGGCGGGCGAGTGATCCGGGCGGTCGTGCTGTCGTTGAAGGAGACATCCTACGTCGAGGCCGCGCGCGGTCTCGGCGCGTCGCATTTGCGCATGATGGCGCGCCATATCCTGCCGCAATGCGTGGCCCCCTACCTGATCCTGGCCACCACCCACCTCGGCGTTGCCATCATCATCGAGGCCGCATTGGGATTCCTCGGCGTGGGCATCCCGCCGCCGATGCCGACATGGGGCAACATGCTGGCGGATTCGCTGAATGCCGGACTGGTGCCGCCATGGTGGCTCGTGCTGTTCCCCGGTGCCGCGATCACCATCACGGTGCTGGCGTTCAACCTGCTGGGCGATGGCATTCGCGATATGTTGGATCCGCGGCTGCGCGGCGCGGTGTGAAGGCCTAGGCGGTCACGCCGGCCGCGCCAATGGCAATGCCACGCCAGCATCATGCAGATGGCAGGACGCCCAGTGCCCTGGAATCACTTCGCGCAGCGCGGGAGCCTCATGGCGGCAGCGCGCCATGGCGTACAGACACCGCGTGTGGAAATGGCAGCCCGACGGCGGATTGATCGGACTCGGCACGTCGCCTGACAGGATCAACCGCTTGCGGCGGCGTGCGCGTGCCTTGGCCACCGGGACCGCCAGCAGCAGCGCCTCGGTGTAAGGGTGCAGCGGCGTCGCGAACAGGCTGGCCTTGTCCGTCATCTCCACGATGCGGCCGAGATACATCACCGCGACGCGATGGCTGATGTGCTCGACGACAGCAAGATCATGGGCGACGAACAGGTAGGACAGTTGAAATTCGTCCTGCAGGTCCATCAGCAGGTTGATGATCTGTGCCTGGATTGACACGTCGAGCGCGGAGACCGGTTCGTCGCCGACGATGAGTTCTGGGCTCAGTGCCAGTGCACGGGCGATGCCGATGCGCTGGCGCTGCCCGCCTGAGAATTCGTGCGCGAATGACTGCATCGACTCAGGCCGGAGACCGACGCGCTGGAATAATGTGGCGACGCGGTCCTTGCGTTCCTGGCGGTCGCCGACGCGATGGATGATCAGTGGCTCCTCGACGATGTCGCCGGCGGTCATGCGCGGATTGAGCGACGCGTATGGGTCCTGGTAGATCATCTGCATGCGCTGGCGGTACGGCAGCATCTGCGCACGATCGAGGTCGGTGATGTTTTCGCCGTTGACGAAGATCCTGCCTTCGGTCGGCTCGATCAGTTTGAGCAGGGTCCTGCCGACAGTCGATTTGCCACAGCCACTTTCGCCGACCAGCCCGAGGGTTTCACCACGGTCGATCCGGAACGACACACCGTCCACCGCATGGACGTGGCCGGACACGCGCGAGAACATCCCCTTGTGGATCGGAAAGTGCTTCTTGAGGTTCTCGACCTGCAGCAGCGGTGTCATGCCGCGTCCGCCAGCAGGCGATCGGCGTGCCAGCACGCGATGAAATGGCCGGGCCGATGTTGCTCCAACGGTGGGAAGGTCGCGTGGCACTGTTCCGTCGCATGGCCGCAGCGTGGCGCGAAGCTGCAGCCTTTCGGCAGATTTGCCAATGAGGGAACCATGCCCTTGATCTCGGTAAGGCGCGAATGGCTGGCCCTGATACTCGCCGCGGCATCGAGATTAGGGATGGAGCCGAGCAGGCCGCGCGTGTAGGGATGACCGGGATGGTCGAACAGTTCATCGGCTCTGGCTTCCTCGACCTTGCGGCCGGCATACATCACCACGACGCGGTCGGCATTCTCGGCCACCACGCCCATATCGTGTGTGATCAGGATGATTGCGGTACCCAGAGTTTCCTGAAGTTCGCGCATCAGGTCGAGGATCTGCGCCTGTATGGTCACATCCAGCGCCGTGGTCGGTTCATCGGCAATCAGCACCTTCGGATTGCATGACAGCGCCATTGCGATCATGACGCGCTGACGCATGCCGCCGGAGAGTTGGTGTGGATAGGCCTGCACGCGATGTTCCGGTTCGGGCATATGCACACGGCGGAGCATGTCTATGGCGCGCTGCATGGCGTCGCGCCGCGACAATCCCTGATGCAGCACGATCGCCTCGCTGATCTGCCGCCCTACCGTGAGCAGCGGATTGAGCGAGGTCATCGGCTCCTGGAAGATCATGGAAATGTCGTTGCCACGGATGGCTTCCATCTCGGTCTCGTGCAGACCGAGCAGGTTGGTGCCTTCGAAGCGGATTGCGCCGCTTACGATGCGCCCCGGCGGGCTTGAGACGAGGCGCAGGATGGACAGCGCACCGACGCTTTTACCGCAGCCGGACTCGCCCACCACGCCCAGCGTTTCGCCGCTTCGTACCGAGTAGGACACGCCGTCCACCGCCCGGATGACACCAGCCGGCGTAAAGAAATGCGTCTGGAGGTTGTCCACCTCCAGTATGGGCGCATCGGGCGCCGTGCGTAACACGGCGACACCGTCAGCCGGTGCGTCGATCCGATTCAAGACGTGACTCCCAAGATTCCGGTATGTTACTTTGCAACTACGGACCGGTTGAGCGGCCATCAGAGCACGCCACACACGGTCCTGAAAAGACTTCAAAGGGAGGAACGATAAAAATGGACCGGTCACGATCCGCGCCTGCGTGGTGGACCCGCCGCAACTTCCTCAAGAGCGGCGCCGCCGCCGCAGGTATTTACGGGTTGATGCCACGCCGTGGTATGGCGGCAATCCCCAATGAATTCGACGGCTCGAATTTTCAGCTCAAGGCGGCCGAGGCGAACCCCAAATCCGGTGGCGTGCTGCGCTTCGGAATCACCATGCGGCCGCCGCATTTCGACGTGCACCAGTCCGGCACGATCAACAGCCTTGGTGCGCAGGGCTGCATGTTCGACAACCTGATCAGGCACGATCCACGCGACAGCGGCAAGACCATCATCCCGGATCTCGCGCATAGCTGGGAGATCGCCAAGGACGGCAAGACCTACACATTCTTCCTGCGCAAGGGCGTGGAATTCAGCGACGGCGCGGAACTGACCGCGGATGACGTGAAGGCGACGTTCGACCGCATTTCAAAACCGCCGCAGGGCATCAGCATCCCTCGCAGCATCCTGTTCAAGGCAGTCAGCGAGATCAACGCACGCGACAAATATACCGTCGAATTCAAGCTGGCGGCGCCGCGGTCATCCAGCTTCATGATGCAGGCATTCGCCAGCGGCTGGAACGTCATTGTGCGCAAGAAGACCCTCGAGGACAACAACTACAACCTGCGCAAGGTCCAGAACATCCCGGGTACCGGCCCGTTCCGCAGCGTGAAGTACGTCGAGAACGAAACCTGGGTGATGGAGAAGAACCCGAAATACTGGAACAAGGGATTGCCGTATCTTGACGGCATCCAGTTCTTCAGCCTGATCCCGTTCTCCACGGAGCTGGGATCGGCGCTGCTGTCAAATCGTGTGGATTACGGCCGGATCGTCGATCCGGTGACGGCCCGGAAGGCGAAATCCACGCCTGGCATGTCCACCACCGCGTTCAACCAGAGCGTGATCCAGGGAACCTGGGTCAACAACAAGAAGCCGCCGCTCGATGATCCGCGGGTTCGCCGGGCATTCCATCTGGCGATGGACCGGCATGTGCTGATCGACGCGGTGAAGGACGTGACACCGATGCGCGTGGGCGGGTTCATCTATCCGTTCTCGGAGTTCGCCACGCCAACGGACGAGTTGTTCAAACGTGTCGGCTACCAGACGGATTCCACCGCGGCGCTCAAGGAGGCGAAGGCGCTGATGGCGGCGGCGGGGCATGCGAACGGCATTCAGGGATTGGACTTCCTGGTCCGCGATGTTGCCAGCTTCAAGATCTGGGCGCAGGCCATCCAGGCGATGTTGCAGGAAGGCATCAACGTGACCTGCAACCTGCGCACGGTGGTCGAATCGGTGTGGTTCGACGATACGGCGAGTGGCCATTACGACCTGGCGATCGGTGCCGTGGTATCGACGCTGCTCGACCCGTCGGACTATTTCAACGCCTGGTACCGCTCGAACGGCCCGCAGAACTACTCGTTCTGGGCCAACAAGCAATTCGATGGCCTGGCAGACCAGATCGACCTTGAGGTCGATCCCGCAAAGCGGCTCGCACTGATCCGGCAGGCGGAAGGGATCTTCGAGCAGGATCCACCGGTGCTGCCGGTGGCATGGGAGCAGATCAACGACGTCTGGTGGAACTACGTGAAGGGCTTCAACCCGTACGAGTATTTCGGCATTTACGACGTCGCGCGCCAGGACCTGTTCTGGCTGGACAAGTAGCCGAAGCGGCGCCGGCTTCGGCTCAGAAGCCGCCGAAGCTCCGGTGCTCGACGCCGGCGCCGCCGACCGCGTTGGTGAGCAACTGCAGATCGGAGCCGGAAATCGTCAGGTCGGCTTTGCTGCCACAGTCGTCGGCACCCTCGCTGGTGTGCGTACCGGCCCAGTGCACGTGGTAGACGCGCGGCTTTTCGAGGCGCTGTTCCACCACGAGGCTGCCGCCGCCGGCCGTCATGACATCAGGCCGGAGGGTGCAGGTTTGCTGTGGCCGCGCGGTCGTGGCGACGGTGAAGTCCCAGTCGGACGGTGCGCGAGCTCCCTGGCGGAATACCAGGATGTCACCAACCTTGGGGCCGATCTCGATGGTGCTGGCGGCCGCGACGACAGCCACCGAGCTGGCCAGCAGCGCGCCAACCACGCAGCCAAGCAGTGCGGCGCCCCCGAGCGTGCGACCCGCATCGTCGGTGCCGCGATGATCCCGGCCCTTCATCGGTCGCCGCCATGCGCCGTCGGGCGCCTGCGGCCATAGCGCATCTCCTGCGCCTGGTCGGGGGTCAGTGTCGCGAAGTCCGGCAGGAATACAGGATCGTAGGGCGGCGGCGCCGGCGGATCGCCTGGCAGTCGCAGGCTGGCGGCGAGGACACGGCCCAATTGGGCAATAACCGGGCTGAATGGCGCCCGATGCGGCAGGTTGATCACGGCGGAACCTCTTTGTTGTCGGTGCGGACGGGTTCTGCCTCTTGGATGTGCCTCCCGGAGGATGCGACAGAGATATTGCCATTCACTTCGCAT
>DATAPW010000129.1:0-2031 GCA_036265005.1 Acetobacteraceae bacterium | reverse complement strand
CAAAGCCACGCGGAAGCCCTGATCTCCGTCGTCTGGCTTTTGAAGGAATATGTATTTCTATCAACGTTTTACGCAACCCTTATGCAATCGGGGCATAACGACGGGGTAGCCTTGATTTTCCCGCTTGCCCCGGCTCGGGCGAGTACGAGTCGGTTGTGGCATGCCGCCGCCCGCCAATCTGTCCGACCTGTCGCGTGCCGAGCTGGAGGCCCGGTTTGTGGAACTGCTGGGCGAGGTATTGGAACTGAAGCAGATGTTGGCGGCGCAGCGCGATGAGATCGCCAGGCTGAAGGGTCTCAAGGGCCGTCCGTCGATCAAACCAAGCGGGATGGAGGACGCGACCGGGCCGAAGCGCGGCGGCAAGCGGATCAAACGCGGCCGCGGCAAGGTGGCGCCGCGGGTCATGCCCGAGACCGAGGTGCTGCGGGTGGCGCATCCGACGGGTTCGCAGTTCAAAGGTTACGAGCCGTACCAAGTGCAGGAGTTGGTGCTGACTGCGCGGGTGGTGCGCTACCGTCGCGAGCGCTGGCTGACGCCGCAGGGCGAGGCGATCGTAGCCCCGCTGCCCAGCGGGATCCGTGGCCATTTTGGCCCAGAGCTGCGCCGCTTCGTACTGATGCAGTATCACCAGGGTCAGGTGACAGTCGAGCGCCTGGTTGCGCTGCTTCAGGCAATCGGCATCAGCATCTCCAAGCGTCAGCTCATGCGCCTGCTCATCGACAGGCAAGACGATTTCCTGACGGAGACCCGCGAGGTGCTGCGCGCCGGCCTGGAAACGGCCGCCTGGATCACGGTGGACGACACCGGCGCGCGCCATCGCGGCGTCAATGGCGTGTGCACACAGATCGGCAACGACAACTTCGCCTGGTTCGGCACGACGGGCAGCAAGAGCCGCCTGAACTTCCTCGACCTGCTGCGCGCTGGTCACACCGACTATGTGATCAATGACGCGGCGCTAGACTATATGCGCGAGCATGCCCTGGCCGGAACGCTGGTCCAGCGACTGGCCACGCACAAGCGGCGGCAATGTGCCGATGAGAAAGCCTGGGCGCGGCATCTTGAGCGCCTCGGCATTGCCGATTTGGCAGTGACGCCCGATCCGGTGCGCGTCGCCACCGAGGGGGCGCTGTGGGGGGCGGTGAATGCCCGTGGGTTCCTCTGCGAGGCGGTGGTGGTCAGCGACGATGCGGGGCAGTTCGATGTCGGCCAGCACGCTCTCTGTTGGGTGCACTCCGAGCGCCTGGTGCACAAACTGGAGACGTTCACTGACCAGCAGCGTATCGCCCAGCAGTATGTCCGCGGGCTGATCTGGTGGTACTATGCCGACCTGAAGGCGTACCGGCTCGCGCCGACGCGGCGTCGACGCAGTGAAATGCGTGCGCGCTTCGATCGCATCTTTCAACGGCGCACAGGCTTCGTCACCCTTGACCGCCTGTTGCAACGGCTGCACGCCAACAAAGACGAACTGCTGATGGTGCTCGATCACCCGGAAATTCCGTTGCACACCAATGGCTCGGAAAACGACATCCGCTGCCAGGTGACCAAACGCCACGTCAGCGGCGGAACGCACAGCGACATCGGTCGCGACTGCCGCGACGCATTCCTTGGGCTCGCCAAGACCTGCAGGAAGCTCGGCGTCGCGTTTTGGGATTATCTTGGTGCCAGGATCGGCGTCTGCGGCGGTCCTTCCGTCCCGCAGCTTCCAGACCTCATCCGCTGCCGCGGACAGCCCGCCTGACGTGGCAGCCGCCCGGGCTTATGCCCCGATTACCCCGTTTGCTGATCCCCAGGAGCTTGGTCTTGCCGCCGGTCGAGTGCTGTCGAGGCGTGAGCCCCAGCCAGGCGGCCAGATCGCGACCCTTGGCGAAGGCCGACGCATCGCCGACGGCGGCGAGCAGCGCGGTGGCGTTGATCACCCCGATCCCAGGAATTGTCGCCAACCGCCGTGCGGCCCCGTCCTCGCGCGTCAACGCCATCAGCTCGTCGTCGTAAGCCTTGATGCGGCGGTCCTGGTCCGTCCATTCATCCCGG
>DATAPW010000128.1:0-16647 GCA_036265005.1 Acetobacteraceae bacterium | reverse complement strand
TCCTGTTCACACTGACGCTGATCAACTACACCGACCGCGTCGCGCTGTCGGTCGCGGCGAAGCCTATATCTGCCGAGTTCGGCTTGTCGCCGGTGCAGATGGGTTATCTGCTCTCATCGTTTCTGTGGATGTACGTGATCTGCCTGCTTCCCGTGGGCCTGCTGGTCGATCGTTTCGGGGGCAAGGTGGTGAATGCCGCAGGCATTTGCCTCTGGTCGGCGGCGACCGTGCTAACCGGCTTTTCCACCGGGTTCGTCTCGATGGCCGGCACGCGGATCGTCATGGGGATGGGCGAATCAACCAGTTGGCCGGCCTGCAATCGGGTGATCCGCGAATGGTTCCCTGCTTCGGAACGTGGCCTGGCCAATGCAATCTTCGGGGCGGGTGCAGCGGCCGGTCCGGCGATCGGCGCCGTGCTGGTCTCAGCCGTGGTCGCGTGGCTTGGCTGGCGCGCGGGCTTCCTGGTCGCCGGCAGCATCGGTTTCGTCTGGCTTGCTGCCTGGCTGATCGCCTTTGACAAGCCGGAACGCGCGACGTGGCTGCGCCAGGCGGAACGCGACAAGATCCTGGCCGAACGCGATGGAGAATCGAAGGCGGTAGCGGGGCAGGGTGCGTCGCCGCTGTGGCATCTGCTGACCTTGCGCAGCGTGTGGGGATTGTTCCTGACGCAGGGGTGCGAAGTCTACGGTGGCTACATGCTGCTGACCTGGCTGCCAAGCTATCTGCAGAGCGCGAAAGGGTTGTCGGTTCTGAATGCCGGCATGCTCACCGCTGTGCCGTTCGGCGCCGCCACCGTGATGGCGATTGTGCTCGGGCGCGTCAGTGACAAGCTGCTGTCGCGCGATGCCGTGCATGCCGGACGGCGCCGTTCGATGCTCGCCGTCATGCTGGTGAGCGCTGCGAGCATCCTGCTGATTCCGTTCATCGACAGCCTCTGGCTGATCGTGCTGGTGCTCGCTGTCGCACGGTCAATGGGTGCGGCGGGGAGTGCGCTCAATTTTGCACTGGTTACGGACCTTGTCCGCAATCCGGCTGACATCGGCAAGGTGACCAGCATCACCGTACTCGGCGGCAACTCGTTCGGCATGATGGGCCCGATTGTGACCGGCTATGTTGTAGGTCTGACCGGCAGCTTCAACGGCACGTTCGCCGTCGCCGGCTTGCTGGCTTTGATCGGTGCTGTCGCCACGCTGACGATGACGCGCAGGCCGATTGAGCCTTATGTTGCGGCTGCACGCGGGGCGGCGCAGCCGGCGTAGCCGAACTCGCCGACCGCTGGCAGGATCAGGGCACCAGCAGGATTTTTCCGATGTGCTGGCTTGATTCCATCAGCCGGTGCGCTTCCGCGGCCTCCCGCAGCGGGAACTGCCGGTAGGTGAACGCTCGCAGCTTGCCTGCGTCCCACATGGGCCAGACCTTCTGCCGCAACGCCGCGACGATGCCGGCCTTCTCCGCCACGCTGCGGGACCTCAACGTGGACCCCGTGACGGTCAGGTGCTTGCGTTGGATCGCACCGAAGTCCGCCTCAACCTTGGTGCCGCCCATGAGTGCGACGAAACACAGCCGCCCCTCGCGCGCCAGCAACTCGATCTCGCGCGGAATGTAGTCGCCGCCGACCATGTCGAGGATCGCATCGACGCCGCGGCCCTTGGTGAACTGCTTGCCCACTGCGACAAAGTCCTGCGTGCGGTAGCTGATGGCGACGTCGGCGCCAAATTCGAGGCAGGCCCGGCACTTGGCGTCCGAGCCCGCGGTGGCCAACACCTTGCAGCCGAATGCCTTGGCAAGCTGAATCGAGGTGACACCGATGCCGCTGGTTCCACCCTGAATGAGAAACGTTTCGCCCGGCTGCAGATGCATCCGTTCGAACACGTTGGTCCATACCGTGCAGAACGTCTCGGGCAGGCCGCCGGCATCGACCACGCTGACACCAGACGGCACCGGCAGGCATTGAACTGCCGGTACTGCGGCATACTCGCCATAGCCATCACCAATCATCAGCGCGCAGACCTGGTCGCCGGTCTTCCACTCGGTCACGCCGTCGCCAAGCTTCACCACGGTGCCGGAGCATTCCAGGCCGGGGATGTCGGGTGCGCCGGGCGGCATAGGGTAGCGGCCCATGCGTTGCAGGCAGTCGGCACGGTTGATGCCGGCCCCGGCGATCCGGATGAGCACCTCTCCGGCTTTCGGTTCCGGCACCGGCCGCGTGGCGGGCACCAGCACCTCCGGGCCGCCGGGCTGCTTGATCTCGATAACGGTCTGGGTGGCGGGGATGTTGGCGAGCACGACCTGTCCTCTCCCATCGATGTGTTGCCGGGTTTGGTCACGGGTATGGCAAATCGGCGGCCCTCGCGCCAGGACGCCGGCGGTGGTACGCTGCCAGGGAGCATCGGCGGGGGAGGATTGTGGCCGCGATCGTGCCAATGGTGGATCTGTGGCCGGTGGCGGCAGCATTCCCGGCCGAGGGCTATCGGTTGCTGTATCCCGGCTCGCTCGCGCTGTTTGGCTTTATCGGTTTCACCGTCCTGAAGATTCCCAACGGTTGGTCGAACCCGCTGTACCTGGCGCCGTTGTTCGTCTCCGTGGTGCTGACCTACGGCATGTTCTGGTTCGTCTGGGCGTATTTTGGTGCGCTGATCGCGTTCGCGTGCCTGGCGGGGCCATACGTTCTGGCCGAAATCACCGGAAGCCTGCTGCCGATCCGTATCCGCACCATTCTGGTTTTTGTCGCATTTATCGGCAGTATCCTGTGCGCCGACATGGCGGTGCACATGGGAGAATTTGGCTGATGGCGTATTACACCAAGGTGTTGCAACCGGACGAGACCGTGAAGGTGGTCGGCCGGCTTCACTGGTCGATCTATCTGCGTGCCTTGTTTGTGGTGGTCATCGCTCTGGCGCTCCTGCTGGGATCCGACCGGCTGCCCGACCCAACCTGGCAACAGTACGCGCGGCTGGCTGGCGGCGTGGTCGGAGTGCTGGGCATTCTGCTGCTGCTTGCCGCCTGGATCCGCCGTCAGGCGACCGAGATCGTGGTGACCGACCGGCGGGTCATCTTCAAGCGCGGCCTGCTGGCGCGACATACGGTCGAGATGAACGTCAGCAAGATCGAGACGGTAGACGTGGAACAAGGCCTCGGCGGCCGCCTCTGGGGTTACGGGACATTGATGATCCGTGGCACCGGCGCGGGATTCGAACCGCTGATCGGTGTTGGCTCTCCGCTGGCAATCCGGAATGCGATCGTCGCCGGCTGATCACCTGCGGTTGGGGGACCTTCGCCAATCCGCGGTGCGCATTGCTCAGCGCACGGATCTGAGCGACTGAGCCAGTTGCAGATGCTGTTGCAGGATGGGCAGCGTCTTTTGAGCATATGACTTCAGCGCCGGATCCTGGCCGGACGTCGCCTCCTTGCGGAACAGCGCAATGGCCTGCTGGTGGTCGCCGAGTTGTTGCTGAGCATAACTCTGGTCAAAGGCGGTTCCGTTGAGCGCTTGCAGCTTTCTCTGAGCGGCCATCCCCTGTTGATCGGGTTGCGCCGGCAGAGTGATATCCTCCTCCTCGGCGATCTGCTGCAGCTCGTCGTTCGCCTTCGTGTGATCAGTGATCATCCGGCTGGCGAACTGCTTCACCTGTGGCGAGCTGGCACGTTGTTGCGCGAGTTGCGCGGCCTGGATTTCTGCCAGTCCGCCGGATGCCGCCTTCTCGGCGAACGTGCGGTCAGCCGAAGAAACCGCGGCCGATCCCGAACCGACGGTGAGGCCGAGCAGAGCGGCCGTGGCGCAGAACGACAGGGCAAATGTGCGCATGACAACTCCAATGTATGATGGGACCGAAAAACGCGCAACGCGTTCACAACGGCAGGTTGCCCATGCCACCTATGTCAGCAGGTTCTCGATCCTGATCGGAAGTTCGCGCACCCGCACACCTGTTGCGTGGTAAACCGCATTCGCTACTGCGGCCGCAACCCCAACCATCGGCAACTCGCCGATCCCTTTCGCACCGAGTGGGTTCGAATTGCGCTCCTGGTTGTTCACCAGGATTGTCTCAATGTTGGGCACGTCGGCGTTCACCGGCACCAGATAATCAGCGATATTCGCGTTGACGATGCGGCCCGTCTCGGCATCGACGTGGGTCTCCTCCAGCAGAGCCATGCCCAACCCATAGACAATCCCACCAATCAGCTGGCTGCGGGCGGTCTTCGCGTTCATGATGCGCCCGGAGTCGAACGCGCCGACGAACCGGCTAACCCGTACCTCCCCAAGATCGGCATCCACTCGCACCTCGACGAATTGCGCGCCGAAGGCATGCATGGCGTATTGCTTCTGTTCGGCGCCTGGTTTGGCACTGGCGCTCCCTTCGATGAAGTCCTGCCCGTGGCGTGCAAACAGTTCAGCGACCGGAACCTGTCCGGCCGGTCCCACGACGCTGCCCTCCTGCAGGCGCAGCGCGGCACGATCGGAGCCCGGGGAAGCGAGCCGTGGATCCGACAGCGCCAGGTCGAACAGCTTGTCGCGTGCGGCCTCACAGGCCGCTAGTACCGCTGGTCCCACACTCGCCACCGTCATCGATCCTCCAGATACCGGCGCGTGCGGAAATGTACTGTCGCCCAACTCGAACTGGACTCGCTCGACCGGCATGCCGAGAGTGTCGGCGGCGATTTGCGACATCACCGTGTAGGTGCCGGTGCCCAGGTCCTGCGTGCCGACCTGCACCACCGCGGTACCGTTGGCGCCAACCCGCACCCGCGCCGATGCAGGCATTCGGTGCGTCGGGTAAGTGCTGGTCGCCATGCCCCAGCCAAGCAGCACATTGCCATCGCGCATCGAGCGCGGCTCGGGCGATCGGCGGGACCAGCCAAACGCATCGGCACCCTGCTGATAGCAGTCCCGCAGCATCTTGCTGGCGAACGGCTTGTTTTCGTGCGGGTCCGCGTCGGCATAATTCCGCAGGCGGAATTCGAGCGGGTCCATCCGTAGCGCCACTGCGAGTTCGTCGATTGCCGACTCCAGTGCGAAATTGCCGCTCGCCAGGCCAGGTGCGCGCATATACGTCGGCAGGCTGGCATTCGTCGGCACAAGTCGGTGCGTCACAGCCACGTTGGGACAGGAGTACAGCATTTCGGTCGCGAGCCCGACCGGCTCACTGAATTCGCCAAGCATGGGCAGCGACATCTGCGAGAAGCCGTCGTGCCGCATCGAAACCAACCGGCCCTCGTCATCGGCGGCAAAGCGCAGCTTCTGTATGGTGCGGGGACGATAGCCATTGGACGTGAACATCTGGGCACGGGTCACAACCAGCTTCACCGGCCGGTTGACGATTTTTGCCGCCATGGCTGCAAGTGTGGCCGGCGGCCAGGTACTGCCCTTGCAGCCAAAGCCGCCGCCAACATAGGGACAGATCACCCGCACATTCGCCGGGTCGATATCGAACAGGGCCGCCAGCGTACTCTGAGCGCCTGAGATGCCCTGGGTCGCGGTCCATATTGTCAGCCGATCACCGTCCCACCGCGCGATGGTGGCGTGCGGTTCCATCGGGTTATGGTGTTCCATTGGCGTGACGTAGGTGGCATCGACTTTCGCGGCGCCGCTGGAAAAGTTCTCGTCCGGATTGCCGCGCATCGAATCCGGTGGACGTTCACCATTACGAAATTGTTTCGGTGGATAGGCCTGCCCCAGCACAGACCCCATCGAGGTAACCGGCTCGTCGCGCCGGTATTTCACCTGGATCCGCGATGCCGCATCGTCTGCCTGCTCAAGCGTGCTGGCGATGACGATGGCGATATGCTGCCCATTGAACGCGATATTCATATCCTGAAGCAGCGGTGCACGAACGGTTTGCGGTCCGCCACCTTTGGTCGCCAGTTTCAATGCATTCTGTGGCGTCACGATCGACAGCACGCCAGGCATCGACTTCGCCTTATCCAGGTTGAAGTCGAGGACCGCGCCGGCACCGACGGTGCTCTGCACCAGAACGGCATGCACAACATCGAGTACAGCGAATTCCGCGGCATATTTTGCGCGGCCGGTCACCTTGAGGTGACCGTCTACGCGATCGATCGGTTGTCCAATGTATGGCATTGCGTCCTCGCTTCAGGCGGCAGCGGTCTGCAGCGCGCGCAGCACGGTCCGCCGCAAGAGGGTCAGCTTGAATTCGTTTTGTCGTGTTGGCCGTGCGCCAACCCCGGCACGAGCCGAGGCCTCGCGCAGTAAGGCGTCGTTCAGTGTCGCGCCATGCAATGCGGCTTCGACCTCCGGGAGACGCCATGGCCGGGTGCCGACGCCACCGGCGGCCACGCGGACATCGCGCACGGTATTTTCGCTGGTTTCCAGCGCGACCGCGGCTGACACGAGGGCGAATTCAAAGCTCGTCCGGTCCCGCACCTTGAGGTAATGCGAGTGTCGTGCCGCAGGAGTGTCCTGAACAATGACTGCGGCGATCATTTCACCCGGCGCGAGAACCGTTTCGATATTCGGCGTGTTGCCTGGCAGTCGGTAAAATTCGCCGATCGGCACCTCACGTCGTGTGTCGCCGGCGCCGTGCAGTTCCAAGGTTGCATCAAGTGCCATCAACGCTACGGCCAGATCGGAGGCATGGGTGGCGATGCAATGGTCGCTGCCGCCGAGAACGGACAGCATCCTGCTCGCGCCCTTGATGGCCGGACAACCGGAGCCAGGCTCGCGTTTGTTGCAGGCAAAGCCGGTGTCGCGGAAATAACTGCAACGCGTCCGCTGCAACAGGTTACCCCCGATGGTTCCCATATTGCGCACCTGTGGCGATGCCGAAGCCAGCAATGCCGCGGAGATGACTGGCCAGCGTTGCTGCACGGCGGGGTGAGCGGCGACGTCGCTCATTCTCGCCATGGCTTCCAGGCGCAGGCCGCCGGAATCAGTACGTATTCCCGTTAGCTGCAGCTTCTCCAGGTCAACCAGCTGGTCCGGCGCCTCCACGTTGTCCTTCATCAATTGCATGAGATCGCTGCCGCCGGCGATGTATTTGGTCCCGTGCGCCTGGGCGGCCGCGATCGCATCGCCCGTCGAGGTCGGCTGGAGAAGACTGAACGCCTGCATGGGTCAGGCCTTTCCGGCTGCGTCGCGGATCGCCGCGACAATGTTGGGATAGGCGCCGCAGCGGCAGATATTTCCGCTCATCCATTCACGGATCTCGCCATCGGATCCGGTATGGCATTCATTGATCAATGCGGCAGCCGACATGATCTGGCCGGGCGTGCAATAGCCGCATTGGAAACCATCGTGATGCAGGAACGCCGCCTGAACCGCGTTCAGTTGGCTGTCGGCGCCCAGTCCTTCGATTGTCGTTACCGCCTTGCCCTGGCAGCGCGCGGCCAGGGTCAGACAGGACACCACACGCCGGCCGTCAACGTGGACTGTACACGCGCCACAGGCGCCGCGGTCACAGCCCTTCTTGGTGCCGGTAAGACCGGCGTACTCGCGCAGGGCATCGAGCAGCGAGGTACGCGGCTCGACCGTCAGTGGCAGTGCCCTGCCGTTGACCTGCAATTCGACTGTGATCGGGCCAACCTGTCCGGAATGCGTGGCAACGGGCTCGGGGAGCGACCGCGGGGTCGTGTCGTCGGCTTGCCCCGGTCTCGACTGCATCGCGATGCCAGTTATGGTTGCGGTGATCAGCGTGCGCCGCGTGACACTGGGTTCGCTCATACTCCACCTCCCGCTGTTCGGCGGATTTGCCTGTTGCGCGATAGGTGGGTTGATCCAATCTGGACGCGTCTCAAATCGCCGTGTGATACAGCAGTCAGTTGTGCAATGGTGCGAACATGCTCTTCCAGTCGCGTGACGGCACTTTCATTGCGTGCGACTCGAGCGGCCGAGGGCCAAGTGTGCTGCTGGTCCACGGTACGGGAGCAGCGGGGCCGAGTTGGCGCCCGGTTCGGGCAGTGCTGGACGCACACTTCACCGTCCACGCGATGGATCGCCGTGGATATGGGATGAGCGGCGACGCGACGACCTATGCCATCGAACGGGAATGTGACGACATTGCCTGCTGCATCGAGGCATTGAGCACGGATTCGGTCGATGTCATCGCGCATTCCTACGGAGCGCTCTGCGCCCTGGGTGCCTGCCGCCGCGGGGCGTCGATCAATCGCCTGGTACTGTATGAGCCGCCTGTGCCAACGCCTGGTTGGATCTATTGCCCACCCGAGGTAGTACCGGAAATGCGTGCAGCGATCGCAGCAGGCGACCTGGCGGGCGCCATGGCCAGTTTCCTTACTGGCGTCCATGGCATCACACGGGACAACGTCGCCCGCATGCACCGCGTCGCCGCGTGGCGCGACCAGATCGCCCTGGCCCCGCTGGTGCTGCGCGAACTGGAAGCCGTTGCCCATTTCCACTTTGTCGCGAACGACTATGCCGATTGGCGGATCCCGACATTGTTGCTGCTCGGTGGCGAGAGCCCGGCACAATATCGCGTGACGGCAGACTTACTGCACGGCAGCCTCCCAGGGAGCCGGATCGAGGTCCTGCCAGGCCAGGGGCACACTGCCATCAATACTGCGCCACGATTGTTTGCCGATGCGGTATTACGCTTCCTGGGCGCGCACGAGGAGTGACGGTGGCCGGCGAACCGGCCCCGCACCTTGCTTGTCGGTATCGACCGATCAGAACTGGATGGTTGCCAGGTCACGCCGCTTGAGCGCCGATGGCGCGGAGCCGTCTGAGGAAGCCCTCACCAGATTGCCCGATCGCGTGGTCATCGATGCAGCCGACCACATCAGTTCCTTCTCGCTGCGCGAGAAGAAGTCGAAATGTTGGCGAGCCTCCTGCGGCGTGGCGGCCTCGACGCCGGGCAAGGCCATCGTGTGGGCAAGCTGGTAACGGCCGAGCATTTGCTTCTCGAATACGCCGCGCGTCATCGCGGCCTGTGCCGGACGCCGCAATGATCGGTCCACCGTCCATGCGGCAATGTTGCCGGAGTACATTGCAATCGCGAAGCCGATCGAGAAGATCGGGTCAACGAATCCGGCTGCGTCGCCGGTAATCAGGAAGCCGGGACCGGCGACCGTCTCGGATACGTACGAGAAGTCGCGCATCATCCTGACATTGCCGTTGGTCAGCTCCGCGCCTTCCAGCAGATTACCGAGATACGCCGCGGTGCGGCAGGTTTCCAGGTAATATGCCTCCAAAGAAGGAAAGGCGGCGCTATCGCGCTTGTAGTCATCGATTGGGATCACCAGGCCGACGCTGGTGTATTGCTTCATCGGGATGTGCCATGACCATCCCCAATCACCCAGTCGTGTGACAAAAGTCACCGGCGCATGGGAAGCCAGGTCCGAGAATGGCCGGGCGACGCCGTTCGGATCCACGTAGCGTGAGTCACGGAAATATCCCCACAGCGCGACGAAGCGGTATTCCGGATTGGTTCGCCGGCATTTCAACTGCCGCGCCATCAGCGAAGCCTGTCCGGTCGCATCGATCAGGTACCGACACGACACTTGCTTCCGTTCATCGCCGCCGATGACCGCGACACTCGCGCCGCCCGCGAGGTCGGTCAGCACGGTGGTGGCACGATAGCCTTCGAACACCCGCACGCCGCGCGACTGTGCATGTCGCAGCAGCACATGATCCATCTCATCGCGTTCGACGTGCAGACCTGGCCGGTCGTACGCGAAGTCCTTGAACGAGATCTGGGTGATCTGATCGCCCCAGGCGACGACGCCGCCGGCCTTGCGCACGAATTTGCACTGATCAACCGCTTCAGTGACGCCGAGCAGATCGAAGTAGCGCCATGCAGACGGCAGCACACTTTCGCCAACCGTTTCGCGCGGATGATGCTGTTTGTCGATCAGCGCCACGTCGTAGCCGAGTGCGGCCAGTTGGCCGGCCGCGGTACTACCGGCGGGGCCGCCACCGACGACGAGAACATCCACCTTGCTGGGCAGGGACATTGTTGCGATCGCCCTATGCCGCAGACGCCGCAGGACTCAACCGCACGACAAGGTCCGCAATCGCTCGTGGGGTTGCAAAATTCTCCGGAACGAACTCCTCGATCGGCAGCGTGACGCCGAAACGTTCCTCCAGGAACGATACCAGGTTGAGGATTTCGATCGAGTCAAGAATGCCGAGGCCGATGAGTTCGGTATCGGCGGTGACGTCCCGGTGGTTGGCGGTCCGCTTGAGCCATTTGGTAATGGCGTCGATGAGAGGCTGCATTGAGTCGTTTCACTTCATGAGTTGGTGTGGGCGCGCAGCCGCAGCGCGCTGCGGTCGGCTTTGCCATTGGCAGTTCGCGGCAACTCAGGGAGCCATTCGAACCGGTCCGGCAGGTAGTAAGGAGCCAGGCGAGAGGCGATATAGTCGCGCAGGTCGGACGGCTCTGCCTGCGTGCCGCGCGGCGCCAGAAACACTGCGAGTTGGCCACCGGCACTGTCCTGAGTGGTCACTGCAATTGCCTCGTGCACCGCCGGGTGCGCATTGAGAGTGGCCTCGAGCGCAAGCAACTCGATCCGGTAGCCGCGCACTTTCACCTGTTGGTCCTTGCGGCCAACCAGCATCAACTCACCGTCGCCGCGCAGATAGCCAAGATCGCCGGTGCGGTATGAATCTCGTCGACCATCAATCCGCGACGCCGCGGTCAACTCAGGCTGCTGCCAATAGCCCAGCATCACGGAAGGGCCAGCAACGCAGATCTCACCGGTTTCACCTTTTCGCACCGGCGCGCCGTTGCAATCCAGCAGACTCACGTCGTAATGCGGGCAGACGCGGCCGATCGGCAGGATGTCGACGTCGGATGCCAGGGGCCCCGGCACGCGATACCAGGTGCAGACATTGGTCTCGGTCGGGCCGTAAAGGTTGGCGAACTCGACTGTGGGCAGATCCGCCATGACCTGTCGCAATAGCGGAACCTGGAAAACCTCGCCGGCGAACAGCATCACACGGAGGGACTGCAATCCCAGCAAGGCGCGTCGGGCCTGCAGTTGGGCCAGCGCCGTCGGCACCGAATACCAGACCGTGATTGCGGCCTTCTCCAATACCGCACGCATCGCGCCAGGAAAGCGTGTTGCCAGATCGTCCAGCACATACAGCGAAGCATGCCGGTTCAGCGTGCAGAAAATGTCGAAGATCGACAGATCGAAATGGAATGGAGCATGGCTGGTCGCGCGATCCTCTGCCGATACATGGAACGTATCAGCCGCCCAGTCCACAAAGCTTGTCATGCCTTGGTGGGACAGCATGATGCCTTTGGGCTCGCCGGTGGTGCCAGACGTGTACAGGATCGCCGCAAGGTCATCGGGGGATGCGATGTCGGGCGTGCTGCCTGGAAAGCGCTGCACTTGCTCAAGCGGCATGCAGGTTTTTCCGTCAGTCCGTGCGATGCTCAACCCCGGCAGAGTTGCCGGTTCAATTGACTGGATCGCAAGGTCTCCGGCAACCAGCAGGCGAGGCCGCAACTCGCGCAGAATGGCGCGCAACTGTGACGCAGGCAGCCGATAATTCAGTGGCACATACGCGGCCCCGACGGCGAGCGTCGCCAGTATCAGGGTCAGCGCTCCGACCGACTTCGGCAGACTGATCGCCACGCGGTCGCCAGGGCGTACACCGGCGCGCTGCAATGCGTCAGCGGTCGCGGCGATCGATTGCCGCAATTCGCCATAGCTGAGCACCATGTCGCCGATGCAAATGGCGGGGTGCCCTGGGTCGGTCCGGTCCGCCAACAATGGCGCGATCAGCGGCGATGCGCACGACGTTTCGCTCATGGATGCCGCGCCTCCGCCAGTACGGCGCGGGCAATCAGGTCAAGCTGTACCTCGGATGTGCCTGACGCGAACAAGCCACCCAGCGCATCGACCAGCGCGGCACCGGTATCGAAGGGCGTACCGCGCCATCCGGAACCGGCCAACAGGCGCGCGGTATCCTGAGCACAGTCAACCAAGGCTTCGCTGATAACCAGCTTCGCCATGGCAGACCCAGCATGATCGTCGTGGCCGGCATCGATACTCGAAGCGGCGCGCTGCAGCATCAGGCGCGCGGTTTCCAGCCGCACCTTGATGCGCGCCATTCGGTGCGTTACCGCCTGGTGCCTCAGCAAAACGCCGTCGCCGCGTTGCGCCAGAGTTTTGACACACGACGCCAGGTCTCGTTCGGCCGCGCCGAGAAAACCCGCGAGCAGCCCGCAACGTTCCCACTTCATCGCCGTCATGAAGACGCGCAGTCCGGTGCCGGGCCGTCCCAGGATCGCACTGTCCGGCAAGGTGCAGTGATCGAGCACCAGTTCGCCCATCGCGGCCCCCGGCAACCCGGCGGCGGCGCCAATAGGCTCGACGTGAACCCCTTGGGCGCCGCGTGGCACGAGAAACGCCGTAAGGCCGAGAGCGCCGCGATCAGGATACTGCCTTGCCAGGACCAGCAGGAGGCCAGCGTGCATGGCGTTGCAGATCAGCGTCTTGCGACCGTGCAGTGCAATGCCGTCCGATGTCGCCGTGGCCGTGGTTGCCATCTGGTCGAATGCTGACCCGCCATCCCGTTCGGTCACGGCCAGGGCGCCGATTACCTCGCCGGTGCGCAATGCCGGCAACCATCGGTCGCATTGGCCGGGTGTGCCGTGGGCGGCAACCGGAATGATGCAGCCGAACAGATGCGCGCCGGCCGCCATGAGAAGCCCGCGATCCCCGCCGCCTCGGCCCATCGCCTCGAGCACTGCGACAACTGCCTGCGCACCAAGGCCTTCGCCGCCTGTCGGCACCGGCAGCGTCAGGCCGAACAGTCCGAACCGCGCCAGCTCCTGCCACGATTGCGAGTCAAATCCAGTGCTTCTCGGCTGCGACGCGAGAGCAGTCCTTGCCCACCGCTCGGTACTGGCGACGCGGTCCTGGAGGTCTGATGCCAAGCTGGATGTCATGCAGTTATCCTGGCGGCAGGCGGCACGTCGCACCGGTCGCGGATGATGGTGGCCACGGGGCTTGCTGCCCCCCATTGAGTTGCCATGTCGAACTGTGTCCCGAACCGACGGCGCTTTGAGTACATTTGTACTAATTTTTATGCCGCATTGCTATCAGTTATTAACTCAATCGATGAAGGTTGCTCCCCCGGTACCTTAGCGGCGCGAAGTCAAACCGACCCTGTTGGCCGCGTATGTCTCTCCGGTGATCTGCTCCAGCGCCCGGTTCCGCGTCTCGACACCGAACAGCAAAATCGCTGCGGCGGCGAGTGCCATCGGGATTCCGCCGATGAGTGCGGTGACAGCGAGGGACGGCGCGGCAAAACTTAGCGCGACCAGCGTAATGATCAACACGCCGCCGGTCTTGCTGGCGCCGGCGGCAAAGCCGGTTCCGCGCGAACGGACCCGTGTCGGATAGATTTCCGCGCTGTAGACCGTGAGCACGGCCGTCACCGCGTTGATGCCCCAGATTGGCACGGCGAGCAGCACGTGCAGCACAGCGCCATCACGGATCACTGCATCGCCTGCGATGGCAAACCCGAACAGCGCGGCAGCGGTCACGACGCTCAGCACTATGATGGTCTTCTTGCTGCTCCAGAAGCCGTACATCCAGGCCACCAGGAACGTGAACGGAAAGCCGATCAGTGCGGAATCACGGAGAACGCGGTCAGCGGAGACCTCGGTGAAGCCAAGCCGCCGAAGGTTCGACGGCATCCACAGGTTGAATCCGAACAGCACCAGACCGACGCCGAGAGCAAGGAGCGATATCGCCACGGTCTGGCCGAGCAGTGGCGCTCGCAGGAGTTGCAACCACTGGCTGCGCACCTGCTGATCAACCTCCGGTTCGGATATGTCCTCGACGATCATCGCACCGTAGCGTCCCATGACCGCGCGGGCTTCTGCATCGCGTCCGGTGGCCAACAGATAACGCGGTGACTCGGGTATCCAGCGGTTCAACAGGATCAGCAGAATTCCTGTCGGCGCACCGAGCAGCCAAAGGATCCGCCAGCTGTACTCCGGCACCAGCGAGGAGGCGAGCCAGCTCGTGATGATGTAGGCGCCGGCAATGTCCCCGCCGATAACCACCATCAGCCAGCCGCGATGCCGTGCCGGGATGGCCTCGGCCATCAGTGCGTAGGCGATCGGCAGCATTCCGCCGACCCCGAGGCCCATGATGAAGCACATCACGAAGTTCCAGCGATAGTCTGGCATGCAGCCGCAGATCGACGTGCCGATGAAGGTGATGCCGGCGAACAGGATGGAGGCCCGGCGCCCGATGCGATCGCCCATCCAGCCCCAGAGGAAGGAACCGACCACGGTCCCGCCGATCCCGGAGAGCGGCAGATAGGCAACGGGCACGATGCCCGCTGGGTTGAGCGGCGACTTCAGGCCGTATTCCAATGCCATGCCGGGCGCGACGAAGGCGAGAGCCGTCGGTTTCATCACGTCGATGGTCACCGCGATCGCCATCACGACAAGCAAGCCCACATGGGCTGCGCGGATCGGTGCCTCGTCCATTGCGCGGACGCGGATGCGCGACACCATCCCGGCGGTCGCCTCTGCGGACCTTGGGTAGAGTCCGTACAGGCTGAGTACGAGGCCCAGGACCACGAGGAACATGCCGATCTTCATCGGCTCGTCCATTGGCATGCCGACAAGCTGATAACCCATGTCGCGCGCGCTGATGTACATCGGCAGATGGAGGATGACGCCGACAATCGTCGCCAAGGTTCCCAGCCAAAACGCCACCGGATGGGGAAAAGCCACCCCGTCCGGAGCCAGGGCGACTCGCCGCCGCTGCCCGTCCATAGCCACTCCAACAACTGATTCCCGGCGTGCGGATACTGTCCACACCGGCCGGGCCCCTTCATCGTGGCAATAATGCCAAATCTCTGGGAAGTTCTCGTTAGTTTGGCGTTATTTCTCTATGATTTCGTGTTAGCGAATTGGTTGATGCCCAGTGTTGCACGCCAATTTTCGCTCTGTTCGGCCTTGAAATCCTCTAGCGGAATGCCCGTCGCATCTGCGATCCGGGTGATGCCATTGAAGCCGGCAATCACCGCGGCCGCGTCCACCATGGCTGGCTCGCCCATTGTGTTCAGCACCGCATCTCTGGTGGCGGCTATGCGTACCGGGTCAAACGACAGGGCTGCCGCGACGAAATCCAGCAACTCCGTGGCATGTGGCACGCGCATCTCGCTCGCGCCGTCCATGACGCCGGCCATCCCAAAGTCCAGGTCCGCATGTTGCCCACTCGCACGGAGCAGGGCGAGATGACTGACGGTTCAATAGATGCACCGGTTGAGGGCGGATACTCGGGCAGCCAGCATCTCGATCTGGGCGTGGGAAACCGCGCGATACTCCCGGGTGAAGTCGCGCATCCAGGGCCCCGGCATGTACATGACCTCGAGCATGTCCCACCACTGGAGCATCGCTTGCGGCACCAGGCTAAGCGCACGCTGAATATTGGCGCCGGACCGTTCCGGCGGCCCGTCGCGGCGCATGAGGTAGATGTCCGGATCATCCGGACCGACATCCTCGGGTGCAAGTGTGCTGACCCAGCAGAGATCCCGCTTCACGCCGACTGGACGGCTTGGGCGCGGCGCTCCCAGGTGCACCGGAGGTAATGGTAGAACCTCCAGCCCGACAGCGGAACGGAAGGTGTCGATGGCGATGGTGATTGCAACGACCGACACGAGTTCGACGTAGCGCGCCTCGTCCATTCCACCGGCCATCAGCCGGACGATCCAGCTTTCTCCGATACGGCCGGAATCTGTACGGATCCGATGGATGGCCTCCACGGCGGCACCGGGCAGCGAGCCGAGTGTGGCGTGATCGCCTCCGACCATGGCGGGAGACAGGGCCTCGGCACGCGCGGCACAAAGCGGGCAAGACGCGGCGTGGCGCGTTTCAGCGGCAATCGCCACGCGGTCAGCACCAGTCCACCACGTGCCAGGGTGGCCGAGGGATGTCCAGGCTCGGTCCTGCGCCTGCAGGAGGTCAGGGCGGATCGGCATCAGCTGGTCGCTCCACAGAAGTCAACGTCAATGATTGCTGTACGCGGTCGCCTTGGCAACGGAATCCTGAGCTTGTGCAAGTCCGCAGGAAGACGAAACTTCGACCATACAGTATTTGGAGGGGCGGCTACATCGTGACAAAGCTGGCCGACAATCTACACAGCCTTCCTCGATGGTTTTCTGCCCCGGCATCGGGCGTAGGGCGGAAAAGCGCAGTGCATTCCGCCGCAAGGTGGCGAAACGCGCCGGGCTTTCCTGCAGACTACGGTCCGTCGGTATTGCGCATCGCTGCGTCCACCATGCCACAGGCATTGTTCCAGTCGAACGTACGGAACGCGTGCGTGCGGCTGACATAGCTGGTGCCAGCGTACATCATTTCGTACTGCAGGTGTCGAGACGCGAATTCCGAACCCACTGCGTCCCACGCCAGCTTGAAGAACTTCACGCGGTCGTCCGCTTCGTAGTAGGGCGACAGCTGAGTGCGTCGGATGATTCCAGCCGTATCGGCATCGCCATAGTCGGCAATCGAGGACGGCAGCATGATCATGCCGCCACCAGCAAGCTCGCGAAGCTTTGCGATGAGCTGCGGATACATTTCCTGTGCCTGAACCTGTGCGGCATAGAGCAATGCCCGGTCAGGTACGAAATAGCCGCCGGTCATGCAGCCGCGCGCCTCCATGCCCCAGACCAACCCCTCCACCTGACCGACATTTGCGGCG